>NZ_BHZI01000001.1 GCF_004305975.1 Streptomyces otsuchiensis
GGCGGACAACCGCGGCAACAGGCGGCCCCGCCTGCCCGGGCCGCTCCGTCCCGCCGGGCGGGGCCGCCTGTTGCCGCGGTTGTCCGCCTGATGGTGTGCAATGGGGCCCGTGACCGCCCCGTACTCCTCCCGTACGCCACTCACCAACGTGGTCGGCGGGTCGACCGCCAAGGTGATGGCCGCCCAGCTCGGCCTCCACACGGTCGGCGACCTGCTCTACCACCTTCCCCGCCGATACGCGGAACGCGGTGAGCTGACCCGACTCGCCGAACTGCCGCTCGACGAGCACGTCACCGTCGTGGCCGAGATCGCCGACGCACGCGTGCACACCTTCAATCACGGGCGCGGCAGACGGCTGGAAGTGACGCTGACCGACGGCAGCGGCAAGCTCCAGCTGGTGTTCTTCGGCGGCGCCGTCCATCACCACCGCCGTGAGCTGCTGCCCGGTCGTCGTGGCCTGTTCGCGGGCAAGGTCTCCGCCTTCAACAACAAGCTCCAGCTCTCGCACCCCGCCTACCAGCTGATCGGCGAGGAAGTGGACGGGGGAGCGGAGGCCGCGCGGGAGTTCGCGGACCGGCTCCTGCCGCTGTACCCGGCTTGCAAGCAGCTCGAGTCGTGGAAGATCGCCAAGGCCGTCGACACGGTCCTGGACACCCTGGTGGCGTCGGACTGGGACGGTGTGGGGGACCCTCTGCCCCAGTCGCTCCGCTCGCAGCACGGCCTGCTCACTCTCCCCGAGGCACTGCTCGGCGTGCACCGCCCCCGCACGCACGCGGAACTCGAGGCCGCCCGCGACCGCCTGAAGTGGGACGAGGCACTGGTGCTCCAGGTGGCTCTCGCGCGCCGCAGGCACGCGGCCGCCCAGCTTCCCGCGGTGCCCCGCGCGCCACGTCCCGGCGGCCTGCTGCACGACTTCGACGCGACGCTGCCCTTCACCCTGACCACGGGGCAGAGCCGCGTCAGCGACGAGATCTTCGCCGAGCTGGCCACCGACCACCCGATGCACCGGCTCCTCCAGGGTGAGGTGGGTTCTGGCAAGACGCTGGTCGCGCTCCGTGCCATGCTCGCGGTGGTGGACTCAGGCGGTCAGGCGGCCATGCTCGCCCCGACCGAGGTCCTCGCACAGCAACACCACCGTTCCGTCACCGAGATGATGGGCGAACTCGCCGAAGGCGGACTGCTCGGCGGTGCGGAGAACGGCACCAAGGTGGTTCTGCTCACCGGATCCATGGGCATGGCCGCCCGCCGCCGGGCCCTGCTGGAGCTCGTCAGCGGGGACGCCGGAATCGTCATCGGTACGCACGCGCTGATCGAGGACGCCGTCCGCTTCCACGACCTCGGCCTCGTCGTCGTCGACGAGCAGCACCGCTTCGGGGTCGAACAGCGGGACGCGCTCAGAGCGAAGGCGGACCAGCCTCCCCACCTGCTGGTGATGACCGCGACACCCATTCCCCGCACCGTCGCCATGACGGTCTTCGGTGATCTCGAGACCTCCGTCCTCGACGAACTTCCGGCGGGCCGTTCCCCGATCGCCAGCCATGTGGTGCCCGCCGCCGACAAGCCGCACTTCCTGGACCGTGCCTGGGATCGAGTACGAGAGGAGGTCGCCGGCGGCCATCAGGCGTACGTCGTCTGCCCGCGGATCGGTGACGACGTCCCCGACCAGGCGTCGGCCGGCCGTCGGAAGTCCGCAGCGGACGGCAACGCCCCGGCCGAGGAGGACGAGGGCGCCCTCGCGGAGGAGTCCGCGCGGCGGCCGCCGCTCGCGGTCCTGGAGGTCGCGGAGCGCCTCGCAGAGGGGCCGCTGCGCGGGCTGCGCGTCGAGTCGCTCCACGGCCGCATGGCGCCGGAAGCGAAGGACGACCTGATGCGCCGCTTCACCGCCGGTGAGGTCGACGTGCTCGTCGCGACGACGGTCATCGAGGTGGGCGTCAACGTCCCGAACGCGACCGCCATGGTGATCATGGACGCCGACCGGTTCGGTGTCTCCCAACTGCACCAGCTCCGTGGCCGGGTCGGCCGTGGCAGCGCACCCGGGCTCTGCCTGCTGGTCACCGAGATGCACGAGGCATCAGCCGCCCGGGCGCGCCTGGAAGCCGTGGCCCAGACGCTCGACGGCTTCGAACTCTCCCGCATCGACCTGGAGCAACGCCGCGAGGGCGATGTCCTGGGGCAGGCGCAGTCCGGCGGTCGCAGCTCCCTTCGTGTCCTGACCGTCGTGGCCGACGAGGAACTCATCGCGCTGGCGCGGACGGCGGCCACGGAACTGGTGGCGGCGGATCCGGAACTCGACACGCACCCCGACCTCAAGGTCGCCCTGGACGCCCTGCTCGACGCGGACCGTGCCGAGTACCTCGACAAGGGCTGACGCGGCGTCGTGCGAGGCCCGCCCCAGGGTGTTGAACCGTCCCTACCGCCACGTGGAGACGTTCCGTGCGCGGGGCGGCGAGCGGGACCATGGGGTGGCGCCTCGCTGCCTGGGTGCCGGGCCTCCGCGTCGCGCCTCCGCTCCGTCGGAGCGGAGGCTGCCTCTAAGGGAGCCGGGGGCGCGCGAGGCCGGGTTCGACACCTCTGCGAACGCGCCGCGCCGCTCGCGCGCTCCGTCCCGCAGTGTCCGGCGCAGGAGGTTGAGTGCGCGCCCCTGGCCCGCCGACGTGGGTGCGGGCCCGGGCCGGTCGACCCGCCGCTCGGTCCGTATAGCGTGTGACGCGCGCGACCAGCCGGTGCCCGGCACCGCCGCGCGCAACGCCCCGCTACGCCCCGCCAGGCCACGCCCCGACAGTGAGGAAACCGATGACCCGCGTAATCGGCGGCGCCGCCGGCGGCCGGAGGCTCGCCGTCCCGCCCGGCACCTCCACCAGGCCGACGTCCGACCGCGCGCGTGAGGGCCTCCTCTCGACGTGGCAGGCGCTGTTCGGACCCCTGGACGGGGCCCGCGTGCTCGACCTGTTCGCCGGCTCAGGCGCGGTCGGGCTCGAAGCGCTGTCGCGTGGCGCGGCTCACGCCCTGCTCGTCGAGTCGGAAGCCCGCGCAGCGCGGGTGATCCGGGAGAACGTCCAGTCGCTCGGCCTGCCCGGGGCTGAGGTGCGTGGCGGCCGCGCGCAGCAGATAGCCGCCGGCGCCCCGCCGGCCGAGCCCTATGACCTGCTCTTCATCGACCCGCCCTACGCGGTGAGCGATGCCGAGGTGTGCGAGATCCTGGTCACACTGCGAACCGGGGGCTGGCTCGCCCGGGAGGCGCTGGTCACCGTGGAGCGTGGCACACGGGGTGGCGAGTTCCAGTGGCCCGCCGGTTTCGAGGGGCTCCGGTCCCGTCGCTACGGCGAGGGAACGCTCTGGTACGGTCGCGCCGCCGTAGACGACATCGGAGACCGGTCATGACGGTCCGCCAGAGCGAGGAGAGTCCGTTGCGCCGCGCAGTCTGTCCGGGGTCCTTCGACCCCATCACCTGTGGACATCTCGACATCATCGCCAGGGCGTCCAAGCTCTACGACACCGTGCACGTCGTGGTGATGATCAACAACTCCAAGAAGGGCATGTTCTCTCTCGACGAGCGGATCGCCCTCATCGAGGAGGTCACCGCCGACTTCGGCAACGTGGTCGTCGAGTCCTTCCACGGCCTGCTGGTCGACTACTGCAAGCAGCGGGACATCCCTGCCATCGTCAAGGGCCTCCGCGCGGTCAGCGACTTCGACTACGAGCTTCAGATGGCGCAGATGAACAACGGGCTCTCCGGAGTGGAGACGCTCTTCATCCCTACCAACCCCACCTACAGCTTCCTCTCCTCCTCGCTGGTGAAGGAAGTCGCCGCATGGGGCGGCGACGTGGCCCACCTGGTGCCCGACCCCGTGCTGCGCGAACTGCGCCGCAAGCTGACCGCCGAGTGACCCGGGCGGGTGCCCCGGTGCGCCCGGAGGAACCCCGCCGGGCCGGGCATCCGGCTACCTGGGGCCGCCCGGGGGCCGTACAGTCACTGCCGTGGACGTACACCAGAAACTGGATGAGATCGTCGCCGCGGTCGAGAGTGCCAAGTCGATGCCGATGTCGGCGTCCTGTGTCATCAACCGCAGCGACCTGCTCGGGCGCCTCGACGAGGTGCGCGAGGCGTTGCCCGGCTCGCTCGCGCAGGCGCAGGAGTTGCTCGGCGGTCGCGAGCAGGTGGTGGCGCAGGCCCAGCAGGAGGCACAGCGCATCGTCGAGGCGGCCCGCACGGAGCGTGGCTCTCTCGTGGACAGCACCGAGGTCGTGCAGCGCGCCCAGGCGGAGGCCACCCGGATCGTCACCGAGGCGCGGCGCGAGGCCGACTCGGTGCGCGAGGAGGCGGACGACTACGTCGACAGCAAGCTGGCCAACTTCGAGGTCGTCCTCGGCAAGACGATCAGCTCCGTCGACCGCGGCCGCACCAAGCTTCTCGGCCGCGACGGAGACCCCGAGGAGCTGCTCGCCCAGGCTGACGCCTACGTCGACGCCCAGTTCAGCGCCATCGAGGCCGTCCTCCGGAAGACGCTCGAAGCGGTCGGCCGCGGGCGGCAGAAGCTCACCGGCCACCGCCCCACGGACGATCTCGGCGGACAGTTCGGTGATCCGGACGAGCGCGCCGACCAGGCGGCGGCGTCCTACGGCCAGGAGCAGCCGGAGTCGTACTACTCCCAGCCCTCGGCCGCGCGTGAGGGGTACGACTACCAGGGTGCGTATCAGGGGTACGGAACGCAGCCGGGGTACCAGGACTACGCGCCGGCCGAGCCCGATCAGCAGCAGGCATACGGCGGCAGCTCACCGGATCCGTACCAGCCCGCCGCCGCGCACCAGGCGTCGTCCGGCTACGGTGACCCCGCCCCGTACGGCTACCAGCAGCACGGGGCCCAGCACGCCCAGGGGCAGGGCTACCCGCAGGCCGGGGCTCTGGAAGAGGCCAGCCTCTTCGACACCGGCATGATCGACGCCGAGCAGCTGCGCCGCTACGAGCAGGGCCGCTGAGCTGAGCTGTGGCGGCCAGGCGGACCGCGTTCGCCCTTCCCGCTTGCCTGCGGCCGCCCCATGCCGCGGTGCTGCCACAGCACTGCGGCATGGGGCGACGGCGTGGGGCGCACCGCACCGCACCGCATGGGGCAGACGGTGCCGGGGATGGGGCAGGCGCATCAGCCGGAGCGCGTGGCGCCCCGCTGCCTTCCGTGAGGGGCCCGTCCTCCTGGCTGTGGCGGGGTCACCGCTCCGGGCCCCAGGCGACTCCGTTGCCCGTGCTGGCCGGCCCGATCCGGTGCCCACCTCGGGCCACGGCCGAATTGGGTCCGCGACCACCGGTGAAGTACGCTGTCTGCTCGGCCGTGGTCTCACCACGGTCCTGGCTGCCCAGTCGCTCTTCCGTGCGGAGAGGTCTGCCTCGCGGCCTGTGCCGCCCGCGTAGAAAGCAGGACGCCCTGAAACCGCCCCTTGACCACCGTGCCCCACTCGTGTTCGACACACGGGAACTGGGGCGGCGGCCGGGTGCGCTGAAGCGGCTGTCCCGCACCGTCGACTCCCCAGGTGATCTCGGTACCGAGGTGATCGGGGTTCCGGCGGACGCGCAGGTGGAGGTAGAGCTCCGACTCGAATCGGTGATGGACGGCGTCCTCGTTACGGGCACCGCGCGTGCGCCCCTCACGGGCGAGTGCGTAAGGTGTCTGGAGCCGCTGAGCCACCAGTGCGAGGCGGATTTCCAGGAGCTGTTCTCCTACCCCGACGCCGACGACCGGAGCCGCCCCGCGGACACCGGCGACGACGCCGAGGAGGAGACGTTCCGTATCGAGGGCGAGCTGTTCGACCTCGAGCCGGTGCTGCGTGACGCGGTGGTGCTGTCACTGCCGCTGCAGCCGGTGTGTCAGGAGGACTGCCCAGGTCTGTGCCCCGAGTGCGGGGTGCGGATCGCGGCTGAGCCCGGCCACCAGCACGACGAAGCCGTCGACATCCGTTGGGCGGCGCTGCAGGAGCTGACCGGTTCCCAGGGAACCGGTGAGCCGGCCGCAGAGCAAGCGAAGTCTCCTCGCTCCGGCGGGGACGAACCACAGGAGAAGTAGCCGTGGCTGTTCCGAAGCGGAAGATGTCGCGCAGCAACACGCGCCACCGCCGGTCCCAGTGGAAGGCTGTGGCCGCCAATCTGGCGACGTGTGAGCGCTGCCAGGAGCCGAAGTTGCAGCACACCGCGTGCGGCAACTGCGGCACGTACAACCGCCGTCAGGTCCTCGAGGTCTGATCGGCGGGTGACAGGCTTCATGTCAGACGCCAGTACGTCGCTGAACGAGACGTCGGCGGACAGTGCCTCGTCCCACGCCATTCTGGAAGGGCGGCTCGGCTACCAGCTGGAGGCCGCCCTTCTGGTGCGCGCGCTGACGCACCGGAGCTACGCGTACGAGAACGGCGGGCTGCCGACCAACGAACGGCTGGAGTTCCTCGGGGACTCCGTGCTCGGCCTCGTGGTCACGGACACGCTCTACCGTACGCATCCGGACCTCCCTGAGGGGCAGCTCGCCAAGCTGCGTGCCGCGGTCGTCAACTCCCGGGCCCTCGCCGAGGTCGCCCGCGGACTGGACCTGGGCGCCTTCGTGCGTCTGGGCCGGGGCGAAGAGGGCACTGGCGGCCGGGACAAGGCATCGATTCTCGCCGACACGCTCGAGGCGGTCATCGGTGCCGTCTATCTCGACCAGGGACTTCCTGCCGCGGACGAGTTGGTCCACCGGCTCTTCGACCCGCTCATCGAGCGCTCCGCCGGCCTGGGCGCCGGCCTGGACTGGAAGACCAGCCTCCAGGAGCTGAGTGCCGCCGAAGGGCTCGGAGTCCCCGAGTACGTGATCACCGAGTCGGGCCCAGATCACGAGAAGACCTTCACGGCTGCTGCTCGCGTCGGTGGTGTCACGCACGGCACCGGCACCGGCCGCAGCAAGAAGGAGGCGGAACAGCAGGCAGCGGAGACCGCGTGGCGCGCGATCCGCGAGACCTCGGACGAGGCCCCAGGTGCCGACGACGGCTCCGGGGCAGCGAGCCCGGGCGCCGGCAACGGTGCCTGAGCTTCCCGAGGTCGAGGTCGTCCGGCGCGGTCTTGAGCGCTGGGCGGCCGGGCGTGTCGTCGACACCGTGGAGGTGCTGCACCCCCGGGCGGTCCGGCGTCACGAGGCGGGCGCGCAGGACTTCGCGTCCCAGCTGGCCGGTAGCCGGATGGCTGCGCCCCGGCGGCGTGGCAAGTACCTGTGGATACCCCTGGACACCGCCGGCGAGGGGCCCGCCCCGACGGGCACCGCGCTCCTCGCCCATCTGGGGATGAGCGGACAGCTGCTGATCCAGCCCGCCTCCACCCCGGACGAGCGCCATCTGAGGGTTCGGCTGACCTTCGACGACTCCGAAGCGGGTGAACTGCGCTTCGTCGACCAGCGGACTTTCGGAGGGCTCTCGGTGCACCCGACGGTGCCCGGCGATCCGGAGGCGCTGCCCGAGAACATCGCGCATATCGCCCGTGACCCGCTGGACCCGTTGTTCGACGAGCAGCTCTGGTTCGCGTCGCTCAGGCGCCGCAGCACCACGATCAAGCGCGCGCTACTGGACCAGTCACTGATCAGCGGGGTCGGCAACATCTACGCGGACGAGGCACTGTGGCGCGCCCGTGTCCACTACGAGCAGCCCACCGCCGCTCTGACGCGTCCGAAAGCTTCGGAGCTGCTCCACGAGGTCACGAACGTCATGACGGCGGCACTGGACGTCGGTGGGACCAGCTTCGACAGCCTGTACGTGAACGTCAACGGGGAGTCCGGCTACTTCTCGCGCTCGCTCGACGCCTACGGCCGAGAGGGCGAGCCGTGCCGCAGGTGCGGGACCGCCATACGCCGCAGTCCCTGGATGAATCGCTCCAGCTACTACTGCCCACGTTGTCAGCGCACTCCTGCCGGCACATCGGCACGTCGCTGACTTTGCCCCCCGGCCGTTGCCGGCGTGGGCGGGAGGGCCGCTGACCGAGATCAGTAGCCGAAGTTCTGCGTCCACCAGGGACCGCCGGGGCCGTTGTGGACGCCCACGCCCAGCGTCTTGAAGTCGCAGTTGAGAATGTTGGCGCGATGACCCTCGCTGTTCATCCAGGAGTCCATCACCGCCTCTGGGCTCTGCTGGCCGCGGGCTATGTTCTCGCCGCCGAGGTTCGATATACCCGCGGCGTCGGCGCGGTCCCAGGGCGTCCGGCCGTCAGGGTCGGTGTGTGAGAAGAAGTCGCGCTCGGCCATGTCGCGACTGAAGTCGCGTGCGATGCCGGCCAGTGCCGTGTCGTTCGCGACGGGGCGGCAGCCGGCCTTGGCGCGCTCCTCGTTCACGAGATTCAGCACCCGGGCCGCCGCCTGCTCGGCCGGGTCGTCGCTCTGTGGGGGAGTGGACGGTGTGCCGGGGCTGCTGCTCGGCGGCGGCGACGGTGCGGCGGGGCGCTCCGGCGCGGGGCTGCTCGTCGAGGGCGAGGGTGCGGCGGCCGTCTCCTCGGCGGACGGTTCCGGCTCGTTCTCAGGCTCGGGCTCCGGCTCTGCCGACTCCTGCTCGGCCGTCTCCTCGGGGGAGGGATCGGCCTCTTCGGAGGGAGTCTCGTCGCTGGGTTCCGGGCCGATCTCACGCCCGGTGGCGCGGCTGGCGGTGTCGTCCTCGGTGCGCTCCGGTGACGGAGAGGCGGTGGTCGACGCGGGGTCACCGCCGTGCGCGGCGATGTCCTGGTGGCTGTCGGCGTCAGAACCGGGCCCAGGCAGCACGCCGGTCCCGATGGCGATGGCGCCGAGGGTCAGCGCTGCGGAGGCGCTGAGCAGCCCGGCCCGTGCGGGGCCCTGCTTCCGGTGCGCGGCCCGCACCGGAACGGAACGGCCGTGGCGTCCCATCAGGCGTACCGTCCTTCGTCACTCGACAACACGTTCACCGTTCACACACGATGCGACTCACCCGAAAGGGTGATGCATGGTGTGGGACTGTACGGCATACCGCAACCCGGGAGCGCCCGGTCGGACGGAAAACAGCGGATAGCGTGCGTCACATGAGCGCCACATCGTCCTCCGCCACAGGTCCCGCCGTCACGAGCCCGTTCGGTGCTTCCGGCGATGGTCGGGGTGCCGCACCGGAGGAGGGGCGAGGGACGGCCACTGTGGCCGGATCCGGACGGACGGCCGGGCCGGCGGCCGACGGCAACCGTCGTGACAGCGATGTCCCGGCGGCCGCCAGGCCGTCACGGATGACGGCGTGGGTGCGGGGGCGCGTGCAGGGCGTCGGCTTCCGCTGGTTCACGCGCGCGCAGGCGCTCGCGATCGGAGGTCTCCGGGGTTTCGCACTGAACCTCGAGGACGGCCGCGTCCAAGTGGTCGCCGAGGGGTCGCGGGAGGACTGCGAACGGCTGCTGCGGTGGCTCCGCTCGGGCGACACTCCGGGAGCGGCCACCGGCGTGACAGAGATATGGGACACACCACGCGGCGGTTACCCCGACTTCGCGATCCGGTGAGCCACTCTCACTTCCGTCTGCGGGACATGGCGCCAAACGGGTTGCCGTCACCGCTCCGACGTGCGAGGCTGCGACGAAACGAATGATCCACTGAGCCGTCGCTCCACAGTGAGCCTTCGCCCCGGCAGCGTCCGGCGGCCACGGCCGAGAACCGCGCCGTCGTGCTGATCACGGTCGTCGCGCGGTGTGATCGTGTTGACCGTCCCCCTTTTTGGTGAGACTCTGAAAGTCCCGCGCACCTTGGCTGTGTAGCCCGTTGAACCCCAGATAGAGGCAGCAGCGCGTGGTGCGATCCCTCACGACCCACGACGACTTCGGTCGGTCACTCAGTGTGGAGGACCATCCATCATGGCAAAGGCGCTTTTCGGTTACGTCGGCGGCTCCGACCCCCGAGTACTCGCCGAAATGCGACGGCTTCAGCAGCGCGTTCAGGACCTGGAGACCCAGCTCGTCCGGGTCCAGGCGGAGAACGACGCGCTCGCGGCGGCTGTCACTCGGCATTCCGACTCGGTGCTCGACTCCATCGACGTGCACAGTGCGGAGCCTGCTCTGACCTGATCTCCTGAACCGGGGATCCGGTGCGGACCGCTGGCCCGCTGAGCATGCAAGGGACGCCTCGGCGTCCCTTCTTCTTTGCCCTTTCCTTCTGGCGAGTGCCGACAGGTCGGCCACCTCGACCACGCGAGCAGTGCTCCACCGAACCCGACCGGCTGCCGCGCTCACCCTGTGGTGTGCCCCACTCGCTCCGGGTCGAAACGGATATTCCCGCGGCGACGACCGGTAAAGTCCGAAGGCGTGCACCTCAAGAGCCTGACGCTGCGGGGGTTCAAGTCCTTCGCCTCAGCGACAACGCTGCGATTCGAACCCGGTATCACCTGCGTGGTGGGGCCCAACGGATCAGGAAAGTCGAACGTGGTCGACGCCCTCTCCTGGGTGATGGGAGAACAGGGCGCCAAATCACTGCGCGGCGGCAAGATGGAAGACGTCATCTTCGCCGGTACCACCGGGCGGCCACCTCTGGGACGGGCCGAGGTGTCGCTGACGATCGACAACTCCGACGGCGCACTCCCGATCGACTACGCCGAAGTCACCATCACCCGGATCATGTTCCGCAACGGCGGCAGCGAATATCAGCTCAACGGCGACACGTGCCGGCTGCTCGATATCCAGGAACTGTTGTCCGATTCCGGAATCGGCCGCGAAATGCATGTCATCGTCGGCCAGGGCCAGCTCGACTCGGTCCTGCACGCCGACCCCATGGGCCGCCGCGCCTTCATCGAGGAAGCAGCCGGCGTGCTGAAACACCGCAGGCGCAAGGAGAAGGCGCTGCGGAAACTCGACGCCATGCAGGCCAACCTGGCGCGCGTCCAGGACCTCACCGACGAACTGCGCCGGCAGCTCAAACCGCTCGGACGTCAAGCAGCCGTCGCCCGCCGCGCCGCGGTCATCCAGGCTGACCTACGGGACGCCCGGCTGCGACTGCTCGCCGACGACCTCGTCACACAGCGGAACGCACTGAGCGCGGAGATCGCCGACGAGGCCGCCCTCAAGGAGCGCAAGCAGGACGCCGAGGACCGGCTCAAGGCGGCGCTGCGCGGCGAGGCCGCCCTCGAACAGGACGTCCGCACGCTCACGCCTCGGCTGCATCGGGCCCAGACCGCCTGGTACGAGCTCTCGCAGCTCGCCGAGCGCGTGCGCGGCACCGTCTCCCTGGCCGACGCGCGGATCACCAGCGCGTCCTCCCAGGAACCCGAGGAACGACAGGGCCGGGACCCGGAGGAGCTCGAGCAGGAAGCCGAACGGGTCAGAGCACAGGAAGCCGAACTCCAGGCCGCGCTCGACGCCGCCGGCCTCGCGCTGGAGGACAGCGGCGAACACCGCGCACGGCTCGAAACAGAGCTAGCGGGCGAGGAGCGACGACTGCGCGACGCCGCGCGGGCCATCGCCGACCGACGGGAAGGACTCGCGCGGCTCCAGGGCAGGGTGAACGCCGCGCACGGGCGCGCCGCGTCCGCCCAGGCGGAGATCGACCGGCTCATCCTCGCCCGCGACGGCGCCGCGGAGCGGGCCGCGTCCGCTCACGCAGAACACGAGGCGCTGCTGGCCGAAGTCGGAGAGCACGACGCGGACGAGACGGAGCTGAACAAGCGTCACGAGGAAGCCCGCGCCGATCTGGCGCGCGCTGAGGAGGCCCTCGACACGGCGCGTGAGGCGGTGGGCGCGGGGGAGCGCCGCCGAGCCGCGGTCTCCGCCCGCCATGACGCGCTCGCAATGGGACTGCGTCGCAAGGACGGCAGTGGGGCGCTTCTTGACCCGGCCGCTGGTCTCACCGGCGTGCTGGGATCCGCCGCATCTATGCTCACCGTCGCGCCGGGCCATGAGACCGCCGTAGCGGCCGCGCTGGGCGCCGCGGCCGACGCGGTCGCGGTCGACGGCCCTGTCGCCGCCGTTGACGCGTTGCGGCTGCTGCGCAAGAACGACTTCGGGCGCGCGGACCTCTTGGTCGCCGGAGAGCCGGGGGAGCAGTGTGACGGAGAGACCACGGCGAGCAGTCCGGGGCATGGGGCGGCCGTTCGCGTCGGCGGCATGGGGCGGGCCGGTGCCGATCCGAATGCCGTGCGGGGGCGTGGCGTGGGGCAGGCGGCCACGGCGTCGGTCCTCGCCGCCGACCTGGTGGACGGTCCCGACGCCCTTCTGCCCGCCGTACGTCTGGTGCTGCGCGACGTCATCGTGGTCTCCACCCTCGAAGACGCTCGGGAGGTGGTCCACCACCACCCTGAGTTGACCGCCGTCACCTCTGACGGCGACCTTCTCTCGCGGGCCCTCGCCCGGGGCGGCTCAGCGGGCGCGCCCAGCCTGCTGGAAGTACGCGCGTCGGTGGACGAGGCGGCCGCCGAGCTGGACGACCTGGCGTCCGGCCGTGCGGCCCTCGACGCGGAGCTGGAGCGCGCGACCGAACGACGCGTCGCATGCGCGGCCGCCGTCGAGGAGATCGGAGCCCTACGGCACGAGGGCGACCGGACGAGATCCCGCGTTGCGCAGGACCTCGGACGTCTCGCCGGTCAGGCGCGTGCCGCCGCGGGAGAGGCCGAACGAGCGGACCGCGCGGTCGATGTGGCCCGGGACGCGCTGGAGAAGGCGACCGGCGAGGCTGCCGAGCTCGCGGAGCAGCACGTGGCGGCGTCGGAGAGCGACCTGCCGGACGAGGAGCCGGACACCTCGGTGCGCGACCGGCTCGCCGCCGAGGGGGCCAATGCGCGACAGGCCGAGATGGAAGCCCGGCTCCAGGTCCGCACCCACGAGGAGCGGGTCCGCTCACTCGCCGGGCGCGCCGATGGCCTGGTGCGCGCGGCACGCGCGGAACGGGAGACGCGCCTCAGGGCGGAGCGGCGCCGCGCCCGGCTCCGCCACGAGGCCGAGACCGCCACGGCGGTCGCGGCCGGCGCGCGCCAGCTGCTGGTACACGCGGAGGAGTCCCTGGCGCGAGCCGCGGGGGAGCGAGATGCCGCGGAAGAGGCACGTGCGACACGGGAAGCGGCGCTGGACGCTGAACGACAGGCGGGCCGACGGCTGAAGGAGGAGCTCGACGGACTCACCGACTCCGTGCACCGTGGTGAGGTCCTCGGCGCGGAGAAGCGTCTGCGTATCGAGCAGATGGAGACCCGCGCACTCGAGGAGCTCGGGGTAGAGCCGTCCGTACTGACAGCGGAGTACGGCCCGGA
This sequence comes from Streptomyces otsuchiensis, assembly GCF_004305975.1. GTDB lineage: Bacteria > Actinomycetota > Actinomycetes > Streptomycetales > Streptomycetaceae > Streptomyces > Streptomyces otsuchiensis. The sequence goes on from NZ_BHZI01000001.1 coordinate 13,204, forward strand.
CCAGCCCGTTCCGCCCTCCGAGGAGCCGGACGAGCCGGACGAGACGGTCGACGTGGGCCCTGGACGGCTTCCGGTGCCCTTCGTCCGCGCGGAGCAGGAGAAGCGGCTGAAGGCCGCCGAACGGGCCTACAAGCAGCTGGGCAAGGTCAACCCGCTGGCGCTGGAGGAGTTCGCCGCGCTGGAAGAGCGGCACCAGTTCCTCAGCGAACAGCTGGAGGATCTCAAGAAGACCCGTGCCGACCTGCTGCTGGTGGTGAAGGAGGTGGACGAGCGCGTGGAGCAGGTCTTCACGGCCGCCTACCACGATACGGCGCGACAGTTCGAAGGTGTCTTCTCCCGGCTCTTCCCCGGCGGAGAGGGCCGGCTGATCCTGACGGACCCCGACAACATGCTCGCCACGGGAGTCGATGTCGAGGCGCGTCCGCCGGGGAAGCGGGTGAAGCGTCTGTCCCTGCTGTCCGGGGGTGAACGCTCGCTGACAGCGGTCGCGCTCCTCGTCTCGATCTTCAAAGCGCGCCCGAGCCCGTTCTACGTCATGGACGAGGTGGAGGCCGCCCTGGACGACACGAACCTGCAGCGGCTGATCCGCATCATGGAAGAGCTCCAGGAGAGCTCCCAGCTGATCGTCATCACCCACCAGAAGCGCACCATGGAGGTCGCCGACGCGTTGTACGGCGTGTCCATGCAGGGCGACGGGGTCTCCAAGGTGATCAGCCAGCGACTCGACTGACGGGGTGACGGGGTGACGGCGCACCCTGCCGGGCGGGTCGGCCCCCGCCGTATCCGGCGCGTGGGGCCACGGCGCCACCACCCCACTGCGGCGCGCTCTGCACATGGGGCCTGCCCACCCGCCCCGTGGCGCGGTGCCAGCGCGCCCCACGCCGCCGCACGAGGCGGAGCACCGGACGCCGCACCACGCGGGCGTCCGTGATACTGAGGAGCCTGCCAGGCATCGTCACATCTCCCCCCGGCACCGGGGCGAACGCTAGGGAACTGATGGAAATCGTCATCCTCGCCGTGGTCATCGCCGTGGTCGTGCTCGGCACGGTCAGCGGCCTCGTCATCAGCGCGGGGCGCCGCCGCAAGGCGCCTCCCGCCGACGGGGCGAGCGCCACCGGCACCACCACGGCACCGCCGGCTGAGCCCCAGGCCGGCGACGACAGCGTCCAGGCCCCCCCGGCCGACGCCCGGCCGAACGGGGACGTCCAGGCCGCGCCTCCCGTCGATGTCGCGGAGACACCCGCCCCGCTCGCCCCGCAGACGGAGACCCCGGCGCCGACCGAGGGCCGCCTTGTGCGGCTCCGCGCCCGCCTGGCGCGGTCGCAGAACTCCCTCGGCAAGGGCCTTCTCGCTCTCCTGTCCCGGGAGAACCTCGACGAGGAGACCTGGGAGGAGATCGAGGACACGCTTCTCGCCGCCGATGTCGGGGTGGCACCCACCCAGGAGTTGGTCGAGCGTCTTCGTGAGCGTGTCCGGGTGCTCGGTACCAGGACCCCGGAGGACCTGCGCACGCTGCTCCGCGAGGAACTGCTCCAGCTCATCGGCACCGACACCGACCGCGCCGTGAACACGGAGGGCGGAGTGTCCGAGGCCGGCGTCGAGCTGCCGGCCATCGCCCTGGTGGTCGGAGTGAACGGCACCGGCAAGACCACCACCACGGGGAAGCTGGCCCGCGTGCTCGTCGCCGACGGCAAGTCCGTGGTGCTCGGTGCGGCGGACACCTTCCGCGCCGCGGCCGCCGACCAGCTGCAGACCTGGGGTGAGCGCGTAGGCGCCCGCACCGTGCGGGGCCCCGAGGGCGGCGACCCCGCGTCGGTGGCCTTCCAGGCGGTCAAGGAGGGGATCGAGGAAGGTGCCGATGTCGTCCTGGTGGATACCGCTGGGCGGCTGCACACCAAGACCGGCCTCATGGACGAGCTGGGCAAGGTCAAGCGGGTGGTGGAGAAGCACGGACCGGTCGGCGAGGTCCTCCTTGTCCTGGACGCCACCACCGGCCAGAACGGACTCGTTCAGGCCCGCGTGTTCTCGGAGGTCGTGGACGTGACCGGCGTCGTGCTCACCAAGCTCGACGGCACCGCGAAGGGCGGCATCGTGATCGCGGTCCAGCGCGAGCTGGGTGTTCCGGTCAAGCTGGTCGGTCTGGGCGAGGGGGCGGACGACCTGGCGCCCTTCGAGCCGGAGGCGTTCGTGGACGCGCTGATCGGACAGTAGGCAGACCGCGCACAGCGGCGCGCCGCGGTGGCGATGCCTGCCGCATGTGGCGTGTCCGGCCGCGCTCACCCTCGGGCCTGGGAACGCTCGGGCCCGGGGAACGCTCGGCCCGTGTCGCGCTCGGCCCGGGCGCGACGGCTTCGGACCCCGGCTCGGGCGCCGTCAGTCGGCTTTCAGGAGGCCGCCGGAAGATCCGCCCCGCGCTGGCAGGTGTAGGCGAGGGTTCCGAGCAGCAGCCTTCCGTCCGGAGGACTGAGTGCGCTCTCCGGCCCGGGGGCACGGAGCCAGCGAACGGGGCCCTGGCCGCCGTGGTTCGACGGCGGCGCCGTGATGTGGTGACCCGGACCCAGGCCGCGCACGTCGACAGTGGGTGCGTCCCAACCCATGCCGTCCAGCAGCCCTGGCATGAGGCGCGCCGTGCCCGGAGAGGTGAAGAACCAGACGCGGCCGTGTGGGGCCAGTGCCACTGGCCCCAGACGGAGCCCCAGGCGCTCCATGCGCAGCAGCGCCAACTCCGCAGCGGCGTGGGGCGCCTCCACCACGTCGAACGACCGGCCGGTCGGCAACAGGACTCCGGCGCCCGGGCACTCGGCCCAGGCACGGGTGACGCCCTCCAGCGTGGTGCCTGCCCGGATCACGAGTTCCGGATCGAGCGGGTGCGCACCGGGGGAGTCACAGCGCGGCTCGGCGCAGGAGCAGAAGAGCCGACCGGCCCCGTCGTGTCCGGCCAGAGCCCCGGGCAGCACCTCCCAGCCCCACAGGCCGGCGTACTCGGCGACGGCTGTGACCTCCGGCGCGTGGTTGTCCCGGCGGGGCCGTCGACGGGGTACCCGCCGTAGCTCCCGCATGTCGCGTATGCCACCGATCGTGAAGCCCATGCCTCCTCCAACGGCCCGGAGCGTGGTTGGTTACGCCGGAGCGTGCCAGCTGCGCCCGGCGCACGCTGGTGTACGTGCGCCCCGGTCCCTGCTTCGTTCGCACCGGTTCGAACAGCCTGTGCCCAGTACATCTCGCGGTGTTGGGGATAGGTTCGGAAGGCGGGGTGGCGAATGGTGGCGATTGCCGGGCCCACCTCCCTGAAGCGGTGTCCACAGCATTACGTTCGGTGTGTTCGTAGACACTTCGTCATCTAGACTCGGAGTCAGCAAGCAGACGGTGTGTCAGCCGACGTGCCGTCATGTACGCCTGCCTGAACGGTGTTTGGGGCGGGACCGCCGCGATGGGACGCGCGGCTGCGCACCTGCCCGCACGTTCCGGCGTGAACCGGCGGATGTTCAGGGCGCGTGCTCGACCATCACGCGCCGTATGGATCGGTGTCCCGTGACAGGGCGACGACGAACGCGCGGCCCGCTGTGGCGACCGGGCCGGGATTGGGGCGAACCGTGAACGGCAACGGGACCGGCGGAGTCACGGCCAAGAGCCCCAACGAGCGACTCACTTCCTGGTTCCGGCGTAGCGGATGGTCCAAGGGTGAGATGGCCCGCCAGGTGAACCGCCGGGCCCGCCATCTGGGCGCACACCACGTCAGCACCGACACCTCCCGCGTGCGCCGGTGGCTCGACGGTGAGCAGCCGCGGGAACCGATACCGCGGATCCTGTCCGACCTGTTCTCGGAGCGGTTCAGCTGCGTCGTCACGGTTGAGGACCTCGGGCTGCGGTCGGCACCCCAGCACGCGGCGGCATCCGGCATCGACCTGCCGTGGGCGGGGCCCCAGACCGTCGACCTCATCAATGAGTTCTCGCGCAGCGATCTCATGCTGGGGCGGCGTGGGTTCCTCGGCACATCCCTGTCCATGTCAGCGGGGCCCGCGCTGATAGAGCCCATGCAGCGCTGGCTGATCCCGAGCCAGCAGAGCCCCGGGACGTCCCGTGGCGCGAGGCTGACGCCCCTGCCGCCGGACCCGGCCACAGGCCGCCGCCGGCAGGCCGGGCTCTCCACGCCCGAGCTGGAACTTCTTGAGTCGACCACGGCGATGTTCCGGCAGTGGGACGCGGCGTGCGGCGGAGGTCTCCGTCGGAAGGCGGTGGTCGGGCAACTGCACGAGGTCACCGACCTGCTGCAGCAGAGCCAGCCCGAGCAGGTCCGTCGGCGTCTCTTCCGCGTCACCGCCGAGCTGGCGGAACTGGCCGGATGGATGAGCTACGACATCGGGCTCCAGCCCACCGCCCAGAAGTACTTCGTCCTGGCCCTGCACGCCGCGAAGGAGGCGGAGGACCGTCCCCTCGGTGCGTACATCCTCTCCAAGATGACGCGCCAGATGATCCATCTGGGACGCGGGGACGACGCGCTGGAGCTGATCCATCTGGCGCAGTACGGCAGCCGCGACACCGCCACGCCGCGGACACAGGCGATGCTGTACGCGCTGGAGGCACGGGCCTACGCGACGATCGGCGAGCCCATGAAGGTCCGCCGCGCGGTGCGCATGGCGGAGGAGACCTTCTCCGAGCAGTCTCCCGGTGATCCCGAGCCCGACTGGATCGGCTTCTTCTCCGAGGCGGAGCTTCACGCCGAGAACGCGCACTCCTTCCGTGATCTCGCGTACAACCCGTCGCGCAGTCGTCCCTATGCCTCGCTGGCGCGCCCGCACATGGAGCGTGCTGTGGAACTGTTCGGCAAGGAGTGTGTCAGACCCGGCAGCGGACACCAGCGTTCGTATGCACTCAATCTGATCGGGCTGGCCACCGTCGACCTGCTCGACGGCGAGCCGGAGGCGGCCGCCGCTCGGGCACGGGAGGCCGCCGAGGTCGCCGAGAGCCTGCGGTCGGAGCGCGTCAGCACCCGGCTGCACGCGACGGTGGCCGGAGCCGCGCGCGACTACGGCGATGTCGCCGAAGTCATCGACATCGCCGAGCGGCTCGGGCGCGATCATCCCGGTACCGAGGCGCCACGCGCCGTCTGACCCTGCCCGATCCCCGTGCCCTGCCCGATCCCCGTGCCCCGGCCGCGACCGGCCGCCCCGTACAGCCCGACGGGCTCCCCCACAGCCACGTCGCGCCGGGCGGCCGTCGCGGCCGGTCTTCTCTCGCGCCCCATGGCTGTCCCGGCACGCGTGGCCGCCCCATGCCGGGGGTCTTGCGGGGTGGCGTGCCGCGCCGCTCGGACCCGGTATCGCGGGCCCCAGGCAGCCCCCAGCACGACGCTGCCGGAACCGTGGTCACGCCGCCATTGCGGTGCGGCCACGGTTCATGTCCGATTCATCACCGTGTAACACCCCGGAGGCCATCGTCACGGTGTCGAAACATCGACAGCCGTCGCCGGAAACGGCCCTCCGCGAGCCTGGAGCGCATCCTGACCCGCCCCGCTTCTCCCGCACGGGTCGTAACACGAGGAGACGTTCACCTTGTCAGCTGCAGATATTGGTTTCATCCTGATCTGTGCCGCCATGGTCATGCTCATGACTCCTGGCCTGGCCCTGTTCTACGGCGGCATGATCCGCGTCAAAAGCGCCCTCAACATGCTGATGATGGTCTTCATCGCCACGGGGATCTCCAGCGTCCTCTGGGTGCTCTACGGCTTCAGCCTCGCCTTCGGTGACAGCTTCAACGGCGAGGGCGGAGGGATCATCGGTAACTTCGACTTCGTCGGGTTCAAGGACATCCTCGGTCTGGAGAGCTCGGCCGACATCCTCACCTTCGCGGTCTTCCAGCTGATGTTCGCCGTGCTGACCCCCGCCCTGATCGCCGGCGCCCTCGCCGAGCGGGTCAAGTTCAGCGCGTGGGCCGTGTTCATCACTCTCTGGGTCACCCTGGTGTACTTCCCCGTCGCCCACTGGGTCTGGGGCGACGGCGGCTGGATCGCCAATCTGGAGCTCGACGGCCGTGAGGTCATCGACTTCGCCGGCGGCACCGCCGTGCACATCAACGCCGGCATCGCAGCCCTCGCCGTGGTCCTCGTGATCGGCAAGCGCGTCGGCTTCAAGCGTGACTCCTCCATGCGGCCGCACAACCTGCCCATGGTGCTGCTCGGGGCGTCCATGCTGTGGTTCGGCTGGTTCGGCTTCAACGCCGGTTCGGAGGGCGCCGCCAACGGCACTGCCGCCCTGATGGCCCTCAACACCATGGTCGCCACCGGCACCGCCGTCCTCGGCTGGCTGATCTACGAGCGCATCCGCTACGGCGCCTACACCACCCTGGGTGCGGCCTCCGGCGCCATCGGTGGCCTCGTCGCGATCACCCCGTCCGGCGCCAACGTCAACCCCATGGGCGCCATGGCCATCGGCCTCGTCGCCGGTGCCGTCTGCGCCTGGGCCGTCGGCCTCAAGTTCAAGCTCGGCTACGACGACTCCCTCGATGTCGTCGGCGTCCACCTCGTCGGTGGCATCATCGGCACCCTGATGGTCGGCTTCCTCGCGATCGACGGCGCCGCGGGCATGGCCCAGTTCGCGCTCCAGGCCGGAGCCGCCGCCGCAGTTCTCGCCTACTCCTTCACCGTCTCCCTGCTGCTGGCACTGCTGCTCAAGCACACCATGGGCTTCCGCGCCGACGAGGACGCCGAGACCGGCGGGCTCGACCAGGCCTACCACGCCGAGTCCGGCTACGACTTCAGCCAGAGCGGTGGCGGATCCGGCTACTCCGCTGGCAGCCCGACCGCGGCCAGCGCGGCCCCGTCCGCCACCGACGACAAGAAGGTCGACGCATGAGACTCATCACCGCAGTGATCAAGCCCCACCGCATCGACGAGGTCAAGGAAGCGCTCCAGGCCTTCGGGGTCCACGGCATGACGGTCACCGAAGCCAGCGGCTACGGCAGGCAGCGCGGCCACACCGAGGTCTACCGGGGCGCCGAGTACACCGTCGACCTGGTGCCCAAGACCCGGCTGGAGATCCTCGTCGAGGACGACGACTCCGAGCAGCTGATCGACGTCATCGTCAAGTCCGCCCGGACCGGCAAGATCGGCGACGGCAAGGTCTGGAGCGTCCCCGTCGAGACCGCCGTGCGCGTGCGCACCGGCGACCGCGGCCCGGACGCCCTCTGAACAACCCACCCGCCGCACCCGCGGCGACGAGCACGGGAGTTGGGAACCGCACATGATGGCGGAGCCGACCGACACCAAGGACACTTCCGAGTCCGACGCGGGACCCAACGGCAACTACGCGGCGGCCCGGCTGCACCTCCTCACCCGGGGGGAGCGGTCCGGGCCGCCGCGCCGTGCCGAACTCGCCCGACTCACCGACGACTGGCTCGCAGGTCTCTACGACCGTGTGCCGACCGTCCCCGGCACATCCCTCGTCGCGGTCGGCGGCTACGGCCGGGGCGAACTCTCGCCACGCAGCGACCTCGACCTGCTGCTCCTGCACCAGGACGCCCCCACGCAGCGGCTCGCACCGCTGGCCGACGCCCTGTGGTACCCCGTGTGGGACCTCGGCATCGCGCTCGACCACTCCGTTCGCAGCCTCAAGGAGACGCGCGGAACCGCCGCCGACGACCTCAAGGTCCGTCTCGGGCTGCTCGACGCGCGCCACATCGCCGGTGACCCCGCGCTCACCGAGCAGCTGCGCACCACGCAGCTCGCAGACTGGCGGGCCGAGGCACCCGAACGGCTTCCTGAGCTGCACCAACTCTCCCAGGAACGGGCACGCCGTCACGGTGAGCTGCCCTTCCTCCTCGAACCCGACCTCAAGGAGGCGCGGGGCGGGCTGCGGGACGTCACGGCGCTCCGTGCCGTCGCCGCGTCCTGGCTCGCCGACGCCCCACGCGCAGGTCTGGACGACGCCCGCACCACCCTGCTCGACGTCCGTGACGCGCTCCACCTCACCACCGGACGGGCCACCGACCGGCTCGCGCAGGAGGACCAGCCCCAGGTCGCCGACGCTCTCGGACTCCTCGACCCGGACGCCCTGCTGCGGCAGGTCTACGAGGCGTCGCGACTGGTCGCCTATGCCTGGGACGTCACCTGGCGCGACGTCGGCCGAGTGCTCCGCGGCCGCGCCGCGGGCGGCCGCACCGGACGCGTTCGGGGCATCTTCCCCGGACGCTCCGGCAGGCAGCGGCCGAACGTCGGCAGTGGCCCCGCCCGTATCCCGCTCGCCGAAGGCGTCGTCGAGTACGACGGCGAGGCGGCCCTCGCCCGGACGGCGCGCCCCGAGCGGGACCCGGTGCTGCCGCTGCGTGCCGCGGCCGCGGCCGCGCAGGCAGGCCTGCCGTTGGCACTGCCCGCGCTCCACCGCCTCACCGAGGCCGCCGCACCTCTCCCCGTGCCCTGGCCGGCCGAGGCACGGGAGGAGTTCGTGACCCTGCTCGGCGCGGGGCCGGACACCGTTCCGGTCTGGGAAGCCATGGCCGCCGCCGGACTCATCACGCGCCTGCTGCCCGACTGGGAGCGCGTGAGCTGCCGGCCCCAGCGCAACCCGGTCCACCGGTGGACGGTGGACCGGCATCTCGTCGAGACCGCGGTGCGCGCCTCGGCCCTCACCCGCCGCGTGGAGCGCCCCGACATCCTGCTGGTCGCCGCACTGCTCCACGACATCGGCAAGGGGTGGCCCGGCGATCACAGCGTCGTGGGCGAGACGATCGCCCGCGACATGGCTTCGCGCGTCGGATTCGGTACGGACGACGCGGAGATCCTCGCCACGCTCGTCAGGCACCACCTCCTCCTCATCCAGACCGCCACGCGTCGCGACCTCAGTGACCCCACCACGGTCAGGGCCGTCGCGGACACGGTGGGCTCCTCCGCGACCCTGGAACTGCTCCACGCACTGACCGAGGCGGACGCGCTCGCCACCGGGCCGGCCGCATGGTCGGCATGGCGCGCGGCTCTCGTCGACGAACTCGTCGTGCGCGTGAAGGCGGAGCTCGCCGGTGCCGACGCCGGGCGCGCGGCCGGCGCGCCCCGGCGGCAACCGACCGCCGCCGCAGAACGCCTGGCCATGGAGGCGGTACGCGGCGGCGCCCCCGTGGTGACCCTGCACACCCGCCCCGAGCCCCAGCGCGCGGCAGGTGCCGACGCCGATCGGTCTGACGGAGCGAGCGAGAGAGGCACCGACGTATCGTCCTCGGCCTCCGAACAGGTGGGAGTCGAGCTGACCGTGGCCCTTCCCGATCGCCCCGGCGCGCTCCCGGCGGTCTCCGGCGTTCTCGCCATGCACCGCATGACGGTGCGGTCGGCCGAGCTCCGCTCCGTCGATCCCGTCGGCCAAGGGCAGGCGCTGCTTCTGGAATGGCGTGTCGCGGCGGCCTACGGCTCGCTGCCCGAGGCGGACCGGCTGCGGGCCGACCTGGTCAGGGTCCTGGACGGGACGCTGGACATCGCCGGCCGGCTCGCCGAACGCGAGGCGGCCGCCCGCCCCAGGCGACGCCGCATGCCGCAACCGCCCCCGCCACGCGTGACAGTGGCCCCGCTCGGCTCCAGCCGCGCCACCGTGCTGGAAGTACGCGCCCCCGACGGGCCCGGCCTGCTGTTCCGGATCGCTCAGGCGCTGGAGAACCGCGGCGTACGGGTACGCAGCGCTCATGTGTCGACCCTCGGCGCAAACGCGGTCGACGCCTTCTACGTCACCGACGAAGCCGGTGCCCCGCTCACGGGGGAGGCAGCGGCCACGGTCGCCGGCGAGTTGCAGGAAGCCCTGCGCCGGGACTGATGCCGCGCCCGCCCCGCCCCGCGCGGCGCACCGGCCCGCTCCGCACGGGGCGTGAGCGCGGGGTGAGCCATGACGGTGTCCAGGACTGCATCTGCGGGGTAGGCGCCGGGCACCCCCTGTACCGCCCCACGCGGCCGCCGCGGGGGTTCGGCCGCCGCGCGGCCCGATACCCTGGGGTGCAGACAGAGCCACGCCCCCGACTCCGAGGATCCGCGACGCCGTGTTCGATACTCTTTCCGATCGTCTCAGTGCGACGTTCAAGACTCTCCGAGGCCGGGGCCGTCTGTCCGAGGCGGACATCGACGCCACCGCGCGCGAGATCCGAATCGCGCTGCTGGAGGCCGATGTCGCGCTTCCGGTGGTCCGCGCCTTCATCAAGCAGGTCAAGGAGAGGGCCCTCGGCTCCGAGGTCTCGCGGGCGCTGAACCCCGCCCAGCAGGTCATCAAGATCGTCAACGAGGAACTGGTCGGGATCCTCGGCGGTGAGACCCGGCGCCTGCGGTTCGCCAAGACCGCGCCGACCGTGATCATGCTCGCGGGCCTGCAGGGCGCGGGTAAGACGACCCTCGCCGGCAAGCTGGCCAAGTGGCTGAGCACACAGGGGCACAGCCCTCTGCTGGTCGCGTGTGACCTCCAGCGTCCGAACGCCGTCAACCAGCTCGGCGTGGTCGCCGAGCGTGCCGGTGTGGCGATCTACGCGCCCGAGCCGGGTAACGGTGTCGGCGACCCGGTCGCGGTGGCACGCGACTCGGTGGCGTTCGCTCGCGACAAACAGTACGACGTGGTGATCGTCGACACCGCCGGACGGCTGGGCATCGACGCCGAGCTCATGGAGCAGGCGGCCGACATCCGTGACGCGGTCAGCCCCGACGAGGTCCTCTTCGTCGTGGACGCGATGATCGGTCAGGACGCGGTCACCACGGCCGAGGCGTTCCGGGACGGCGTGGGATTCGACGGCGTGGTGCTGTCGAAGCTCGACGGTGACGCCCGCGGTGGTGCGGCGCTCTCGGTGGCGCATGTCACCGGCCGACAGGTCATGTTCGCCTCCAACGGAGAGGGCCTCGACGACTTCGACGCCTTCCACCCGGACCGGATGGCGTCCCGCATCCTCGGCATGGGAGATGTGCTCAGCCTGATCGAGAAGGCCGAGCAGACCTTCAGCCAGGAGGAGGCGGAGAAGCTCGCCGAGAAGCTGTCCAAGGGGCCCAAGCAGTTCACCCTGGACGACTTTCTGTCGCAGATGGAGCAGGTCCGCAAGATGGGCTCCATCTCCAAGCTCCTCGGCATGATGCCCGGCATGGGGCAGATGCGGGACCAGATCAACAACCTCGACGAGCGGGACGTGGACCGCACCGCCGCCATCATCAAGTCGATGACCCCGGGCGAGCGCGAGGACCCGAAGATCATCAACGGCTCGCGCCGCGCTCGTATCGCGCGCGGTTCGGGTGTAGACGTCAGCGCGGTGAAGAACCTGGTGGAGCGGTTCTTCGAAGCGCGGAAGATGATGTCCAAGATGGCGCAGGGCGGCGGCATGCCGGGCATGCCGGGCATGCCCGGCATGGGGGGCGGGGCCGGCAAGAAGCGCGGCAAGCAGCCGCCCAAGAAGGTGAAGGGCAAGCAGCGCAGCGGAAACCCGATGAAGCGCAAGGCGGACGAGCAGGCGGCCGCAGACCGGCGCGCCGCCGGTGGCGCCTTCGGTGTCCCCGGCGCGGGGCAGGACGCGAGCGACTTCCAGCTTCCGAAGGAGTTCCGGGACATCCTGCCCCCGGACAAGTGAGCCGGACCGGAACGGGCCTGTGGGGCGTAGCGGGGGACCGCCGCGCCCCACAGGCCCGTTCCGGGAGTTCTCGTGGGCTGGACGCGGGCTCACCCGCCCCCAGCCTGCCCCGGGAGCCTGCCGCCGGGCGGCGCGTGACGCGGGTGCGGACGGAGAGCGCCGATCAGAGCGTTCTCCGGGTGTTCACGGCGGCACGGCGCACGGCGCACGATGCCCGGCGCCCCGCTGCCGGGCCGCCCACCGCCGCGAAAGCGTCGCCCCACCGCCCCGTCAGCGGAGGGGTCCACGCACCGGGCTGCCCCGCCGCGCGCCATGCCGTCACCCGCGCCGCCCCAGGCGACGCGGTCAGACCTCGGCGATCACGTAGGGGAGCGGGCTGGGGAGCCAGACAGCGCCGTCGCGCCCCACGTACGGGTGGAGCGCCTCCGTCAGTTCCCGCACCACCTGCTCGGCGCCCGCCACGCGGACCGCCGCGTCGAAGTTCCCCGTGGCCAGCAGCCCCCGTACCGCCCCGTCCAGCCCGGGATAGCCGAAGGGACAGTTCACCTCGGCGGTCTCGCGATGCCGGAGGCCCGCACGCGCCGCCACGTCCTCCAACGCGGCTGCCGATCCCACCGGCCCGGTGGTTTCCTGGCCCTCGCCGCGCGGCGGTGTCCCGTCCTCCGCGCCGCAGCGCGCGGCTCGCGCACGCCCGTCGGCGGGGCCCGGTTCCCGCGTCGGGGTGTCGAGGCGGTGAGTGACCGTCGCGGTGCACTGACCCGGGTCGCCGCAGCCAGCCAGCACCACCGGGCTTCCCGGCGCGGCGAGCCGCGCCGCCCGGCGCAGCACCGCCGGATCGGGTGGCCCGCTGAAGGCTGTGATCAGGGTGTAGGGAGCACCCGCAGCGTCCGGGACCGCTGACGACACCAGCCTCGCGGGCCAGCGCCGGCCGCCCCACTCCGGCTCGGGGAGCAGTCGCTCGCGCGCCAGGCGCAGCCGGTCGGCATCGGTGTCGGCGCCGGTGACATCCGCTCCCAGGGAGGCGGCACGGAGCAGGGCGAGTCCGGAGCCACACCCGAGACCGAGCAGTCGTGTGCCCGGCCCCACGCCCAGGCGTCGGTACACGGCGTCGTAGAGCGGGACGAACATGCGCTCCTGGATCTCCGCCCAGTCACGCGCGCGGGCCGGTGGTGCGGTGTCGTGGCGTCCGGGCGGACGCCGGTGCTCCTGGTGGATCAGCGTGGGTGTCATGACCGTGCCCCAATCGACGGGTGTGCGGCGGCCGCCGGCCGATGAAGTTGCCCCTGCTCCTGTATGACAGAAAACTCCGCTCCGCTCCTGTCGTCCAGAGGGCGATCGAGGCGTGATTCACGCTTATGACACGTCGCGCCGTAGCATTCGCGGCATGGCAAAGGCTCCCGTACTCACCCCCCAGGCGGAGGACTTCCCGCGCTGGTACCAGGACCTGATCAACAAGGCCGAGCTGGCCGACAACGGGCCTGTGCGCGGCACGATGGTCATTCGACCGTATGGCTACGGCCTGTGGGAGCGAATGCAGCAGGAGCTGGATGCCCGGATCAAGCGGGCGGGGGCGAAGAACGCCTACTTCCCCCTCTTCATCCCGCAGTCGTACCTGAACCGTGAGGCCGAACATGTGGAGGGCTTCGCTCCGGAGCTCGCCGTGGTCACGCACGGAGGAGGCAAGGAGCTGGAGGAGCCGGTGGTGGTGCGGCCCACCTCCGAGACGATCGTCAACGAGTACTTCTCCAAGTGGGTCCAGAGCTATCGGGACCTCCCGCTCCTGATCAACCAGTGGGCCAACGTGGTGCGCTGGGAGATGCGTCCGCGGGTCTTCCTCCGAACGAGTGAGTTCCTCTGGCAGGAGGGCCACACCGCGCACGCGACCTACGAGGACGCGCGGGAGTACGCGGCGCGGATCCACCGCGACGTCTACGCGGACTTCATGGTGAACACGCTCGCCATCGACGTGGTACTCGGTCGGAAGACTCCCCAGGAGCGGTTCGCCGGCGCGATCAACACCCTCACCCTCGAAGGCATGATGCGGGACGGCAAGGCGCTCCAGATGGGCACCAGCCACGAGCTCGGCCAGAACTTCGCGAAGGCCTTCGACACCCGCTTCCTCTCGCGGGACGGTGGCCGTGAGCTGGTGTGGCAGACGTCGTGGGGCGCCTCCACCCGCCTGGTCGGCGGTTTGATCATGGGTCACGGGGACGACAACGGGCTCAGAGTGCCGCCCCGCCTGGCCCCCGTGCAGGTCGTGGTCCTCGCCATCAAGGGCGACGAAGCGGTAATCGCCAAGGTCCGGGAGATCGGCGAGCGGCTGGCCGCCGCCGGTGTGAGGGTGGAGGTCGACGACCGCACCGACACTCCGTTCGGCCGCAGGGCCGTGGACTGGGAGCTCAAAGGCGTGCCCGTGCGGGTGGAGATCGGCCCGCGGGACCTCGAGAGTGGAACCGCCGTGCTCGCTCGCCGGATTCCGGGTGGCAAGGAGACGGTGGCGATCGACACTCTCGCCGGTGTGCTTCCCGGGCTGCTCGAGGCAGACCAGGCGCTGCTGCTGGCCCAGTCGCGCGAGCGCCGCGAGGCCCGTACCAGCGACGTCCGCAGCGTCGGAGAAGCAGTGGAGGCGGCCAAGGCCGGTGGCTGGGCCCGCCTGCCCTGGGCGGAACTCGGGCCGGAGGGGGAGCGACGCCTCGCTCAGGACGCGGTGTCCGTGCGCTGCCTGCTCGCGGAGGACGGCTCCGTTCCGGACAGTGACGACGCGCCGGGAACCGTGGCGGTCGTGGCCCGTGCTTACTGACAGCAGGTAACCACTTCGCTGTCTCCGCCCGGTTCCGGAGGCATCGTGACCCCGCGCTCCCGGCGCGGGGTCACGCAACGTGATGGAAACTGACGGGTAAGTGCAAATTCGGAGAGTTGGCCCGGAATCGGAACACCGAGGGGGGCTGGCTCGTTAGACCCGACGTGAGCACGACACCACCAGTTCTCGCCGCCGAGTTGGCACTCGCGTGGGCCGACATTCAGCGGTACCACCCGGAGCTGCCCAACCTGGCTGCGCCTGAATCCCTGATTGGGGAGTCCTCGTCCGCCTGCGGATCCGAACTCTCCTTCGAACGGCTGCTTCACGAAGCAGTGCACGGCATCGCCGCCGCCCGCGGGGTGCGGGACACCTCGCGCGCCGGCCGCTATCACAACCGCCGTTTTCTGTCCGTCGCCGAGGAACTCGGCCTGAGTCACGCCCATGAGCCCCATCCGAGCAGCGGATTCTCCGTCGTCACCATGAACGCCGAGACCCGTCGCCGATACCGCACCACGGCCGACCGTCTGCATCGGGCGCTGTCGGCGCACCTCGCCGCCACGTCCGGCGAGACCTCGCGCAGCTTCCGCGGTCCAGCCGCTCGCCACGGGTCCTCCGGTGGTGGCGTGCGAGTCAAGGCGGTCTGCGACTGCGGGCGTAACGTCCGGGTCGTGCCGTCGGTGCTCGCCCAGGCCCCGATCGTCTGCGGCGCCTGCGACAAACCCTTCCGTATCGCGGAAGCGGTGCCAGTGGCCGCCTGACCCCTCGGCCCGCCCTCACGCTTCACCGCCCGACTCCGTGCCCCCACGCATTCGCATGGAGCCGACGGCGCCACCGCTGTCCGCGCCTGCCGGTGCCCAGTCCACCGGCAGGCCCTTTCGTGTGCGTCCGGGCCGTCCGTGGCCCCGTTCGCCGACAGCCGTCGCCCGCAGCGGGCCCGTGCGGCCCCATGCGGGCCTCTGCGGCCTCATGCTGCGCCGCAGGCCACGCAGTGCGTCGCGGACGAGGGCCAAGAGGCGGCGTGGGGCGATGTCGCGCGTATGGCAGAATGGCGTGTTGAACTCGTCGGCCGATCAGGAACCCTCTCTCCTCCGGACGGCGCGTCCTCGGGTAACACCACACCGCAACCCCACGCGGGATGGCCACGTGCCCACCCACATCAACACCAGGAGACACCACAGCCGTGGCAGTCAAGATCAAGCTGAAGCGTCTGGGCAAGATCCGGTCGCCGCACTACCGCATCATCGTCGCCGACTCCCGTACCCGCCGTGACGGCCGGGCCATCGAGGAGATCGGCCTGTACCACCCGGTGCAGAACCCCTCGCGGATCGAGGTCGACTCGGAGCGCGCCCAGTACTGGCTCGGTGTCGGCGCGCAGCCGACCGAGCCCGTCATGGCGATCCTCAAGGTCACCGGTGACTGGCAGAAGTTCAAGGGTCTGCCCGCTCCGGCGCCGATGAAGGTGGCCGAGCCCAAGTCGGACAAGGGCACCCTCTTCGAGGCTGCCGGCGCCGACGAGCCGAAGGGTGAGGCCATCACCCCGAAGGCCAAGAAGGCCGACAAGGGTGAGAAGAAGGCCGACGAGGCCGCGGCCGAGTCGACCGAGGCCTGAGGATGCTCGAGGAGGCCCTCGAGCACCTGGTGAAGGGCATCGTCGAACACCCCGACGAGGTCCAGGTCGCCTCACGCAACCAGCGTCGCGGACAGGTGCTGGAGGTCCGGGTACACCCCGACGACCTCGGCAAGGTGATCGGCCGTAACGGCCGTACCGCCCGTTCGCTGCGTACGGTCGTGGGCGCGCTCGGCGGCCGCGGCATCCGCGTCGACCTGGTCGACGTGGACGAGGTCCGCTGACATCTCGTGAACCGGCATGGGCCGGAGACGGCAATCCGCCGACTCCGGCCCATGCCGCGTTCCAGGCCCGCCCGTGAGGTGTGTGGAGTACGGCCTCACGCGGCCGCCACGGGGCACGGGGCCCTGCGTGAACCCGCCCCGGGTGGTCCCGGCACAAAGCGGGCCAGGGCCCGCACGTCCCGCCGCAGGCTCCCTGTCCCGCCATGGACGCACGTGAACGCTCAGCACGAAAGGAACCGAACCGCAGTGCAGCTTGTCGTCGCCCGCATCGGCCGCGCCCACGGGATCAAGGGCGAACTGACCGTGGAGGTGCGTACGGACGAGCCCGAACAGCGTCTCGGACCCGGCGCCGTCCTCGCCACCGACCCACCGGAGCGCGGACCGCTCGTCATCGAGACGGGGCGTGTCCACAGCGGACGGCTGCTGCTGCGCTTCGAGGGCGTCGGTGACCGCACGGCCGCGGAGGCCCTGCGGAACACGCTGCTCATCGCCGAGGTGGACCCGGAGGAGCGTCCGGACGACCCCGAGGAGTTCTACGACCATCAGCTCGACGACCTCGAGGTCGTCACCGCCGATGGCACCGTCATCGGCCGCGTGACGGAGGTCGCGCATCTCCCCGCCCAGGACCTGCTGGTGATCGCGCGGGAGGACGGTGGCGAGGTGATGATTCCCTTCGTGACCGAGTTCGTCCCCGAGGTGGACCTGCAGGCGCAGCGGGTGGTCGTCACCCCGCCTCCGGGACTCCTCGAAGAGCCGCTGCCCGGCGACGCGCGGGACGCGGGACGGAAGGACTGAGCGCGATGCGTCTCGACGTGATCACCATCTTCCCGGAGTACCTCGAACCGCTGAACGTCTCCCTCGTGGGCAAGGCGCGTGAGCGCGGGCTGCTGGACGTACGGGTGCACGACCTCCGGAACTGGACCCACGACCGGCATCACACTGTGGACGACACCCCGTACGGCGGCGGTCCCGGCATGGTGATGAAGCCGGAGCCATGGGGCGAGGCCTTGGACGCGGTCATCGGCGGAGCGGGTGCCGACGGGGACGCAGACACCCCGCACGGTGCGGTGGACGGGGGGCCTGCTCCGGTCATCGTGGTGCCCACGCCGAGCGGCGTCCCGTTCACCCAGGAGGCCGCGGCGGAGCTGGCCGCGCGGCCCTGGCTCGTCTTCACCCCCGCCCGTTACGAAGGCATCGACCGCCGGGTCATCGAGGACTACTCCGACCGGCATGAGGTGCGTGAGGTGTCGGTCGGCGACTACGTCCTGGCGGGCGGCGAGGCACCCGTTCTCGTGATGGTCGAGGCCATCGCGCGCCTGTTGCCGGGGGTTCTCGGGAACGCGGAGTCGCATCGGGACGACTCCTTCGCCGACGGTTCCATGGCGGGACTTCTGGAAGGGCCGGTGTACACCAAGCCGCCCGCGTGGCGGGGGCGCACGGTGCCGGACGTCCTTGTGAGCGGGCACCATGGGCGCATCGCCCGGTGGCGGCGGGACGAGGCGCTTCGCCGTACGTCCGCGCACCGTCCCGACCTGATCGAACACGCGGTGCCGCAGGAGATGGACCGCGCGGACCTGCTGACCCTCGCGGAACTGGGCTGGGTGGCGGGGAGCGACGGGCGATTTGGGCGAACACCGGGCGCCGTGGAAGAATGAGCAGCTGCCGCGTTCGAAGGCGCGTGACCCTGCCACAGGGGGAAGAACACCGCCGGCACGACGGCACGGGCATCGCACGGTGTCCCGCCCACCATCACATCGTTCCGCTGATGACCTGTGGCATCAGCGAAGAGAGCAGCAGGTCATGAACCTCCTCGACACAGTCGACTCCGCGTCGCTCCGCAGCGACATCCCGGCGTTCCGCCCCGGTGACACCGTCAACGTCCACGTGCGCGTCATCGAGGGCAGCCGCTCCCGTGTCCAGCAGTTCAAGGGTGTCGTCATCCGCCGCCAGGGCTCGGGCGTCCGCGAGACCTTCACGGTCCGCAAGGTCAGCTTCGGCGTCGGCGTGGAACGGACCTTCCCCGTGCACACCCCGGTGGTGGAGAAGATCGAGCTGGTGACCCGCGGTGCCGTCCGCCGCGCCAAGCTGTACTACCTCCGTGAGCTGCGTGGCAAGGCAGCGAAGATCAAGGAGAAGCGCGACAACTGAGCCTGTCGCCTTCACCGGGCCGGTTACCATCTCGGCGTGACCGACACCGACGCCTCGTCCCAGGAGCGCGATCCCACTCCACCTCCCCAGGAGGAACCGGAGCAGGGGTCGCGCTCCTGGCGCGTGTGGGCGACGGCATTCATCGCGCCGGTCGTCGGCTTCGCCCTCACCAGCGCCTTCGTGATGCAGGCCTTTCTGATCCCCAGCGGATCGATGGAGGAGACGCTGCACGTGGGTGACCGGGTCCTGGTCAACAAGCTCGCTTATCGCTTTGGCGACATTGGGCGTGGCGATATCGTGGTCTTCGACGGAACGGGCTCGTTCGTCCACGACGCCTCGGAACCGGGCCCCGTGGCCCGCGTGTTGCGGGCGGCGGGTGGTGCGGTCGGGCTGACGCCGTCCGGGGACACCGACTACATCAAGCGGGTGATCGGGATCGGCGGGGACCGGGTCGTGTGCTGCGACGCCGAGGGCATGATCACCGTCAACGGGAAGCAGCTGGAGGAGCCCTACCTGTATCCGGGCGACGAACCCTCAGCCACACCGTTCGACATCGAGGTGCCCGCAGGACGGCTGTGGGTTCTCGGCGACCACCGGTCCGACTCCAGCGACTCCCGTGACCATCTGGGCTCGCCCGGAGGCGGCACCGTGGCCGAGGGCCGGGTCATCGGACGTGCCGAAGCGGTCGTCTGGCCGCCCTCCCGCACCGGCGGGCTACGGGCGGACCGTGGGTAGTCGGGGAAGGCCCCGTGGTGCCCCGTCCCCCGGCGCCGCCGAGCCCCATGGCGAGGCATCACCCGGGACCCCGAACCGCCTCGGCGGGGGGCGCGCCGCCCGACGACGGGCGGCCAAGCGGATCCGCCGGCGCCGTCGGCTGCGGACCACGCGCGAGATACCGATGCTGATAGGCATCGCTCTCGGTATCGCGTTGCTGATCAAGACCTTTCTGGTGCAGGCGTTCGTCATCCCCTCAGGTTCGATGGAGCCGACCATCCAGATCGACGACCGCGTGCTGGTCAACAAGTTCACGCCGTGGCTCGGCTGGGAACCCTCGCGCGGGGACGTGGTGGTGTTCAAGGACCCCGGCGGCTGGCTGGAGACCGACGCCGGCATGCCCCAGAGCGCTGATCCGCCGGTGATCGGGCAGGTCAAGACCGCCCTGAGCTGGGTCGGGCTGATGCCCAAGGAGGACGAGGACCTGATCAAGCGCGTCATCGGTGTGGGTGGCGACACCGTGGTCTGCTGTGACGAGGAGGGTCTGGTCACGGTCAACGGTGTGCCCGTCGAGGAGCCTTACGTCCACCCGGGCAACGAGCCGTCCACGATCCCGTTCGACGTCACCGTGCCGCCCGGCCGGGTGTTCGTCATGGGGGACCATCGCGGCAACTCCGCCGATTCGCGGTTCCATCTGAACGAGCCCGGTGAGGGCACCATCCCCGTCGCCTCGGTGGTCGGCCGGGCGAGTGTGATCGCGTGGCCGTATGCTCACTGGGGCCGACTCGACGGCGCGGACGCCTTCGAGGCGGTTCCCGAGCCGTAGCCCGCCCGGTCGCGTTGTTCGCGTCGCGGCACGGGGTGCGTGGCGCCCGCCCCGTGCGGGTAGGCGCTGCCAGGCGGGTCGAGGCGAAAGAAGTGACAGAACTCCCGATCCCTGCGGAACTCCCGCTCGTTATCGGAGTGGAGCTGTGAGCCTGTTCCGCCCCTCGGGCAGGCTGCGAAGTGGTGTGAGGAGTCGATGTGGGGGATGTGGCAGTGGGAGCCCGGTCCGGAGCGTCCGAGGACCCGGAGAGGCGCCCTTCACCGGGATACTCCGGGGCCGCCGGCGACCGTCCTGCGGACGCGCCCGGTGGTTACGACCCCGGAGCCGGTGACGCCGACGGTTCGGTGAGCCCGGACAGTGGGAGCGCGGGTGGCCACGCCGACGACGGCGTCCCCGGTGATGGCGAGGACGGCGGTGACCGGGGCCGGGGGCACAAGGGGACGAAGAACCGTTCGTTCTGGAAGGAACTGCCGATCCTCATCGGTGTCGCGCTCGTCCTGGCTCTTGTGATCAAGACGTTCCTGGTCCAGGCATTCTCGATCCCCTCGGACTCCATGCAGAACACCCTGCAGCGCGGTGACCGGGTCCTGGTCGACAAGCTGACGCCCTGGTTCGGCGCCACCCCCGACCGCGGTGAAGTGATCGTCTTCCGTGACCCGGGCGGCTGGCTCCCCCCGCCTTCCAACGACGGCGGCGCCTGGGCGAACGTGCAGGAGGGCCTGAGCTTCATCGGTCTGATGCCGTCCGCGGAAGATCAGAACCTGATCAAGCGGGTCATCGCCGTCGGGGGCGACACCGTGGAGTGTCAGGTGGGCGGCCTTGTCACGGTCAACGGCAACGAGGTGGACGAGACCGACTTCATCTACCCCGGGAACACGGCCTGTGACGACCGGGCCTTCGGCCCGATCGACATCCCCGAGGGCCGGCTCTGGGTCATGGGCGACCACCGCCAGGACTCGCAGGACTCGCGCTTCCACATGAGCGGCCCCGGAGGCGGCACCGTCTCCGAGGAAGAGGTCGTCGGTCGCGCCGTCGTCGTCGCCTGGCCGGTGAACCGCTGGTCGGTGCTCTCCGTACCGGAGGGCTACTCCTCGCTCGACAACGCGGCGGCGCTGGCGGTGCCCGGTGCGCTCGGACTGGCCGGCGCGGTGCCGCTGGTCTGGTGGCGACGTCGGCTGCTTCTCGACCGCGGTCGCGACGACTGAACTTCGGCGGGGCGGCGTGCGGACCTGACGGGTCACCGCACGCCGCCCCGCGCCACGTCCGGGGTCACGCCCGGGGCGTGCGGGCGCGCCACCGCAGGGGGCGCCCACCGGGACCCTCGCCTTCCTCAGACCACCGCTCCACGCGGCGCGGGCGACCACAAAGCGTTCGCCGGGCGCGACGACGACCTCACTGGGTAGGGTCACGTTCCGGACCATGACCCAGATGGAGGACGAGATGAGCGCTGCGCCGCGCACCCGGGGCCGTCTCGGCCGGGTCCTTTCCAACGCCGTCGTGGCCCTGGGATGTGTGCTCTTCCTCGGTGGGTTCGTGCTGGCCGCGTTCCTCTACCAGCCCTATCTGGTACCGACCGACTCGATGGCACCCACCGTCGCCGCCGACGATCGCGTGGTCGCCCAGCGCATTGACGGCCGTGAGGTGCACCGGGGCGACATCGTGGTGTTCCGGGACGACGCATGGAGCGAACTGCCCATGGTCAAGCGAGTCGTCGGGGTGGGCGGCGACAGCGTCACCTGTTGCGACGAGGACGGTCTGCTCCGGGTCAACGACGTTCCGATCGACGAGTCTTATCGGGACAGGGGAGTGCCTGCCTCGCGCCACGGCTTCGAAGCCGTCGTGCCCGACGGCGAGCTCTTTCTGCTGGGCGACGAGCGCCTGGACTCCGTCGACTCCCGGGCCCTGCTCGCGGACGGGCGCAGCGGAACGGTCGCCGAAGACGCCGTCGTCGCCCGTGTCGAGGCGATCGCCTGGCCTCCGAGCCGACTCGGTCCGGTGGCGCGCCCGGGCGAGTTCGGCGATCTGCCCGGCGGCGTGTCCAGCCCCGGGCCACTGAATCTGTTGGTGATCTCCACCGTGACCGGCGCGGTGCTCATCCTCGGTGGTGCCGCGATCGGACCGCTCACAGCCCGTTCCTCGCGACGGAAGGCGTAACGTTCAGTCTGGCGGTAGGCGTGACGTTCGGTGACGGTGAGCGATATCGAGCGGACCCGACCTGCCGTGAAGCACAATGTGTGGACGGAACGGCTGAAAGGGATCACGCGATGAGCGCCGAAGATCTCGAGAAGTACGAGACCGAGATGGAGCTGAAGCTCTATCGGGAGTACCGGGATGTGGTCGGACTCTTCACCTACGTGATCGAGACCGATCGGCGCTTCTACCTCACCAACGACTACGAGATGCAGGTGCACTCGGTCCAGGGCGAGGTGTTCTTCGAGGTCTCGATGGCCGATGCCTGGGTGTGGGACATGTACCGGCCCGCGCGCTTCGTCAAGCAGGTGCGAGTGCTGACCTTCAAGGACGTCAACATCGAGGAGCTCAACCGGAACGAGCTCGATCTGACGCAGAACAACGGCTTCAGCGCGGGCAGTGACGGAGGTGCGGGCTGACCCGCCTCGCTCCTTTCCACCCGAAAGAGTGACGGAGTTATCCACAGGTCCTAAGTTTTCCACCAAGATCCACACGGGGGCGGCCGACGTACGAGTCTGCCCGTATGCACATCTCCCCGCCTGACTTCTCCCGGCGAGCCATCCGCCGGACCCTGACCACCGCTACCGCCCTGGTGACCTCCACGCTCGTCCTCGGCTCGTTGTGGCTGCCGCTGGCCGCCGCCCTCGCGCGAGAGGACGGCACCGGCGCGGCGGACGAGCACGCGGTCCCGAACATCCGGTCCGGCCCTGCACCGAGCGGGCGCTCAGAACCGCTCGACGGGACCGAAGGGCCGGAGGGGGTCTACGGGCCGGTCGAGCCGCAGGCTCAGCCGGCCCGTCACCCCGGCGCGGGCGTCAACCTGACTCCCTACGCCGACACCGCCCACGCTGCGGACGACCGCCCCGCACACCACGCAACGTCACCGCGATCGGTGCCGTCGGCCGGTCCGGGAGAGCCGGGCGCCGAGCGGTCCGAACCCGATACGCCCGAGGCGCCCGGACCGACCGGACCGACCGGACCGACCGGACAGGAAGATCAGCCGCTACCGGAACTCGATCCCTTCGGTACGGGCGACACGGGAGCACAGGGTTCGGCGCTGCCCACAGACGCCGACTGGCCCCTCGGGCCCCGCCCGCAGGTCGTGCGCCGCTGGGATCCGCCGCCCGCCCCCTGGGCGCCCGGCCACCGCGGCGTGGATCTCGCGGCGAGCCCCGGCACACCGGTCCACGCGGCGCTGGACGGTCACGTCAGCTTCGCCGGCATGGTGGCCGGGCGCGGTGTCGTCGTGATCGCCATTGACGGGACCGGGCTGCGCATGACACATGAACCGGTGATCCCGTCGGTGGCGGCGGGGCAACGGGTGAGTCGCGGCGAGCCCGTCGGGGTCGTCTCGGACGGTCCGTACCACTGCCAGGACTCATGCCTGCACTGGGGCCTGCTGGACGGCCGTACCTACCTCGATCCCCTCTCGATCGTCGGCCGGGATCCTTCCAGGCTGCTGCCCGTCACCGGTGTGCCGCTACCCCCGCCGGAGCACCACCGGGCGCGCGGGCGGAGCGGTGCCGTTCCGGGGCGGCGGTCGTCCGGCCGCAGCAGGGGCAGTGCCTCAGGAGGCAGGGGTGGGGCGACGCGACCGGGGCCGACGGCGCGAACGGTGGCGGGCGACTCCGTGCCGCGCACGCCCGGCGGCGTCAGGCCGCGGAGCGGGCGCCGTCCAGCACGAGCCGGACGGCGCGCTCGGCGATGACCTCGCGGTCCTCGACGCCCAGACCGGCCCGCCGCACCGCGGCGTCCACCACCCCCTGCAGCAGCACCGCCGTCAGGCGTGGTTCGGACTGCCCCAGATCGGCGAGCACTCGTACCACCAGGTCGATCAGGCTGCCGTGCGCCGCTCGAATCTGCTCGCGGGCGGCGGCGTCCAGCTCGCTCGCCGCGATGGCGAC
The DNA here is from genome assembly GCF_004305975.1 of Streptomyces otsuchiensis. Lineage (GTDB taxonomy): Bacteria > Actinomycetota > Actinomycetes > Streptomycetales > Streptomycetaceae > Streptomyces > Streptomyces otsuchiensis. The sequence goes on from NZ_BHZI01000001.1 coordinate 37,202, forward strand.
CACCGCCTGATGCCGCAGGTCTCCCGCAAGCGCCAGCTGCGTGCGGACGTAGGCCTCGAGCTGTCGCTCTGGTTCGCCGGCGGAGGCGACGGCGGCCTCCACTTCGGCGGCCCATGCCGGGAAGTCCGTGGCGCAGAGCGCCTCCACCACCGCACCGCGTGAACGGAAGTACTCGTAGACCGAAGACCGGGCCAGCCCGGTGCGTTCGGCCAGCGCGGGGAAGGTCAACGCCTTGGTGCCGCCGGAGGCGAGCAGAGCGCGCGCGGCCTCGAGCAGGGAGTCCCGCTGCTGTCTGCGATGCTCGGCCACGGAGGCCGCCCGGATCCTCGGCACACCCACAGACTAGAACGTGCGGACTCCGGAAGCACCCCTCCCCGGGCATCGGGGTCGCCGCAGGCCGCGCTGCGGTCCCCGTCGTGGGTGCTCAGCGGCGTACATCGCTCAACTTCGCCCGCAGCTGGAGCACCGACTTGCTGTGGATCTGACTGACCCGGCTCTCGGTCACTCCGAGCACCTGCCCGATTTCTGCCAGTGTGAGCCCCTCGTAGTAGTAGAGCGTCACCACGGTCTTCTCCCGGTGCGGAAGCGTGTTGATCGCCCGTGCCAGCAGACGGCGGAGCTCACGGTCCTCCGCGACCTCGACCGGGTCGTCCGCGGAGGTGTCCTCCAGCGTGTCCATCAGGCTGAGGTCGCCCTCGCCGCCGACGTGGAGCATCTCCTCCAGCGCCACCATGTTGGCAAGCGACAACTGACCGAAAAGGCTGTGGAGTTCCTCGACGGCGATGCCCATCTCCCGCGCGACCTCCGCCTCGCTGGGAGTGCGCCGCAGCGCCGCCTCCAGAGTCGCGTAGGCGCGCTCGGCCGCACGCGCCTTCTGCCGCACCGAACGGGGAATCCAGTCAAGCGCCCGCAGTTCGTCGATCATGGCGCCACGGATGCGCGTGATGGCGTATGTCTCGAACTTGATGGAGCGGTCCGGGTCGAACTTCTCGATGGCGTCGATCAGTCCGAAGATCCCCGAGGAGACGAAGTCGGCCTGTTCGACGTTGGGCGGAAGCCCGACGCTGACCCGCCCCGCCACGTACTTGACCAGCGGCGAGTAGTGCAGGATCAGCTGTTCGCGCAGGCGCTCGTCGCCTGTCGACTTGTAGGTGTGCCACAGCTCTTCGAGCGTGGTGGGCGAGCGCCGGGGCGCGGCACTCTCCGGCGCGGCCGCGGCCGGTGCTTCCGGAGCCGGTGTGGGGGGCCCGGGGGTGCGCTGTGGCATGCGTCGTCTGAAACCGTTCTACGGTGGTCTGTGCGAATGGTGCCGGTTCGAGTGGAACCTTGGTGAGCGTAGCGTGACATTGACGTCGCGTAGCGCATATCGCCCCTGAACGCACATGCGCAGATACGTTCCGCCCACCGCACCGTGGTGTTACTTACCTATCCACGCCTGGGGTGCGCCGGGGTGCGGGGGAGAGTGCCTCGCGCCGCAGAGCCCATGTCTCGCCGGTTCGTTCGACGAATCCCAGCGCGCGGAGCTCCAACAGCCGTGCAAGAGCAGCCAACTCACTGACACAGGCGCCGGCCGCGATCTCCCGAACGGCGGCCTCGCCACGAACCGGCACGGCCTCCAGTACTGTGGCCGACGCCTCGTCGAGTAGATCCCGCGGGCGTGCCACCGTCGGGGCCGGTTCCGCCAGCTCGCCCATCGCGCCCACCAGTTCGATCACCTCATCGGCCCGTGCCACCAAAACCGCCTCCGCGCGCAGTAGTTGATGTACGCCCTCGGACTGTGCGGAGAAGACGGAACCCGGCACGCCCATCAGGTGGCGGCCAAGTCGCGCCGCGTGTCGCGCGGTCGCGAGCGCACCGCTGCGCGGGGCGGCCTCGACGACGACGGTGCCCCGGGTGAGCGCGGCGAGGACGCGATTGCGCTGAAGGAAGCGGTGCCGGGTCGGGTGTTCGCCGGGAGGCAGCTCGCTCACCACCAGACCGCACTGACGGATCCTCCCCAGCAACTCCCGGTGACCCGCCGGGTATCCGTTGTCGACACCGCAGGCCAGGACGGCGACGGTCGGGCCACCGGCACGCAGCGCCCCCTGGTGCGCCGCGCCGTCGATCCCGTACGCCGCGCCCGAGACCACGGTCCATCCACGGTCGGCGAGCGAACGAGCGAGCTCGGCGGTCACATAGCCTCCGTAGTCCGTGCACGCACGCGAACCCACCACCGCCACCGAACGCAGCGCGAGCAGACGGAGCGAGGCCTCGCCGCGGACCCACAGCCCCGTCGGGCGCGCGGCCCCCAGGTCGTCGAGCTGACTCGGCCACTCCGCGTCACCGGGGCACACGAACCGTGCGCCGCAGGCCGCGGCGCGCCCGAGGTCCGCCGCCGGGTCGGCACGGTGGGCGCGCAGCCGCATACCCGCCCAGCGCTGCGGCCCGAAGGGCCGGTCCCGACCGTCGTCGCGCACGGTGTTCCAGGCTGTGACCGGTCCCACTTCGGCGAGCCAGCGCCCCATCACCGCGTCGCCCGGCTCGCCGACGCGTGCCAGAGCCACGCGTGCCAGTCGTTCCTCCTCCGCCATCGGCGCCTCGGCCGGACCCGGAGGCCGGTAGAGGCCCCGGGCCGGGCCGCCTTCGGATGCTGTCCCTGTCGCAGGTGCCGTGCCGGGGGTCGGCACTGTCCCCTGGGCCGGTGTCGTCCCGGCGGCCGGGGCCGCGTGGGCGCTCGTGGTCGTCATGGGAGCCGCCTCTCTCCTTGTCTCGTCACTTCATGCCAGGCAGTGGACCTGGCCCCGGATCCGCCCCGGACGCCGGGGCCCCGGGTGGACTTCTCCGCCTTACGGGAAGGCCGTCCACCAGTCGTGAGGCGGACCGTCCGCCGGCCGGGCGGGCGATCGCCGGTCACGGGAGGCTCCCCACCAGCCCGGCGCCGCGCGCCACTCCCGTGCGCAGCGCGAGCGCGGCATCGACATCGGCGGCCGTCGGACGGTCGTGACCCGCGAGGTCCGCGACCGTCCACGCCACGCGCAGTACGCGGTCCAGGCCGCGAGCCGTGAGCAGACCCCGGTCCATGTCGCGTTCCGCGCGTACCAGCGCGCCCGGCGCCGGTGCCCATCGGCCGCGCAGCTCGTGCCCGGGTACCGCGCTGTTGACCCGCCACGGAAACCCCTCGTAGCGCGCCGCAGCGCGTTCCCGCGCGGCGGCGACCCGGCCGGCGACCGTCGCCGTGGACTCGCTCTCCCCGGCGGCGAGCAGCTCCGCCCGGCTCACCGGCTCCACCGGCACCCGCAGATCGACGCGGTCCAGCAACGGTCCGGACAGCCGCGCGCGATAGCGCCGTACCGCGCTGGGAGGACACTCGCACCCACCTCCGGGCGCGCCGTGCCTGCCGCACGGACAGGGGTTGGCCGCGAGGACCAGCAGCAGGCGGGCGGGCAGCCGCATGACGCCCGCCGACCGGGCGATCACGACCTGGCCCGACTCGAGCGGCTGCCGGAGTGCGTCCAGCGCTCGGCTGCTCATCTCGGCCGCCTCGTCGATGAAGAGCACACCGTGATGGGCGAGGGACACGGCTCCTGGGCGGGGTGTGCCCGTGCCGCCGCCCACCAGCGCGGCCATCGACGCGGAGTGGTGCGGGGCGCAGTAGGGCGGGCGTTCCACCAGTGGCCGCCCGGCGGGGAGAGTGCCGCTGACCGAGTGGACCGCGGTCGCCTCCAGCGCCTCCTGGCGTGTCAGTGGTGGCAGCAGCCCCGGCAGCCGTTCCGCGAGCATGGTCTTGCCGGCGCCCGGGGTCCCTTTGAGAAAGAGATGGTGGCGCCCCGCCGCCGAGACCTCCAGCGCGCGGCGTGCCGAACGCTGTCCGGCGACCTCCGCCAGATCCGGCGTGTGGTCGCCACCGGTCACGCCGTCGCAGAGCCCGGCCGCGGCGCCCGGAGGCAGCACCCCCGAGAGGTCCGGCCCCTCCGGAGGTGGCTCATCGGGCACGGGCGTGCCGTTCAAAACGGCCACGAGCTGTCGCAGGCTCCGCACCCCGAGGACCGCGACACCCGGAACCAGAGCGGCCTCGGCCGCGGTGGACTCGGCCACCACGACCTGTCGGTACCCCGCCTCCGCGGCTGCGAGCACGGCCGGGAGAACACCGCGCACCGGACGGATGCGGCCGTCGAGACCCAGCTCGCCGATCATCACCAGATCGGCGACGGCCGAGGGCTCCACCTGCTCGGCGGCCGCGAGCGTCGCGCAGGCGACGGCCAGGTCGAAACCGCTGCCGGCCTTCGGCAGTGAAGCAGGACTCAGTGCCACGGTCAGTTTCTTCTGTGGCCAGGGCACCCCGGAGTTGATGACAGCGGAACGGACACGGTCCCGGCTCTCGCTCAGCGACTTGTCCACCAGCCCGACCAGGGTGAAAGCGGCGACCCCCGGTTCGAGGTCGGCCTGCACCTCGACCACGACGCCCTCGACCCCGGTCACCGCGACGGAGCACGTCCGCGCGAACGGCATCACGCCACCCCCCTGGCGTGCTCGATGAGGGGAGCGCCTCGGCGCGGCAGCGTCACACCCACCAGATCGATCCGGACCCCGCCCGCCGGGAGATCCCGGTGTTCGGGCAGCCAGCGATCGGCGAGCCAACGTTCCGACAGCTCCCGCAGCCGCGACAGCTGCCGCGGGCCCAGCCCGGCCATCGGATGCTGGTATCCACCGGCTCTCCGCGTCTTCACCTCGCACACGATGACGGTGACTCCGGTGGCCTCCGGGCCCGGATCCTCGCGGGCCACGATGTCGATCTCTCCCGCGCGGCACCGCCAGTTGCGGTCCATGATCGTCATCCCCGCATCGCCCAGGCTTCGAGCCGCGAGTCGTTCGCCGTACCGTCCGAGCGCTCCTCGTTCGTTCATGGCGCCTCACCTCCGTGACCGACAGTGACGCAGTCCGGCGGACGCTGTGGATCTTGGTGGACAACCGGCTCCCTGTGGATAACTCGGCCACCCTCAGGAGTGAGGCGAGCTGTCCCGCTGACGGCGCGGCCCCCCGCGTGCGCCCTGTCGGCAGAGCGCTGGCGGAGCGCCGGAGGAGCACCCCAACCACGCCCTGCAGCGCGGCTGGTGCGCGCCGGGCAAGCGCCCGCGCGCCGACCGGAGCGACACCCCCTCACCTGCTCCTCTGCCAGGCCCGGTGAGGCGCCAGGTGTCACGCGTGCACCCTGGAGTGCGTACCTCGGCGCCCGCGCCGCCACCGCACGCCTGCCCTGCCCATCGGTGGTCTCCGGGCCGGTCGCCCGAGGCCTTCCCGGTCCCGTACACTTTCCCTGGCGATCCGGGTCCCGGATCGACCTCGCATGCCCCGCCACCGGCCCGGCGACACCGGACCGGAGGCCGCGTTTCTCGGTCCGCGGGCGCCCTCAACAGCGCTCACGGTAGGACGCGCAGGGGCGTCAGGAGCGTCGCCCGTCCCGGGTGGCGCTGACAACCGAGTCACACCCCAAGGAGAACGGCCATGGCCGTCGTCACGATGCGGGAGCTGCTGGAGAGCGGCGTCCACTTCGGGCACCAGACCCGTCGCTGGAACCCGAAGATGAAGCGCTTCATCTTCACCGAGCGCAACGGCATCTACATCATCGACCTGCTCCAGTCGCTGTCGTACATCGACCGCGCCTACGAGTTCGTCAAGGAGACCGTCGCCCACGGCGGTGCCGTGATGTTCGTCGGTACCAAGAAGCAGGCCCAGCAGACCATCGCCGAGCAGGCGACCCGGGTCGGCATGCCCTACGTGAACCAGCGCTGGCTGGGCGGCATGCTCACCAACTTCTCGACCGTCCACAAGCGTCTGCAGCGGCTCAAGGAGCTGGAGCAGATCGACTTCGAGGACGTCGCCGCCTCCGGTCTGACCAAGAAGGAGCTCCTGGTCCTCTCCCGCGAGAAGGCCAAGCTGGAGAAGACCCTCGGTGGTATCCGCGACATGCAGAAGGTGCCCAGCGCCGTCTGGATCGTGGACACCAAGAAGGAGCACATCGCGGTCGGTGAGGCCCGGAAGCTCAACATCCCGGTCGTCGCGATCCTCGACACCAACTGCGACCCCGACGAGGTCGACTACAAGATCCCCGGCAACGACGACGCGATCCGCTCCGTCACGCTGCTCACCCGTGTGATCGCCGACGCCGTGGCCGAGGGCCTCATCGCCCGCTCCGGCGCCGCGACCGCGGCCAAGGAGGGCGACAAGCCCGCCGCTGAGCCGCTGCCCGAGTGGGAGCGGGAGCTTCTCGAGGGTGCCGAGGCGAAGGCCGAGTCCGCCCCCGCCGAGGGTGGCGAGGAGACCGCGGCCGCCGAGGCCCCCGCGACGGAGACCCCCGTCGCCGAGGCGCCTGCCGCTGAGGCTCCGGCCGCCGAGGCGCCCGCCGCCGACGCCGCGACCGAGGCCCCCGCCGAGCAGGGCTGACGCACCACCTGTCCGGGAGCGGCGGGCCGGGGCCCCCGGCCCCGGCCCGCCGCCTGCCCGTACCGCGATCCCACCCCACCGACCATTCCGGGAAGAGAATCACGTAATCATGGCGAACTTCACCGCCGCTGACGTCAAGAAGCTCCGGGAGCTCTCCGGCGCCGGCATGATGGACTGCAAGAAGGCTCTGGACGAGGCCGAGGGCGACGTCGAGAAGGCCGTCGAGATCCTGCGGGTCAAGGGCCAGAAGGGTGTCGCCAAGCGCGAGAGCCGTTCCGCCGAGAACGGTGCTGTCGTCGCGCTCATCGCCGGCGACGACACTTCCGGCGTGCTGCTGGAGCTCAAGTGCGAGACCGACTTCGTCGCCAAGGGTGACAAGTTCCAGGCCGTCGCCCAGACGATCGTCGAGCACGTGGCGAAGACCTCCCCGGCCGACATCGCCGCGCTCCTCGCCTCCGAGATCGAGCCGGGCAAGACGGTTCAGGCGTACGTCGACGAGGCCAACGCCACCCTCGGCGAGAAGATCGTGCTGGACCGGTTCGCCCAGTACACCGGCGGTTTCGTCGCCACCTACCTGCACCGCACCAGCCCCGACCTGCCGCCGCAGGTCGGTGTCCTCGTGCAGCTGGACAAGCCCGAGGCGCAGGTCGCCCGCGACATCGCCCAGCACATCGCGGCGTTCTCCCCGAAGTGGCTCTCGCGTGAGGACGTGCCCGCCGACGTCGTGGAGAACGAGCGCCGCGTCGCCGAGGCCACCTCCCGCGAGGAGGGCAAGCCCGAGGCCGCCCTGCCGAAGATCGTCGAGGGCCGGGTGAACGGCTTCTTCAAGGAGAACACCCTCCTCGGTCAGCCCTTCGCCAAGGACAACAAGAAGACCGTTCAGAAGGTGCTCGAGGAGGCCGGCGTCACCCTCCAGGGCTTCGCCCGCTTCCGGGTCGGCGCCTGACGAACGGTCAGACGGGGGCCCGCCCATGACGGGCGGCCCCCGTCCCCGTCTCGCCCGTGCCGACGGCGCCGCAACCGCCGCGGCCCCGCTATTGTCGGGCGCAGAGCCTGCCCGGCGGTGCGCCGCGGGGTGGTGACCACCGCTGTTGTGTCGAGGAGGCCGTCGCCGTACTGGAACCGTCAGGGACCGTCGGCAATGGCCTCCTTCGTATGTGCACGAGGAGAGTTCCATGAACCAGGACAACGCCGCCCGGACGGACGGCGCCGCGGCCAAGCCGTCCCGCTACCTGCTCAAGCTGTCCGGGGAGGCGTTCGCGGGCGGGGGCGGCCTCGGTGTCGACCCCGACATCGTGCACAAGATGGCGCGCGAGATCGCGGCGGTCGTCCGCGAGGGCACCGAGATCGCCGTCGTCATCGGAGGTGGCAACTTCTTCCGCGGGGCCGAACTCCAGCACCGCGGCATGGACCGCGCCCGCTCCGACTACATGGGGATGCTCGGCACCGTCATGAACTGCCTGGCGCTCCAGGACTTCCTGGAGAAGGAAGGCATCGACTCCCGGGTGCAGACCGCCATCACGATGGGGCAGGTCGCCGAGTCCTACATCCCGCTGCGTGCCATCCGCCATCTGGAGAAGGGCCGCGTGGTCATCTTCGGCGCGGGTATGGGGATGCCCTACTTCTCGACGGACACCACGGCCGCCCAGCGGGCGCTGGAGATCCACGCCGAGGCGCTGCTGATGGGGAAGAACGGCGTCGACGGCGTCTACGACTCCGACCCCGCGAAGAACGCCGACGCGGTACGGTTCGACGCACTCGACTACGCGGAGGTCATCACCCGTGACCTCAAGGTGGCGGACGCCACCGCGATCACGCTGTGCCGGGACAACGGACTGCCGATCCTGGTCTTCGAACTGCTCGCCGAGGGCAATATCGCCCGCGCCGTCAAGGGTGAGAAGATCGGCACACTCGTGAACAGCCAGGGCCGGCGGGACTGAGGGTCCGTTGCTGCGCGGGTTCGCCTCACACATCGAATAGGAGCACGTGGTGATCGAAGAAGCTCTCCTCGAAGCCGAGGAGAAGATGGAGAAGGCCGTGGTGGTGGCCAAGGAGGACTTCGCGGCCATCCGCACCGGTCGTGCGCACCCGGCGATGTTCAACAAGATCGTCGCGGAGTACTACGGCGCGATGACCCCGATCAACCAGCTCGCCTCGTTCTCGGTGCCCGAGGCCCGGATGGCCGTGGTGACCCCGTTCGACGTCAGCGCCCTGCGCAACATCGAACAGGCGATCCGCGACTCCGACCTCGGTGTCAACCCCTCCAACGACGGCCGGATCATCCGCGTCAACTTCCCGGAGCTGACCGAGGAGCGTCGCCGGGAGTACATCAAGGTCGCCAAGGCCAAGGGTGAGGACGCGAAGATCTCGATCCGCGGCGTCCGGCGCAAGGCCAAGGAGTCCATCGACGGCGCCGTGAAGAACGGTGAGGTCGGCGAGGACGAGGGCCGCCGGGGCGAGAAGGAACTGGACGACACGACCGCGAAGTACGTCGCACAGGTCGACGAGCTGCTGAAGCACAAGGAAGCCGAGCTGCTCGAGGTCTGATCCCGTGCCGCCCGCGGGCGGCACGGATGATCGGGGCGCGGCCGTCGCCCCGGGGCGAGTGGCGACGGTGTGTGGGTGGGAAAGCGAACGGAATGAGCGTGTGAACGAGGCATCCTGGGGACCGCGGGACCAGATGGGCGGGGCACCGGCGGGTCCCGCGGGCGACGGGAGGCACGGGGCGCAGACTCGATCTGTGCCCATCGTGTCACCACCCGGCGGCGACCACCCGCACGCCGGCGGCCGGCCGCATCCCGGGGGCGAGCCCCGGCCCGAGCCGCGTCCGTCCCGGCTTGCCCCGTCGGGACGGGGCAAGCGTGCCGGCCGGGATCTCCCGGCCGCGATCGGCGTGGGGCTCGGCCTGGGCGTCGTCATTCTGGCCGCGCTCTTCGTCTACAAGCCGGTGTTCGTCGCCGTCATCGCGGCGGCCGTCGTCGTCGGGCTGTGGGAGCTGACGTCGAGGCTGGCCGAGCGCAAGGCGATCTCGGCACCTCTGGTGCCGCTCGCGGTCGGTGGCGCGGCAATGGTCGTGGCCGGTTATCTGCGCGGTGCCGAGGGTGCTTTCGTCGCCATGGCGCTCACGGTGCTCGCCGTTCTGGTGTGGCGGATGACGGCGCCGCCGGAGGACTACCTGCGGGATGCGACGGCCTCCGTCTTCGCGGTGCTGTACGTGCCGTTCCTGGCCACCTTCGTCGCGCTCGTGCTGTCGGCCGACGACGGATCGTGGCGGGTCCTGGTGTTCCTGCTGCTGACGGTGGTCAGCGACACGGGGGCGTACGCCGTGGGCTGGCGCTTCGGCAAGCGCAAGCTGGCGCCCCGTATCAGTCCCGGTAAGACCCGGGAGGGGCTGCTGGGGGCGGTGTCGTTCGCCATGGTGGCGGGCGCGCTCTGCATGGAGTTCCTGATCGACGGCGGAACCTGGTGGCAGGGGCTGCTGCTCGGTCTGGCCGTCGCCGTCAGCGCCACTCTCGGCGATCTCGGTGAGTCCATGATCAAGCGCGATCTCGGGATCAAGGACATGGGCACCCTGCTGCCCGGTCACGGCGGCATCATGGACCGGCTGGACTCGATACTTCCCACCGCGCCGGTGGTGTGGGTGCTCTTCCTCGTCTTCGTCGGCGGCTGACCGGGCCGGGCCGGGTGCCGCGCGCATCTGACCGTGCCCGGCTGTCCCCTCCCCGCCCCGGCGGCCTCCGCCAGGCGTGTCTCCGAGATGGCGTACTGTCGCGGCATCGCGGTCGGGGTGCGCCGCCTCACGTTCTGCGGCGGCCGGTGCGGCCCGCCGCACCGGTAGGCTGGACATCCCGCGCCGTGGCAGAGCTGTGCCCGCAGGGTGCGGGGCCGCCGTCCCGCGACCCGCCGGGCCGGCCCGCCCGGTGTCGTGCCGTCCGTGCGAGCGATGCCGTGTCACCGTCATCGACGGGCAGACCGTCGCATTGAGGAGTCGTGCGCCCATGGCACCGCCCGTACCGGGAGAGCTGACGTTCGTAGCGCCGCGTGGAGCGAAGAAGCCGCCCCGCCACCTGGCCGACCTCGACCCCGCCGAACGACGGGAGGCCGTGGCGGCGCTGGGTGAGAAGCCGTTCCGCGCCAAGCAGCTGTCCCAGCACTACTTCGGACGCTTCGCCGCCGACCCCGAGCAGTGGACCAACATCCCGGCGGCCTCACGGGAACGCCTCGCGGCGGAGCTGCTCCCGCCACTGATGTCCGTCGTGCGACACATCAGCTGTGACGAAGGGGCGACCCGCAAGACGCTCTGGCGGCTCCACGACGGCACCATGGTCGAGTCGGTGCTGATGCGTTACCCGGACCGCGTCACCATGTGCATCTCCTCCCAGGCGGGCTGCGGGATGAACTGCCCGTTCTGTGCGACCGGTCAGGCGGGCCTGGACCGCAACCTCTCCACGGCGGAGATCACGCACCAGATCGTGGACGGCATGCGGGCGCTGCGCGACGGCGAGGTTCCCGGTGGCCCCGCCCGTCTGTCCAACATCGTGTTCATGGGGATGGGCGAGCCGCTGGCCAACTACAACCGCGTCGTGGGCGCGATCCGCAGGCTCACCGATCCCGAGCCCGACGGCGTCGGCCTGTCGCAGCGCGGTATCACCGTCTCCACGGTCGGCCTGGTGCCGGCGATCAACCGGCTCGCCGACGAGGGCCTCAAGTGCCGCCTCGCCGTGTCGCTGCACGCGCCCGACGACGAGCTGCGCGACACCCTGGTACCGGTCAACACCCGCTGGAAGGTGCGGGAGGTACTGGACGCCGCATGGGACTACGCGGAGCGGTCCGGTCGCCGGATCTCGATCGAGTACGCCCTGATCCGTGACATCAACGACCAGGGGTGGCGGGCGGACCTCCTGGGGCGGCTGCTCAAGGGGCACCGTGCCCACGTCAACCTCATCCCGCTCAACCCGACGCCCGGGTCCAAGTGGACGGCGAGCCGCCCGGAGGACGAGCGCGCGTTCGTCGCCGCACTTGAAACGCACGGTGTGCCGACAACGGTGCGTGACACGCGGGGTCAGGAGATCGACGGGGCCTGCGGCCAGCTGGCCGCGTCCGAGCGCTGATCTGCCCCACGTCGTTCACCGCGTGGGGCGGGCGCGCGTGACGCACGCCCCACGGGGCGGTGTCGCACGGTGCGCGCCGCATCATCGCTCCGCCCCACGCGCCATCGCTCGGCCCCATGCGCCGCATCATCGCTCCGCCCCATGCGCCTTCCCCCGGGGCGGGGCGGGCCGCGATCCGGCACCACGCGTGGGCCCGGCCGCGCCGTTCCGGCCGGGTGGGTTATCGTGTGCTCGCACAATTGCATGACACATCACCCATACGTATTGACCGGCAGGGGAGCGCGCGAAGCGCTGAGAGTGCGGCACAGCCGCAGACCCTTGGAACCTCGCCCGGAGCTCATGGCGCCGGGTAGGGAGTTCGGATCACAGCACCCCAGGTGCGTTCCGCTGCCTCGCCGTCCCGACGAAAGCAGCCTCATGAATCGCACCACCCGGCGTACCGCCACCGCGGTCCTGGCATCCCTGACCGGCGCGTCCCTGCTGGCCGCCTGCGGTTCCGGAGGAGACGGCGAGGACGGGGCAGCCGACGACACCGTCACCCTCGTGACGCACAACTCCTTCGAGCTCTCGGACGAGGTGCTGGAGCGGTTCACCGAGGACACCGGCTACACCCTGGAGATCCTGCGCGCCGGCGACGGCGGGGTCATGGTCAACCAGGCGGTGCTGTCCGCCGGGAACCCCCAGGGAGATGTCCTGTTCGGCGTCGACAACACGCTTCTCTCGCGCGCCCTGGACGAGGGCGTCTTCGCCCCGCACCGTGCCGCCGGCCTGGACCGGGTCCCGGAGGAACTGCAGCTCGACGCGGGGGAGTGGCGGGTGACGCCCATGGACATCGGGGACATCTGTGTCAACTACGACCGTGCCTGGTTCGAGGACGCCTCCCTGGAACCGCCGCAGACGCTGGATGAACTCGCCGACCCCGACTACCGGGACCTGCTGGTGGTCCAGAACGCCTCCACCTCGACGCCTGGCCTCGGATTCCTGCTGGGAACCGTCGCCGCCTTCGGCGAGGACGGATGGCAGGATTACTGGGAGCGGCTCACGGAAAACGGCGTACGCGTCGTCGAGGGCTGGGAACAGGCCTACTACGAGGAGTTCTCCGGGTCCTCCGGCAACGGAGACCGCCCGCTGGTCGTGAGTTACGCCTCGTCGCCGCCGGTCGAGGTCGTCTACGGATCCGACCCGGAGCCCGAGCAGGCGCCGACGGGGGTCTCCACCGGAACGTGCTTCCGTCAGATCGAGTTCGCGGGCCTGCTGGAGGGCGCCGACAACCCGGAGGGCGGCAAGGCACTCATCGACTTCATGCTCTCGCCCGCGTTCCAGGAGGACGTCCCCCTCCAGATGTTCGTCAACCCGGTCCGTGACGATGTGGAGCTTCCCGAGGTCTTCACCCGCTACGGGGTGCGGATCGAGGACCCGTACCACCTGGAGCCCGACGCGATCACCGAGCACCGCAGCCGCTGGGTGAACGAGTGGACCAACCTGGTCGTCCGTTGACGCGGGCACCGATCGCCGCCGCGTCATGACCGGCCGGTCTCCGCTCCGCCGCCGCGAGGACCACGCCGGGCAGCCGGAATCCGCCCCGGTGCCCCGCGCCATGCACGGCACCGCGCTCGGCCCCGGTGCACTCCGGAGGCGGGCCGGCCGGCGGGCACTCGCCACCCGCCTGGGGCTGATGGCGCTGCCAGTGGCGTTCTTCGGTCTCTTCTTCGGCTATCCGGTGGCCGCCATCGTCGGCCGTGGCCTCCACGTCGACGGCCGCTGGCAGTTCGGCCGGTTCGCCGAGGTCCTGTCCGATCCCGGTATCGGCCAGGTCCTGTGGTTCACCACCTGGCAGGCGGCGGCGTCCACCGCCCTCACGCTGCTGCTCGCGCTGCCGGGGGCCTACGTCCTGGCCCGCTTCTCCTTTCCCGGCAAGCAGACGCTGCGCGCGGTGGTCACCGTTCCCTTCGTGCTGCCCACCGTCGTCGTCGGCGCCGCCTTCCTCGGCCTGCTGGGGCGGGGAGGGCTGCTCAACGACCTGTGGGGCGTGCGGCTGGACACCACGGTGTGGGCGATTCTGCTCGCCCATGTCTTCTTCAACTACGCGGTCGTCGTCCGCACCGTCGGCGGCCTGTGGTCGCAGCTGGACCCCCGGCAGGAGGAAGCCGCCCGGCTGCTGGGCGCGGGGAGGTTCGCCGCCTGGCGCCGGGTCACGCTTCCGGCGCTCGTTCCGGCGCTCGCCGCTGCCGCGCTGATGGTTTTCCTGTTCACGTTCACCTCCTTCGGCGTCGTGCAGATCCTGGGCGGGCCCGGGTACGCCACGCTGGAGGTGGAGATCTACCGGCAGACGGCGCAGATGCTGGACCTGCCCACCGCCTCGGTGCTGACGCTGCTCCAGTTCGCCGCGGTGGCGTCGATGCTGGGCGTGCACGCCTGGACCGTGCGGCGCCGCGAAGGGGCGCTCCGCCTCGTCGACCCGGCCGCGACCAGCCGGCGGCCGCACGGGGCGGGGGAGTGGAGCCTGCTGGGCGGAGTGCTGCTCTCCGTGGTGCTTCTGGTGCTGCTGCCCTTGGGCGTGCTGGTCGAACGATCGCTGCGCGGGCCGGATGGGTACTCACTGATCCACTACCGCGCGCTGGCCTCGGCCGACGGCGGGACGTTCCTGGTGCCGCCGCTGGAAGCGGTCGGCAACTCCCTGCGGTTCGCCGCCGTCGCGACGGTGATCGCGCTGGTCGTCGGTGGTCTGGCCGCGGCCGCTCTGACCCGTGGTGCGGGGCGGCTGGTGCGGGGGTTCGACGCGCTGCTGATGCTGCCGCTGGGCACGTCAGCCGTCACGGTGGGGTTCGGATTCCTCATCGCGCTGGACGCGCCGCCGCTGGACCTGCGTTCCAGCTGGATCCTGGTGCCGCTGGCGCAGGCGCTGGTGGGGGTGCCGTTCGTTGTGCGGGTGATGCTGCCGGTGCTGCGTGCCGTCGACGACCGGCTGCGCCAGGCGGCCTCGGTGCTGGGGGCGTCGCCGCTGCGCGCCTGGCGGGAGGTGGACCTGCCGATGGTGCGCCGCGCCCTCCTGCTCGCCGCGGGCTTCGCGTTCGCCGTCTCCCTCGGAGAGTTCGGCGCCACCGTGTTCATCGCACGCCCCGACGAACCGACGCTCCCCGTGGCCATCGCACGACTGCTGGGACGGGCGGGCGAACTCAACTACGGGCAGGCGATGGCGCTCAGCACCGTGCTGATGCTGGTCTGCGCTCTCACCCTGCTCGCCCTGGAGCGCATCCGCCCCGCGCGCTCCGGTGAGTTCTGACCGAGGAGAACCTGATGACTCCGGCAGTTCCGAAAGCCGCTCGGCCGGCCGCGCCGTTGCTGCGCCTGGACGTTCTGACGGTGCGGTTCGGCGACCGTGCCGCCCTCGACGAGGTCACGCTCGACGTGCACGAGTCCGAGACGGTGTGCGTACTCGGCCCCAGCGGCAGCGGCAAGTCGACGCTGCTCCGCGCCGTCGCGGGGCTCCAGCACCCGGACGCGGGCCGGGTGATCCTCGACGGGAACGACCAGAGCGGGGTGCCCGCGCACCGGCGCGGCATGGGGCTGATGTTCCAGGACCACCAGCTGTTCCCGCAGCGCGACGTCGGCGGGAACATCGCCTTCGGTCTGCGGATGCGCCGCACGGGGCGGGAGGAGTCGACGGCACGCGTGACGCGGCTGCTGGAGCTGGTGGGACTCCCCGGAGCCGAGCGACGCGCGGTGGCGTCGCTGTCCGGCGGCGAGCAGCAGCGCGTGGCACTGGCGAGGGCACTGGCGCCGAGTCCGCGGCTGCTGATGCTGGACGAACCGCTGGGGCAACTGGACCGGGGCCTCCGTGAACGGCTGGTCGTCGAACTGCGCTCACTGTTCCGTTCGCTGGGCACGACGGTGCTCGCGGTGACCCACGACCAAGGGGAGGCGTTCGCGCTCGCCGACCGTGTGATCGTGATGCGCGACGGGCGGGTGGCCCAGTCCGGTACCCCGGTCGAGGTGTGGCGGCGTCCGGCGTCCGAGTTCGTCGCCCGGTTCCTCGGGTTCGCCAACGTCGTCGACGCGGTGGTCGGTGACGGCACCGTGCGCACGCCGTGGGGCGACCTGCGCGGCCCGGAGGGCGTGGAGCGGGGTGCTGCCCGCCTCCTGGTGCGGCCCGGCGGGGTCCTGCTGCGCCGTGGCTCTGCCCCGGCCGCCGCGTGGCCCGGCGGCCGGGGCGGCGGTGACGCGCCCCCCGGGCACGGTGGAGGTGGAGGAGACGGGGCGGCGCTCCTGGACGGCGACGAGGGCGCTCTGCGCTGTGTGGTGGCCGCGCGCACCTTCCGCGGTGACCATGTGGTGCTGCATCTGGACCCCGAGCGGGGCCCTCGGCTGGAGGCCACCTGCCCCCTACGTCACGCACCCGACGAAGGGGCGCGGGTCGTGGTCGGCTTCGACCCCGAAGAGGCCGTTCTGTTGCCTTCTGAGCCCCGATCAGGCGCGCCGTCCGTGGAGAACTCGCAAAAAAGATGAAAGTTTTCGTCTAGACGGGCACAGTCTGGCGATCTAAATTGTCAGCCGCAACGCTGTTGATCAGAACACGCCACCACCAGCTCCCCAGGAGTGGTCCCGCATGAGACGCATCCTGCCCACCCTTGCCGCGGGCCTCGGCCTGCTGGTATCCAGCCTGGTCACCGCGGGCCCCGCCGCGGCCGCCCCCGACCAGGGCGACCAGCCCGAACAGTGGCGCAGCTACTGGGTGGACGCCTTCAACGAAGGCGTCTACACCCCGGAACAGGCGGCTCGCGCCGTCGAGGACGCACTGGCGATCAACGCCAACGCCCTCATCGTCCAGACCGGCAGGCGCTACGACTGCTTCTGCAACCGCGCCCTCTACCCGCGCACCGACGCGGCGGTCAACCCCGCCCCGTACGACCCGCTGGACGAGATCATCGAGCAGGCGCACGCCGCGGGCCTGGAGGTCCACGCCTGGGTGAACGTCAACACTCTCTGGAACAGCGCCACCGCGCCGAAGTCGCCCGAGCACGTCTTCAACCAGCACGGCCCCACCGCCGAGGGCAGCGACCGCTGGCTCAACAAGAAGGTCGACGGCACCGAGTTCCAGGGCGCGAACGTCTACGTGGATCCCGGTCACCCGGACGTCGCCGACTACATCGTCAAGGCGATCAGCAGCATCGCCAGCGAGTACGACGTCGACGGAGTCAACCTCGACTACATCCGTTACCCGGACCACAACTCCACGACCACCCACAGCGACTGGGGCTACAACGATGTCTCCGTCGAGCGGTTCCAGCAGGCCACCGGCCGTTCCGACCTGCCCGAGCCCAGCGACGCGCAGTGGACCGACTGGCGCCGTGACCAGGTGACCAACCTGGTCCGGAAGATCTACCTGTCGCTGTGGGACATCGACCCCCAGACGCGACTCTCCATCAACGCCATCACCTACGGCAACGGTCCGCAGGCGGTCGGCGGCTGGGAGTCCACCCGGACCTACGGCGAGGTCCTCCAGGACTGGGTCGGCTGGCTCGACGAGGGCATCACCGACACCGTCATGACCATGAACTACAAGCGCAACTGGCAGCCGGCGCAGAAGCAGATGTACTCGGAGTGGTCCGAGTTCATGGCCGACAACCAGATGGGGCGCCAGACCGTCAACGGCCCCGGCCTCTACCTCAACCCGGTCGAGGACAGCGTCGAGCAGGCGCTGGAGGCCGTGGCCCCCACCGCCGCCGGGAACACCGCGGCCGGGTGGAGCGGCTACGCGTACGCCAACCCGAGCAGCACCCACGTCGACGGGTCCTGGGAGAACCGTTCGGCGGAGCGCGACGCGCTGGCCGAGGCGCTGACCACCGGCCCGGACGCACCGTTCGCCGAGGAGGCGGCGGTCCCGGACATGGCATGGAAGACGAAGCCGGGCGAGGGCCACGTCACCGGCCAGCTGAAGCTGCGCAACGGTGACGGTCTGGACCAGACGAAGGTCACCCTGAAGCCGCTCACCAACCGCTCGCAGCCCGTGACCCGCGTCGCCGACGGCGACGGCTGGTTCGGCTTCGCCCATGTCGACCCGGGCGTCTACCTGGTCACCGTGGACCTTCCCCGCGGGGTGGTGGGTGCGCCCGTCACCGCCGTGAAGGTGGACAAGGGCAAGGTCAGCGAGGCCAAGCTGGGCAGCTACATCAACCTGCGCTGACGCCTCATCGCATCTGCGTGGTGCACACCGTGCACCACGCATATGGGGCCGCGCGACGGACGGAGGCCCGCCCCGCGAGAGCGGGGCGGGCCTCCGTCCGTGCTGTTCGCCGCCCCGCGCCGCCCGCGGCGACCGAGTCGCCGGCGGCTGGTCGGCGGGGCCGGGCCGGTTCAGCCGGGAAGCGGCAGGGTGAGCAACGCCGCTGTCAGCCATGTCAGCGGCACGAACACCGCCAGGAGCGTCGCCGCCCGCAGCAGCCGCGCCCGGCGCATCAACCGTGGCGCGGCGCCCAGTTCGCGGAGCGTCTCCGTCGCGGAGGCCCGCTCGGTACGCAGTGAAGCCGCTGTGGTGAGGGTTGCCCCGACGACCGCCAGGAGAACGACTCCCGCGCCCAGCAGCCCGAGCCCACCCGCGAACACCGGCCCGTCCAGGCGGGTCGCGGCCAGCGCGGCGGCCGTCGACGCGCTGACGGTGCCGAGCTGAGCACCCAGGCGGGAGGCCTCCCGCTGCAGGGTGCGTCCGGCCAGTAGCCGCAGCGCGCCCGGCCGGCCCAGGGTCAGCAGCCGTGCGGCAGCCTGAGCGAGCCCCGGTGCCGCCAGGACGACCCCGGCCACGCTGAGGGTCCAGCCGAGCAGGACCCCCGCTGACACGCCTCCGAGGGTGCCGGGCAGCGGCAGACCGTCCGTGTCGCCCGCCGTGGCTGCCGCGTATCCGCCGACAGCGGTCCCGGCCGCGACCAGGGCCGCGCCCCAGGGGAGAAGCGCGCCCGCCGCTGCCGCGCGCTCGCGCGCCGGTACCGCCAGCCCTCCGGCGACGGCGACGGTCACCGGAACCAGCGCCAGCAGGGTGAGCGCGCCGGCCAGGGGCAGGTCCGGGCCGCCGACAGGCAGACCGATGCCCTGTCCGTCGAAGAGGGGAACGGAGCCCAGCTTGCCCCGCAGCTGAAGGAACACCAGAACCGCCGCAGCCACTCCCAGCAGCGCGGCCAGTGCCGTCGACAGTGCGGCGTGCGCGCGGAGCCGGCGTGGGGCGAGCGAGACCGCGTCCAGTGCGGAACGAGGCTCGGTCACCGGGTCGGCACGGGCCACGGAGGCCGCTAGTTGCGCGGTGGCGGCGAGCGGAAGCAGGCACCAGGCCAGACGCACGAAGGCCTCGCCGGGCTCCGTCGGGTTGGCGGTGGCGTAGGCGAGGGCGGCCAGCAACAGAAAGCCGACGCCGGCGGCGGTGGCGGCGAGGACCAGGCGTCGCAGCTGGGCGACGGGTCGCGCGCCGCGGGCTAGGCGGAGAGCGAGCATGCGGGTCCGGCCACGGTGGAGTCATCCGGGCCGGCGGTCAGCCGGCCGTCGAGCAGACGCAGTGTGCGGTCGGCCACCGGTGCGACCTCCTCCTCGCGGCCACTGATGACCGTGGTGATCATGTGGGAACGCGCGGCGGCGACCAGCGTCCGCAGCGCCTGGACGCGGTCGCCCTGGTGCAGTGGTGCGGTTGGTTCGTCGGCGAAGAGCACGGACGGCTCGTGGACCAGAGCCCGAGCGATGGCCACCCGCTGCTGCCGCGGCCGGCTCAGCTGTCCCGGGCGCTTGGCCGCGCACTCCCCGGCGTCCAGCCGCTCCAGCCACTCCAGGGCGGAGCGTCGTGCCTTGCGGTGACCGGTGCCGCCGAGGAGCAGGGGGAGGGCCACGTTCTCCCAGGCGGTCAGTTCGGACAGCAACTGGGGGGTGTCGGAGATCCTGCCGAAGCGTTCGCGGCGCAGCCGCTCGCGGACGCCGACGGGCAGGTCGTGTACGGGAATGCTGTCGAACCAGACCTCGCCGCGGTGCGGGAGCAGTCCGGCCAGGCAACCCAGGAGGGTCGTCTTGCCACTGCCCCGCGGGCCGGTCAGGGCGACGATCTCACCCTTGCGGATACTGAGGTCCACGTCCTGGAGGGCGGGTGTGCCTTCGCGGACGCAGTGCAGCTCACGGGTCCACAGCAGGTCGTTGTCGGGTGGGGCGGCGCTCACCGAGGAACCTCCGCTGGTCGGCAGGGCAGCGACAGTACCAACGGGTCATGCCGGATCTTGGTTACGGAACGGGCCGTGGCGAGATAAATGCCGCAGAAGCCACCGGATGGCCGTCCGGGGCCCATGGAGAGAGAAAGAATCCAGCCATGCCACCGTGCCCGGACGTTCTGGCGGTGTCACGCGCCGTGAGCCGAAAGGTTTGTGGCGATGAGGCGCACTCTCCGCTGTCCTTCCGGTGGTGCGGGTGCATAGGCTGGAGTCGTCTCACCCGTGCAACGCGAAGCAGGAGGGGTGCCGTGACCAGCGAGCTGCGTCGGCTCCGTAACTACATCGACGGAGAGTTCCGGGACGCCGATGACGGCCGGACCACCGAGGTGATCGACCCGGTGACCGGCAAGCCGTACGCCACCGCGCCCCTGTCGGGGCCCGCGGACGTGGACGCCGCGATGGACGCCGCACGCGCGGCGTTCCCCGCGTGGCGTGACGCCACGCCCTCCACTCGCCAGCTCGCGCTGCTGCGTGTCGCCGACGCCTTCGAGGAGCGCGCCGACGAGCTGCTGGCGGTGGAGTGCGAGAACACCGGGAAGCCCCTGGAGCTCACGCGGCAGGAGGAACTGCCCGCCATGCTCGAGCAGATCCGGTTCTTCGCCGGAGCGGCCCGCATGCTCGAGGGCAAGTCGGCGGGCGAGTACATGGAAGGGCTCACGTCCTTCGTGCGCCGCGAGCCCGTCGGGGTCTGCGCGCAGGTGGCCCCGTGGAACTACCCGATCATGATGGCCGTCTGGAAGTTCGCCCCGGCCATCGCCGCAGGCAACACGGTCGTGCTCAAGCCCTCGGACACCACTCCCGCCTCCGCTGTCCTGGCAGCGGAGATCCTCGGCTCCGTCCTTCCGAAGGGCGTGTTCAACGTGGTCTGCGGCGACCGGGACACCGGGCGGCTGATGGTCGAGCACGACACTCCCGCCATGGCCTCGATCACCGGCTCGGTGCGGGCCGGCATGGAGGTCGCCGCGAGCGCCGCCAAGGACCTCAAGCGCGTGCATCTGGAACTCGGCGGAAAGGCCCCGTGCCTGGTCTTCGCCGACGCCGACCTCGACGCGGCGGTCGAGGGCATCCGCGACGCCGGGTTCTTCAACGCGGGGCAGGACTGTACCGCCGCCACCCGCGTGCTGGTCCACGACTCCGTGCACGACGCCTTCGTCGACGCCCTGGTCAAGGCCACCGGCGACGTGCGCACGGGCGACGTCACCGACCCGGACTGCTTCTACGGGCCGCTCAACAACGAGGCGCACCTCGGGAAGGTGGCCGGCTTCATCGACCGGCTCCCCGCTCACGCGAAGGTGGAGACCGGTGGCCACCGTGTGGGGGAGCAGGGCTACTTCTACGCCCCGACCGTGGTGAGCGGTCTGCGCCAGGACGACGAGATCATCCAGAACGAGGTCTTCGGGCCCGTCATCACCGTGCAGCGCTTCCGCGATGATGAGCAGGCGCTGGAGTGGGCCAACGGTGTGGACTACGCGCTGGCGTCCTCGGTGTGGACGACCGACCACTCGCGCGCCATGCGGCTCTCCAAGAGCCTGGAGTTCGGGTGCGTGTGGATCAACACCCACATCCCGCTGGTCGGGGAGATGCCGCACGGTGGCTTCAAGAAGTCCGGCTACGGCAAGGACCTTTCGGCCTACGGCCTGGAGGACTACACCCGCGTCAAGCATGTGATGACGGCGCTCTGACCGGTGGGCCCGGCCCAGGCCGGGCCCACCGGTCAGAGCGCGCTTCGCCGCAGGGCCCCGCGCCGCCCCGGCGTGGGGCCCCACGCGTCAGGGCGACGCCTGCACTGTTCGCCTTCTGTGACTTTCGGTGAGGGTGCCTGTGTGGCCGATGTTGGCCGGATGCACCCGTGTGACCGGGCGGGGCGGTTGCTACGTTCAGTGGCCGTTCCATCGCTTCAGGCCACTCGCACCTGATGCGGGCGACGTACCCCCACCCGAAGGGATCACCCATGCGCAACGGACTCCGCAACCGCAAGACCGCCCGGCTGGCGATCGTCCTCGCCGCCATCGGCATGTTCGCCGGCGGCATGACCGCCCAGGCGTCCGCCGTGGACCACACGCCGGACCAGCAGTGCTGGCCGGTTCCCGGCGGCTGGCTCTGCCACTGACACCAACGGCTGAGTCCGTGGGGCCGCCACACGGCCCCGGCGGCACAGGGTGCGGGCCGCCCGGATCCCCACGGTCCCGGGCGGCCGGCCCGTTTCTCACACACGTGGCGCGGAGTCGGTCCCCCGACCGGCACGGTCGATCTCCTCGCGCAGCAGCGCGACCCGGTTGCTGGTGACCGCGTCCACGCCGAGTGCGATGAGCCGTCGCATGGTGCGGCGGGTGTCCGCCGTCCACACCCCGATCCGGTAGCCGTTCTCGTGGGCGTGGGCGACCGTCCGCTCGTCGACGAGGCCGAAGCGGTAGTTGAGCCAGGCCGGCCGGATGTCGGCGAGGAGACTGGCGCGGATCGCGGTCGGCAGTTTCCAGGTCAGGGCGATCTCGGCCGCCGGGTCGGCCGCTCGCACCGCGCGCAGCGCGGCCGGATCGCCGCAGTAGCGGACCCGTGCCATGGAGCCGTCCTCCCGGACGGCCTCCACCGCGCCCCGCGCGGTCGCGGGGTCGGGATCGGGCAGGTCGACCAGGGTCAGCTTCGGGAACGTCGCCGCCAGTGCCTGACGGAGCGTGGGCACCGCCCCTCCGCACACCTCGCCGAGTTCGGTGGACGTGAGCTCCGCGACGGCGCGGTCCTGACCCCAGAGGCGCTTGAGACCCGGGTCGTGGAGCACCACCGGAACGCCGTCGCGGCACAGCCGCACGTCGAGCTCAACGGCGTCGGCACCGGCCCGCAGGGCCGACCGGAAGGACGCCAGGGTGTTCTCACGCTCGCGGTAGGGGTCGCCCCGGTGCGCGACCGCCAGGACGGGGCCCGACGGAGCGGTCACAGCTGTTCCTCGGTCCGTTGCCATGAGGTCAGATAATCGTCGATCTCCGCGGTGAGGCGGGATTTGAGCGGCGTGTCGAGGAACGACGCGTCCACCGCGCTCCGCGCCAGCGCGGCGAGACCCGCCTCGTCCAGCTCCAGCAGACGGGCCGCCACCAGGTACTCGCTGGTGAGGTCGGTGCCGAACATGGGTGGGTCGTCACTGTTGATGGTGACCGGCACCCCCGCGGCGACCAGACGGGGCAGTGGATGGTCGGCGAGGGAGGCCACCGACTGAGTGGCCACGTTGGAGGTGGGGCACACCTCCAGGGGGATTCCCCGCTCGGCCAGGTGGGCCATCAGCGCGGGGTCGTCCGCGCTGCGGATGCCGTGCCCCACCCGCTCCGCGCGCAGCGCGTCGAGCGCGTCCCACACCGACTGGGCGTCACTCGACTCGCCGGCGTGCGGCACGCTGCGCAGCCCCTCCGCGACGGCTCGTTCGAAATACGGTGCGAACTGCCCGCGCGGCACCCCGATCTCCGGTCCCCCCAGACCGAACGACACCAGGCCGTCCGGTCTCAGCTCGCACGCCATGCGGGCAGTTGCCTCCGCGGCGGGCAGACCCAGCTCCCCGGGAATGTCGAAGCACCAGTTCAGGGCGACCCCGAAGTCCCTCGCCGCTGCGTGGCGCGAGTCCTCGATCGCCTCCATGACGGCCTCCTCGGGGATGCCCCGTTTCGTGAAGCCGTAAGGCGTGACGGTCAGCTCGGCGTACCGGATCGTCTGGCCCGCCATCTCGCGCGCTACCTCGTAGGTCAGCATGCGGACATCCTCGGCGTCGCGCACCAGGTCCACCACCGACACGTAGACCTCGATGAAGTGGGCGAAGTCGCGGAAGGTGAAGTACTCGGCCAGCTCCGCCGGGTCTTTGGGCACCGGAGAGTCCGGGTGCCGGCCGGCCAGCTCGGCGACGATGCGGGGCGAGGCCGAACCGACGTGGTGGACGTGCAGTTCGGCCTTCGGCAGCCCGGCTGCGAAGTCGCGCAGACCGGGTCGAATCTCGTCCATGTTCTCCTCCAGCGCGGGCCGGCGCCGCGGTGCTCGTGTACCGGGGGTGTGCCTCCGGGCCGGCGGAGGGAGCCATCGTAGGTGGGACCCGCGCCGCGCCGGGCAGGCGGACCCCTCACCACACGGGATACCGGCACCGTGCGCCGGGACGGGTGACACACACCACGAAAACAGTCGGCCGAACCCGCGTAAGGATCCCGCCTCCTTCCGCTCTCTCCTCCTGACGGCATGTCGCCCCGCACGGGGCCAGACGTGAGGAGAGCACACCAATGAACAGCTCGGTAGGCGGCCGGACAGCGCTGCAGTGGCTTGCGGCGGCGGCACCGGAACCGGACAGTTGCCGACGGACATGGGAGGACAGCCCGCAGCGGCTCACCCTGCTGCCGGCGGGGCGCATGTGGGACGTCCTCACCCTGCCATCGGCGCTGGGCCGGGAGGCGCTCGACGTACTCCACCGCCTGGGGGAGGTGACCGGACCCGTCCTCGCCGACGAGGAGGCCGACCGGGTCGGGTTCCTGGTGCCGGCGGGCACATCCGCCCGCTGGGTCGGGACGGGCGTCAGCGGCGTGGGCAGCGGCAGCTGGATCGCCCTGCCGCACCCCCGGCGCAGGACCGGGCGCGTGCGATGGCTGGTCGCTCCCGACGGCTCGGGCGAGTTGACCGACCCGGCCCGGCTGGAGCTGGCCATGCACGAGGCGGCGGCGGTGCTGGCGCGTGGCGCCGGGGTCCCGCGCCAGGGCGGACGCGCCGACCGGCTCGGCGTGGTGCCGGGCGCCCCGGCCCCGGCGCCGGGCGGATCGGTGGCCCCCGAGTCCGCGGGGGACGAACGGCGCTGTGGCTCCCCGGCTCCGGACGACGGCCGGGTGTCGGCTGACGCTCCGGAGCCGTCGCGGCCGTCGGGGCCGTCGAAACCGCCGGAGACGCATGGGGCCGGGGCGGTGCCGCGGCCCGAGCCCGGCGATGGGGTGACCGGATGACGCGCCATGCGTCGCTCCGTCCCGGCGCGCGCGGGGGCGCTGCCGGGACCGAGCCGATTACCGCCGCGAAGGAAGCGGGCCCGGTGAGACCGTTCGCCCGCCGGCGCCGGCCCCACGCGGAGGAAGCAGGGGCTCCGCCGGCAGTCGACTGGCCGGGGCGGCGCGCCCCGGACAGGTACCCGAACGACCCAGCCACCGCATCGACGGGACGGAGAGGCGTGCCGCCCCGTACGGAGCCCGGTGCGACCCTCGACGGAGCGTTGTACGGGGCCCCGCGCGCCAGGCCCTGAAGACCGGGACACGCACGGCGGCGTGGGGCCGGCGACTGCCGGCCCCACGCCGCCGTGCGGATTGGGTCACTCTCCCGCGAATGCGCTCCGCAGGACATCGAGGCCCTCGTTGAGCAGCTCTTCTCCGATGACGAGCGGCGGGAGGAAGCGCAGGACGTTGCCGTATGTGCCGCAGGTGAGGACCAGCAGACCCGCCTGGTGGCACCGCTTGGCGACCGCGGCCGTCAGATCCGCGTCGGGCTCCTTGCCACCGGGCTTGACCAGCTCGACCGCCAGCATGGCGCCGCGCCCGCGGACCTCACCGATGGACGGGAACTCCTCGGCGAGCGCGGTCAGCCGGGGCTTCATGATCTCCTCGATACGGCGCGCCCGGGCCGCGAGGTCCTGCTCCCGCATCGTCTCGATGGCGCCGAGCGCGGCGGCGCAGGCCACCGGGTTGCCACCGTAGGTTCCACCGAGACCACCGGAGTGCGCCGCGTCCATGATCTCGGCCCGACCCGTGACGGCCGCCAGCGGAAGCCCGCCGGCGATGCCCTTGGCCGTGGTGATCAGATCGGGCACCACGCCCTCGTCGTCACATGCGAACCACTGTCCAGTGCGGCAGAAGCCGCTCTGGATCTCGTCGGCGACGAACACGATGCCGTTCTCGCGCGCGAACCGCGCGATCCGGGGCAGGAAGCCGCGTGCCGGCTCGATGAAGCCGCCCTCGCCCAGCAGCGGCTCGATCACGATGGCGGCGGTGTTCTCCGCCCCGATCTGCTTGGTGATCTGGTCGATCACCTGCGCCGCCGCCTCCTCGGCGCAGTTCTCGGCGCCGGTCAGCCAGCGGTACGGGTAGGCGACCGGCACCCGGTAGATCTCCGGCGCGAACGGCCCGAAGCCGTGCTTGTACGGCATGTTCTTGGCCGTCAGCGCCATCGTGAGGTTGGTGCGTCCGTGGTAGCCGTGCTCGAACACGACGATGGCCTGGCGCTTGGTGTACGTGCGCGCGATCTTGACCGCGTTCTCCACTGCCTCCGCGCCGGAGTTGAACAGCGCCGACTTCTTGGCGTGATCGCCGGGCGTCACCTTGGCCAGCTCCTCGCACACGGCCACGTAGCCCTCATACGGCGTGACCATCGCGCAGGTGTGGGTGAACCGGGTCAGCTGCTCGGTGGCGCGGCGGACGACCGCCTCGGCGCTGTTGCCGACCGAGGTCACCGCGATGCCCGACCCGAAGTCGATCAGACGGTTGCCGTCGACATCCTCGATGACCGCGCCGCCGGCCCTCTCCACGAAGACGGGCAGCACGGCGCCGACGCCGCCCGCCACCGCGGCCTCCTTGCGGGCCATCAGCTCGCGGGACTTCGGACCGGGGATTTCGGTGACGACGCGGCGCTCCTGGGTCAGCGCGGGCCCTCCGGACAGATCCTGGGTGATGCTCATCGGGCACACTCCTCGGCACGGTGGTGGCGTGGGACGCCGGGCCTGCCCGGCCGGACGACGGGGCGTCCCGGACAGCTCGGCGTACATGCTTGCAATTCGCAGGCTAGGGCCACGGTGGTGGTGGAGACATGCACCACCACGGAGCACTCCCCAGCGTGTCTTGGCCGTCGCGTCGAAGCGGCGGGCGCCGACGCCGCCGTGTCCGCACCCGTGGCGCGGCGCCTCAGGGGGCGCGCTGGGAGCGCTGAGCGGGACAATGCGCCGCCCCGTGCGCCACGGGGCGCAAGCCGTCCCGGCGCCGGTATCGCACGGAGGCCGCCGGGACGGGGGCGTCCCGCATGGGGCGCGGGCCGGTTGTTCCGGCCGGGCCGCCCCGTGCGGGCCGCACCGCTCCGCGCCGGGGCAGCGAACCGGGGGAAAGGCGCGCCCCCACCGTTCCAGCTTGGCGAGGCGAGCACCGGCGGCCCCGGGGAACGGGGCCGGCACTGAGCGAGTGGTGACGCGTGATGATCAGTACGGTCCGAGGACGGGCGCGTGGGACGGCGCCGGGCAGACGCGATCACCCCGTTCGTCGAAGACGTAGAGCCGCTCCATGTCCACCAGCAGCGGAACGCGTTGCCCCGGGCGCGCCCACACGTCGGCGCCCGCCCGCACGACCAGGTTGCCCGCCATGCGGCCCGCCGCCTCGGTGGACTCGCCCCCGTCCGGCTCCGTCGACACGGCGCCCGGGGCGTGCGGACCACCCGTTCCGCCGGCGGGAGCGCGGCTGCCCAGCAGGCGGGAGAGCGGCCCCGGCCGCCCCACGCGGCGACGCGTGGGGCGGCGTGCCGCCTCCAGCCCGGCCACGGCCGCGCCCCGCGCGCCCACGTTCACATGGACCAGCGATTCGTGGCCCTGGAACTCCACGTGGTCCACCACGCCCTGGAGCGCCCCCTCGCCCGGACCGGCCTCCTGCGGTGACGCCACCCGGACCGCCTCCGACCGCAGCCCCACGGTGATGTCCCGACCCATCTGGATACGGAGCATCTGGTGGTCGGGCAGCAGCGGCTCGGGCAGCAGGAGCTTCTGCCCTCCGAAATCCAGGCTCATGCGGCCGCCGAGTGGTGCCAGCACCCGTGCCCGGAGCAGGTTGATGCGAGGAGTGCCGACGAACGCCGCCACGAAGACGTGGTTGGGCAGCTGGTACACCTCGCGAGCGGTCCCCGTCTGCTGCACCACCCCGTCGCGCATCACGGCGACCCGGTCACCCAGCGACATCGCCTCGGACTGGTCGTGGGTCACGTAGAGCGTCGTCACACCCAGCTCCCTGGTGAGCGTGGCGATCTCCGCGCGCAGCCGATTGCGCAGCTTGGCGTCCAGGTTGGACAGCGGCTCGTCCATCAGGAAGGTCGACGGGCGCCGCACGATCGCCCGCCCCATCGCTATCCGCTGCTGTTCGCCACCGGAGAGCTGGGAGGGCAGCCGGTCCAGCAGGTCCTGTACGCCGAGCTTGCGGGCCGCGTTCTCCACGCGGGGCCCCGGGTCCTCGTCCGGCGTCTCGATCCGCAGCGGGAACCCGATGTTCTGCCGCCCCGTCATGGTGGGGTAGAGCGCGTAGTGCTGGAAGACCATCGCGAGCCGCCGCTCGCCGGGGCCCCAGTCGTTGGCGTTCTCGCCGTCGAGCAGCACCGTGCCCGAGGTCGGTTCCTCCAGTCCGGCGATGAGCCGCAGCACCGTCGACTTGCCGCACCCCGAGGGGCCGAGCAGCACCACGAACTCGCCCGGCGCTATGTCCATCGACAGCCGGTCGACCGCGGTGACTCCGCGGCCGTAGACCTTGGTGACGTCCTGCAGGGAGATGGCGCGGCTCATCGGCTTCCGTCCAGGTGATTCGGCTCCGTCGGCATGGTGGGGGGATCGGAACGTAGCGCAGGCACGGAGCGAGGGGAACGCTTCTGACGGCATTGCCCCGAAGAAGCGCCCCCGGCCCGGGGACCCGTGCCCGTGACGCGTTCCCACGAAGCCGTCCCCGCGCAACACGGAATGCGGACGGAGCAGTTGACGCGCCCAAGCAGGCCACACCGGAAGCCGCGGGGCCATAGGCTGGGAGCGGCCGGCACGACGGACGGGCGGCACAGCGAGCGGCGAGACCGGCCGGTACCGGTCGGGGAGCGGCGGAGGCGATGACCACGGACGGCACGCGGCGCGGACCGCATGACGGGTCCCGGACCGCACCCACGGGGCGCGGCGCGCCCCCGGCACCACGGCAGCCACCGGAACCTCCGACGACGGCCGCACCGCCGCTCTCCGGATGGCTGCACGCGCCCCGGCCCTCCGCGCCCCCCGGCGTGTGGCGCTTCGGCCACGTCGCCAAGCCCCCCCGGGAACCGGACCCCCTCAGCGACCGCGAGCTGTACGGCGGCGCGCTGCTGGCGCTGCTCAGCGGACTGCTGGTCTGGTCATTGTGCTGGAACGGCTACGTACGTGTCTGGCTGTGGCCACTGGACTGGATCACGTTCGACGCGTGGAGCGGGACCCGTGCCTATGTGTCGGTGACCTACCTGTACTACGTCCTCTTCGGACTGACGCTCGCCGTCCTGTTCGGGCGGATCGGGAACTGGCCCCGCGTGTGGCGCCGGCAACGCCCCCGCGTCCTCGGTCTGCTGAGACTGCGTCCGGACGCCCCGCCGCTTCCCGTCGCGGAGTTCCGGCGTGCGTCGCTCGCCGTGGTTCTCGGAGCGTGGGCCTGGGGGCTGAGCTTCGGCGGCGTCTGGGTCTTCTGGCTCGAACCGCTGTACGCGCTCGTTCCTGACAGCTGGTGGGAGAACGGTGACTCGACCGCCTACGTCGTCGCCTACAACGTGTACTACGCGCTCTGGACGGCGCTGCTCGTCGCCGGCTGCACGGCCCTGGGCGGCTGGCGACAGGCATGGCGCCGGCTGAGCACCGGCCCCGCCGAGCAGGCGGCCACCCTGCGCGACCTCACCCGCTGGCAACAACTCCGCGACGGCGGCGCGGTCGAGGCCGCCGAGCGGCTCACCGCCGACCTGCGCGACGGCACCCTCAGCGACCTCGACTACGCACGCATCGACCACGCGTGGCAGACGGTACGCGCCCGGCCCACCGCCCTCGGCACCTTCAGCGACGCGGTGCTCACAGCCGGGCCCGCCGCGTTCGCCCACCCCTCGGGAGACCGTGACCTGGCCGTGCGCACCGCGCGCCACGACCTGCTCACCCGGCAGGTCCTGATCGGCGAGGCACTCGACGACGAGCGCAACCCCTACGAGCACCGCGGCGAGTCCGCGGCACTCGACCCCACGGTCCTCGGTACCTCGCTGCTGGCCGTGGGGCCGCCCGGCTCCGGAAAGACGGGGCGGGTGATCCGCCCCGTCACCGAGGCCATGTGCCTGCAGGCGCTCACCGGCCGGGCCGCCGTCGTGGCCGTGGGCAGCGCCCCGGCCGCCCTCGGCCCTGACGGTGCCTTCGACGTGATCGTCCGGATCGGAGACCCGGCCTGCGGGCACCGCCTCGACCTCTACGGCGGCGTCGAGCCCACCGACGAGGCAGCGGTGCTGCTCGCCGAGGCGCTGACCGGCGGCACACGTGCCGAGCCGCGCGAGGCAGCCGCCGCACTGGTCCAGCTCATCGGTCCGTACCGCGCCGCCTACGGGCACTTCCCCGGCGTCCCGGAGCTGCGGGCCCTGCTCGACGGGGCCCCCGCCCTCCTCGCCACCCTCGCCGAGGATCTCGACCACGCCGGGGCATGGGACCAGCAGCGAGAGCTGGCCGCCCGCGCCCGGCAGGCCCAGCGAGCCGACGACATCGGACCGCTGCTCGCCGACCGTCTGGCCGTACTGGACCGCGCGGGGTTCTCCGCCGCACCGGACGGCGCCGCCGCACGCCGGGTGCGGCCGTTCTCGCTCGCGGCGCTGGAGCACCCCCTGCGGGTCCGCGTCGACCTGCCCGGCGCCGGCCACACCGAGGCGGCCCGGATCCTCAGCAGGCTGCTGCTCGCGCAGTTCACCGCCGCCGTCACCAGCCGCGCGGACCGTTCGCTGTTCGCCTGCCTGGTGCTCGACGACGCGACCGCCGCCGTCACGCCCGGCACGGTGCGCGGCCTGACACACCTGCGCCCCGCCAACGCCGGCGCCGTCCTGGCGCTGCGCACCCTGGACGAGGTGCCCGAGTCCCTCCGTGCCGGCCTGCTGGGCGCCGTCGGCTGCCGCATGGCGTTCTCCGGGATCACCACCTGGGACGGTGAGCACTTCGCGCGAACCTGGGGCAAGGAGTGGACCGAGGACCGGGACGTCACCAGCTCACCCGACCGGTACGGCGGCGTCATCCGCCGCTCGGGGCGCGGCGTACGCAAGCTGTTCACCGGGCGCGACGCCACCACCGAGACCGTGACGGTGCGCCGCGTGGAGCGCGAGCGCTGGTCCGCCTCCGAACTGGCCCACCGCCTGCCGCCGCGCCACGCGGTGCTGTCGCTGACCACGGTGTCGGGCGAGTCGGGGCCGCCGCTGCTGATCCGCCTGGGGTCCTGACTGCGGCCCGGCCGCGCGGAGGTGGCGGCGGGCGGCCGAATCCCGTGGCCCGCTGGTGCGCGGTACCGTGAGAGGCGCGGATAATCCGCCCGGTGGGCGTGCGCAGTTCGTGCCCCACGCTCTCCGCCCCCGGTCACCAAGGGTCCGCCATGTATCCGACGCTCGCTTCCCTGGTCCAGCACCCGGCGCTGAAGCTCCGGGTGCTGACGGCGGAGGGCTCCCTCGACGCCGAGGTCCGCTGGGCCCATGCCAGCGAACTCGCGGACCCGGTGCCCTTCCTTGACGGCGGTGAGCTCCTGCTGACCACCGCCGTGAAGCTCGACGTCCACGATGCCGCCCGCATGGGGCGCTACGTGCGGCGGCTCAAGGACGCGGGGGTGGTCGGCCTCGGGTTCGGGATCGGTGTCAACCACCCGGAGGTGCCCGAGCCCCTGCTGGCCGCCTGCCGCGACGCCGGGCTGCCGCTGCTCGAGGTGGAACGGCGCATTCCGTTCATCGCCATCGCCAAGGCCGTCTCGGCCGCGATCGCGGCCGAGCAGTACCAGGCCGTCGCCGCCGGGTTCGCCGCACAGCGGGAGCTGACCCGCGCCGCCCTCAGCCCGGACGGCACCCGGGAGCTCCTGGCACGCCTCGCCACCCAGGTCGACGGGTGGGCCGCTCTCTACGACCTCTCCGGCGCGGTCACCCACGCCGTCCCCGCATGGGCCGCGCGGCGGGCCGCGAAGCTGACCGAGGAGGTGCGCCGGCTCCGGGACCGCGCCGGACCCGCCAGCGTCGTCGTGGGGAGTGCCCCGGACGGCGGCGAGGGCACCGCTGACGACCGGGTCGAGCTCCAGTCGATCGGAACGGGGGCGCTGCCGCGCGCCGTGCTGGCGATCGGCACCGAGGCTCCGCCCGGCACGGCGGAGCGCTACGCCGTGCAGTCGGCCGTCGCCATCCTGACCCTCCTGACCGAACGGTCACGTGCCTTCGAGGCCGCCGAGCGCCGTCTGGGCAGCGCCGTGCTCCACCTGTTGCTCAGCGGTGAGCCCGAGCACGCGCGGGCCGTGGGCGGACAGGTGTACGGGACACTGCTGGACGCGCCCCTGCGGGTACTGGTGGCCGAGACGAACGACCGCGAGGCCGAGTCCTTCGCCGGCGCGGTCGAGGCGGCCGCCGCCAGGGCGGGCGAACCGCTGCTGCTGGTGCCCGACGGGGCGCAGACGGTGCTGCTGGCCACCGAGGGCGGGGCCGTGCTCACCGCCGCGCAGAGCTACGCGCGGGACGCGCAGACGGAGCGCCCCGGCGACTCCACCATGGTCATCGGCGCGTCGGGGCCCGCCGGCCCGACCTCGGCCGACACCGCCTATCAGCAGGCGCGGCAGGCGCTGCTGGTGGCACGGCGCCGCGGACGTCCGTATGTCGAGCACGACGACGTCGCCACCGGCTCCGTGCTGCCGCTGCTCGCCGACGACGCCGTGCGGGCGTTCGCCGACGGCATGCTGCGCCCGCTCCGGGAGCACGACGCCCACGGCCGGGGTGACCTGGTCGCCTCCCTGCGGGCATGGCTCTCCCGCCACGGGCAGTGGGACGCGGCCGCCGCCGACCTGGGCGTGCACCGTCACACGCTCCGGTACCGGATGCGGCGGGTCGAGGAGATCCTCGACCGCTCGCTCGACGACCCCGACGTCCGCATGGAGCTGTGGCTGGCGCTCAAGGCCACCGACCCGGGCGCGCGCCACCCCTGATCCGGGGCCCCGCCCCATGCGGTGCGCCGTGCGCCGCATCGCTGTGCACAGCCGCGCGCTCGCTGCCCCGCGTGGCCCGCCCCGTACCGTCCGCCCCATGCGGGCGAGACTGTGCGCCGTCGCCCCACGCGGGCGGCCCCGTGCGCACCGCCTTGCACCACGCCTGCCGCCCTGCGCGGGAGCGGCGTCCGTCCAGCCGGCCCGTATCGCGGCGCGGGCCGGCCGGACGCCGGCGGTCACGCCGCGCAGTACTCGCTCTTCTTGCCGATGGACCGATACATGCAGTCCGCGTTCTCCATCAGGATGAGCACGGCCTCGCGGTTCCGGCTGGTCTCCCGGTCGATCACGCTGCCCGGCGGGTAGAAGCCGCCGCCGCTCGCCGAGCGCGGGTACATCTCGAAGGTGTACGAGAAGATCCCCTGGTCGGCCCACATCCAGTCGT
Source organism: Streptomyces otsuchiensis (assembly GCF_004305975.1). Lineage (GTDB taxonomy): Bacteria > Actinomycetota > Actinomycetes > Streptomycetales > Streptomycetaceae > Streptomyces > Streptomyces otsuchiensis. Next base: position 70,329 of record NZ_BHZI01000001.1, read on the forward strand.
TGACGGACCCGTCGGTGACGTAGAGGTCGCTGGACTGCTGCGGTCGGTACCCGTTGCTGTCCGCCATCGCCTCGCCCACGGCGGCGAACGCGTCACGGTCGTCCTGCGTGAGGCCGGGGGCCGTGTCGTCGTAGGTGTAGCCGTAGGGCCAGAGGATCAGCTCGCTGTAGGTGTGGAAGTCGATGTGCGCGGTGATCTGCTGCTCACCGTCGACGACCCTGCCGCGCACGAAGTCGGCGATGACCTGGGTCTCCTTCGCCGACTCCGGGCCGTGTCCGCGGTAGGTCTCACTGCCCGGGTTGGTGGACGAGCCGCCGCAGCAACCCCACTGGTGGGCGAAGTTCCGGTTGAGGTCGGTTCCGATCGCGCTGGAGCCGCTGTCGGGCTCGCGGTTCTTGCGCCACATCCGGAACTGACCGGAGTCCATGTCGTGGGCCTTGCCGTCCGGGTTGACGATGGGGATGATCCACAGTTCCCGTTCGTCCAGCAGCTCCGTGACCCGTGTGTCGGTGCCGTAGCCGGAGGTCAGCTCGGCCAGCGTGTAGAGCGCCATCTCGGTGGTGAGGTGCTCGCGGCCGTGCATGTTGTGGGTGAACAGCACCTCCGGCTTGTCCCGGTCGACGGCGGCCTCGGAGCTGACCTTGACCGCGACGATGTCGCGGCCCTCGTGAGAGGTGCCGATGACCTCGGTGCTGACGAGGTCGGGGTACTGGGTGGCCGCCGCCTCGATCGTCTCCATCGCCTCCGCGTAGCTGGTGTACTCCGACGGCGCGGAGGCGATCGCGTCTCCGGCGGCGGCCGCCACCGGCTCCGTCAGGTGGTAGCCGAGCCCACGGAGCGTCTCGGCGGTCGCGCGGTCGGCGGTGACGGTGACGGAGTGGTCGTCGACGGCGTCGATCGCCGCGCCGTGGGCGGTCAGCGCCGTGCGTTGGCCCTGGGTGCTGATGCCGAGGACTTCGTAGCTCCGTGCGGCCGGGGCGTCGACGGTGGGGGCGTCGGGCCGGTTGTCGGGCCCCGGTGCCGCCAGGGCCTGGGCACCCAGGGGGACGGCGAGGGCGAGGGACAGAAGGGCGGCGGCGGTCGTGTTCCGCCGGCGCTTGGGTGAGCGCATCACATCTCCTGGTGGGGTCCAGTTGACGGGTGGGGGTATGCGGGTGGTCACTGGTTGTGCCTGCGCCGTCATCCTCGCGGAATGGCATGGACCGGTCAATGCTGTGCGAGCGGGCGTGCACCGTGCGCGCGCGGCGCCGTCACCACGCGCCGGTGGCGTACGCCAAAGCGGTGCGGCACCGTCACAGACCGCGCCGCGTCGGACAACAGCGCGCGGCCTCCGTGACCCCTACGGTGGGCAGAGAGGAGTCACCCCATCACCCACTCTCGGAAGGTCCGGTCCACGCGATGACCACAGCGAACCCCCCGCACGCGTTCTGGCTCGCCGGCCGTGAGGCGACCGGCGACACGATCCTGGACGTCACCTCGCCCTGGGACGGCCGCACCGTCGGACAGGTGAGCGTTCCGACCGCCGCCCAGACCGAGGAGGCCGTCGCCGCCGCGGCGGCCGTGGCGGCCGAGTTCGCCGCCACCCCGGCGCACGTCCGCGCCGCGGCGCTCGACCACGTCGGCGCGCGGCTCGCCGAACGGGCCGAGGAGATCGCCCTGCTGATCTCGGCCGAGAACGGAAAGCCGCTGAAGTGGGCACGCGGCGAGGTGGGCCGCTGCCGTTCCGTCTTCCGCTGGGCGGCCGACGAGGCCCGCCGTTACAACGGCGGAGTGGCGCAGCGCCTGGACAGCGACGCCGGGGGCGAGGGGCGGCTCGCCCTCACCCGGCGGGTACCGCACGGCCCCGTGCTGGGCATCGCGCCGTTCAACTTCCCCCTCAACCTCTGCGCGCACAAGGTCGCCCCGGCCATCGCGGTCGGCACCCCGATCATCCTCAAGCCCGCGCCCGCGACGCCGCTGTCCGGGCTGCTGCTCGGCGAACTGCTCTCCGAGACCGACCTCCCGGCCGGCTCGTGGAGCGTCCTGACGGTCCCCAACGACGAGATGCCCGCCCTCGTGCAGGACGAGCGGCTGCCGATCATCTCCTTCACCGGCTCCGCCCCCGTCGGCTGGTCGATCCTCGACTCCGTGCCGCGCAAGCGCGTCACCCTCGAACTCGGCGGTAACGGGGCGGCGATCGTGCTCGCCGACTACTCCTCGGACGCCGACCTCGACCGCGCCGCCCAGCGCATCGCCACCTTCTCCAACTACCAGGGCGGACAGTCCTGCATCTCGGTCCAGCGGGCGGTGGTGGACGACTCCGTCTACGACCGCTTCCTGCCCCGGCTGATCGAGGCGGTCAACGCCCAGGTGACCGGCGACCCCTCCGACCCGGCGACGGATGTCGGTCCCCTGGTGAGCGAGGACGCAGCCAAGCGCGTGGAGTCGTGGGTCGAGGAGGCTGCGTCCGCGGGCGCGAAGATCCTCACCGGCGGCACGCGCGACGGTGCCAGCTACGCGCCGACGGTTGTGGAGAACGTGCCGGCGCACACCCGTCTCGGCTGTGACGAGGTCTTCGGACCCGTGATGTCGGTGATCCGCGTCAACGGGGAACAGGACGCGTACGACGTCGCCAACAACTCGGACTACGGCCTCCAGGCCGGGGTGTTCACCCACGACGTGCAGGCCGCCTTCCGGGCCCACCGTGCCCTGGAGGTCGGCGGCGTGATCATCGGGGACGTCCCCTCCTACCGGGCCGACCAGATGCCCTACGGCGGCGTCAAGCAGTCGGGCGTCGGTCGCGAGGGGGTCCGGTTCGCCATGGACGACTACACCTACGAGCGAGTGATGGTCCTCACCGGTCTCGACCTCTAGGGGGCTCACGCCGCACGCCGCCGGGACCGCTCGCGGCAGGTCGGCCCCGAGGGCCCGATCGGTCCCGAGCGGCCCCGAGTGGTCCCGAAGGCCCCGCCCCGTGGCTCCGCATGGGGCGGGGCCATGACGCGCGCGCCATGCCCGCCCGCTCCGCCCGTGGCGGGGCGGGCGGTCCCGCCCCGTGCCCGCCGCCCGACCCGGCTTCGGGGGTCGGGCCACGCTCGGTCACGGGTCCCGACACAATGGGGGCATGACAGCCACAGCCGCGCCCGTCGCGGACCCGCACACGCTCTTCGCCACAGCTCCTGACGGCCCCAGGGAGATCGTCATCCTGGGCTCCACCGGTTCCATCGGAACCCAGGCCGTGGACGTGGTGCTGCGCAACCCCGAGCGTTTCCGGGTGACCGCGCTGTCCGCCGCGGGCGGCCGGGTCTCCCTGCTCGCGGACCAGGCGCACCAGTTGCGGGTGCGCGCCGTCGCGGTCGCCGACGCGACGAAGGCCGACGAGCTGCGCGCGGCGCTGCGGGAGCGCTACGGACCGGGCCGGCCGCTTCCCGAGGTGCTGGCCGGCCCCGACGCGGCCGCCGACATGGCGTCAGGGCCCTGCCACACCGTTCTCAACGGGATCACCGGCTCGATCGGCCTGGCGCCCACCATCGCCGCGCTGAAGGCGGGCCGGGTGCTCGCGCTCGCCAACAAGGAGTCGCTGATCGTCGGTGGCCCGCTGGTCACCTCGCTGGCTGCTCCGGGCCAGATCGTGCCGGTGGACTCCGAGCACTCGGCCCTCTTCCAGGCGCTGCTCGGCGGCCCCCGACCGGAGGTCGCGCGCCTGGTGGTGACCGCGAGCGGCGGTCCCTTCCGAGGCCGGAGCCGGGCCGAGCTGGCCGAGGTCACACCGCGGGACGCTCTGGCGCACCCCACCTGGAACATGGGCCCGGTGATCACCGTCAACTCGGCGACGCTGGTCAACAAGGGACTCGAGGTGATCGAGGCCCACCTGCTCTACGCCATCCCGTTCGACCGCATCGAGGTCGTCGTCCACCCGCAGTCCTACGTGCACTCCATGGTCGAGTTCGTCGACGGCTCCACCCTCGCGCAGGCGGGGCCGCCCGACATGCGTGGCCCGATCGCGCTGGGTATCGGCTGGCCGCACCGGGTGCCGGCGGCTGCGCCTCCGTGCGACTGGACCCGCGCGCACACCTGGGAGTTCTTCCCGCTCGACACCGAGGCCTTCCCGGCTGTTCCGCTGGCGTGCCATGTCGGTAGTCTCGGCGGTGTCGCCCCCGCGGTGTACAACGCGGCCAACGAGGAGTGCGTGGACGCCTTCCTCGCCGGCCGGCTGCCGTTCACCGGCATCGTGGACACCGTGGCGCAGGTCGTCGACGAACAGGGAGCCGGCTCCGCCGGAACCTCGCTGACCGTCGCGGACGTCCTTGAGGCGGAGACCCGTGCGCGGCACCGTGCGCGGGAGCTGACCGGCACGGCACGTGGGTCCGGCGCGGCGCGCGTCCCGGACGCCGGCGGCGCGTCCGGCCCCGTCCGGCAGGGCTGAGGGAGATCCGTGACCACCTTGATGTTCATCCTCGGGATCGTCATCTTCGTCCTGGGGTTGTTGTTCTCGATCGCCTGGCACGAACTGGGCCATCTCAGCACGGCGAAGATGTTCGGCATCCGGGTGCCGCAGTACATGGTCGGTTTCGGCCCGACGCTCTTCTCCCGTCACAAGGGGGAGACCGAGTACGGGATCAAGGCCATCCCGCTGGGCGGGTACATCCGGATGATCGGCATGTTCCCGCCGGGGGACGACGGCCGCGTGCGGCAGCGCTCCACCTCGCCGTTCCGGGGCATGATCGAGGACGCCCGCGCGGCGGCCTTCGAGGAACTGCGGCCCGGCGACGAGAAGCGGCTCTTCTACACCCGCAAGCCGTGGAAGCGCGTCATCGTCATGTTCGCCGGTCCCGCGATGAACCTGATCCTCGCCGTGGTGATCTTCCTCGGTGTCCTGATGGCGTTCGGCATCCCGACCTCCACGACCACGGTCGCGACGGTCCAGGAGTGCGTCGTCGCGCAGAGCGAGGAACGGGACGAGTGCCGCGCCGGTGACCCGCAGGCCCCGGCCAACGCCGCCGGGATGCGGCCGGGGGACACCGTCGTCGCCTTCAACGGTGAGGAGGTCACCGACTGGAGCACGCTGCAGCAGGACATCCGGAACACGGTCGGCCCGGCCGAGATCACGGTGGACCGGGACGGCCGGACGCTGGACCTGGAGGTCGACCTGATCGAGAACCAGGTCGCCAAGCTCGACGGTCGCGGCGAGTGGGTGGAGGGCGAGTACGTCACCACCGGCTTCCTGGGGATCTCCCCGGCCTCGGGGGTGGTCCGGCAGAACTTCCCGCAGGCGGCCGACCGGATGGGCGACATCATGGTCACCGGCTTCGAGGCGCTGCTCGCGGTGCCGTCGAAGGTGCCCGGTCTGTGGGACGCGGCGTGGGGCAACGGCGAGCGGGCACAGGACTCCCCGATGGGAGTGGTCGGCGCGGCCCGGGTGGGGGGCGAGATCTTCACCCTGGACATTCCGGCCAGCCAGCAGGTCGCGACCGCACTGTTCCTGGTGGCCGGTTTCAACCTTTCACTATTCCTTTTCAACATGCTTCCGTTGCTGCCGCTGGACGGCGGTCACATCGCCGGGGCCGCCTGGGAGTCCGCGCGGCGCAAGGGAGCCAAGCTGCTCAAGCGGCCGGACCCCGGACCGTTCGATGTCGCGCGGATGATGCCCGTCGCCTATGTGGTGGCCGCGGTGTTCATCTGTTTCACGCTGCTCGTACTGGCAGCGGATATCGTCACACCGGTCCGCTTGGCGGGCTAGCCGCGCCAGTACCGTAGTCTCGTTGTCCGGAGCCCGGCCGAACCGGGGACTAGAGCCATACCGTGGGGTTGCACAGACCGATGACAGCCATTTCGCTCGGAATGCCGTCCGTACCGCTGAAGCTCGCCGAGCGCAGGGTCAGCCGCAAGCTGCAGGTCGGCACCGTCGCCGTGGGCGGCGACGCCCCGGTCTCCGTTCAGTCGATGACGACGACGCGCACCTCCGACATCGGTGCCACGCTCCAGCAGATCGCCGAGCTGACGGCCTCCGGCTGCCAGATCGTGCGCGTGGCGTGCCCGACGCAGGACGACGCGGACGCGCTGCCGGTGATCGCCCGGAAGTCGCAGATCCCCGTGATCGCGGACATCCACTTCCAGCCCAAGTACGTGTTCGCGGCGATCGACGCCGGCTGCGCGGCTGTCCGCGTCAACCCGGGCAACATCAAGCAGTTCGACGACCGGGTCAAGGACATCGCGCAGGCGGCCTCGGCGGCCGGCACCCCGATCCGGATCGGCGTCAACGCGGGATCGCTCGACCGACGCCTGCTCGCCAAGTACGGCAAGGCCACCCCCGAGGCGCTGGTCGAGTCCGCGCTGTGGGAGTGCTCGCTGTTCGAGGAGCACGGATTCCGCGACATCAAGATCTCCGTCAAGCACAACGACCCGGTGGTCATGGTGAACGCCTACCGCCAGCTCGCCGCTCAGTGCGACTACCCGCTGCACCTCGGCGTCACGGAGGCGGGGCCCGCCTTCCAGGGCACCATCAAGTCGGCGGTCGCCTTCGGCGCCCTGCTGTCCGAGGGCATCGGTGACACCATCCGGGTCTCCCTCTCGGCCCCGCCCGTGGAGGAGATCAAGGTCGGCAACCAGATCCTGGAGTCCCTCGGTCTGCGCGAGCGTGGCCTGGAGATCGTCTCCTGCCCCTCCTGCGGCCGCGCCCAGGTCGACGTCTACAAGCTCGCCGAGGAGGTCACCGCCGGCCTCACCGGCATGGAGGTCCCGCTGCGGGTCGCCGTCATGGGCTGTGTCGTCAACGGCCCCGGCGAGGCCCGTGAGGCCGACCTCGGCGTCGCTTCCGGCAACGGCAAGGGCCAGATCTTCGTCAAGGGCGAGGTCATCAAGACGGTGCCCGAGTCCAAGATCGTGGAGACCCTGATCGAGGAGGCGATGAAGATCGCCGAGCAGATGGAGCAGGACGGCGTGACCTCCGGTGAACCGCAGGTCGCCGTCGCCGGCTGAGCCGTGCCGGGGCGAACGCCCCCGAGAGAGCGTCCCGTGGGGCGCGGCCCCGACCGGGCCGCGCCCCACGCGCGTCGCGCCGTGCGGGCGCCGGTGGCCGTCTCCCGGCCGGGAGACGGCCGTACCCTTCGGGCGGGCGGCGGGTGCCCGGTGCGGGTACAGTTCCTGCACCGCGCCCGCGCTCCCGCGTCGCGCTACCTCCGCCGCTCCCTCGACTGGCAAGGCAACGCCTCTCCGTGCTGACGACCCCCGCCGTCCGTCTCCTGGACGCCCGTGAGCTGACCGCCGCGCTCGACGTGCTCTCCCGAGACCCCGTCGCCAACGCGTTCGTCACGGCCCGGGTACTGGACTCCCGGCTGGACCCCCGCCGACTGGGCGGCGAGATGTGGGGCTGGTACCACCGGGGGGAGCTTCACGCCCTGTGCTTCGCCGGCGCCAACCTGGTGCCCGTGGGAGCCGGCCCCGCCGCGGTCCGCGCCTTCGCCGAACGCGCGCTGGCGCAGGGGCGCCGATGCTCCTCCATCGTCGGCCCCGCCGACCAGGTCGGAGCGCTCTGGTCCCATCTGGAGCACCGCTGGGGTCCCGCGCGGACGATCAGGGAACGCCAGCCGCTGATGGTCACCGACACCCGCCCCATGGGCGTCGCCCCCGACCCGCGGGTGCGGCGGGCGCGGCGCAACGAGATGGAGCTGGTGATGCCCGCTTGCGTGGCCATGTTCACCGAGGAGGTGGGCGTGTCCCCGCTGTCCGCCGTGGACGGCGGGCTCGCCTACCAGTCGCGGGTGGCCGAGACGGTGGGGGAGGGACGCTGCTTCGTCCGGGTCGAGGACGGGCGGGTGGTCTTCAAGGCGGAGATCGGTGCCGTTACCCCGGCCGCGTGTCAGCTCCAGGGGGTGTGGACGGCGCCGGACCGGCGTGGAGCCGGGCTGGCCACGGCCGGGCTGGCGAAGGTGATCGGTCACGCGCTGGCGGAGACCGCGCCGCTCGTCAGCCTCTATGTCAACGACTTCAACGCTCCCGCGCTCGCGACCTACCGGCGGCTGGGGTTCGCGGAGGTCGGCGCGCTCCGCAGCATCCTGTTCTGAACGGACTCGTCACTGTGTGCGTATGACGCCCGAGGCGGCCTGCCCCGCCGCCTCGCGGCCCCGTCTCGCTGGGCGGGGCGATGGCGGCCCGACATCGACGGACGGACGGACGGACGGACGACGGACGGCCGGCCCGACGCCGGCACGGCAACGGCCCCGGTCCGCGCTGCGTGGGGCGCGGACCGGGGCCTTCGTGGCGGAGGGGACCGGCAGGTCAGGCCGTTCCGTGCACCACGTCTCGTTCCCGGGCGAAGTGACAGGCGCTCGCATGGGGCGAGCCCTCCCGCGTCCTCAGCTCCGGGGCCTCCTCGGCGCAGATGTCCTGCGCCATCCAGCAGCGGGTGCGGAACCGGCAGCCGGACGGAGGGTTAGCCGGGGACGGCACGTCGCCCTCCAGCACGATCTCGTCCCGCTGGCCGCGCAGTGTCGGGTCCGGCACCGGCACCGCCGACAGCAGCGCCTGGGTGTACGGATGCGTGGGCGCGTCGTAGATCTCCGTCGCGTTGCCGTACTCGACCATCCGCCCCAGATACATCACGCCCAGCTGGTCGGCGATGTGGCGGACCACGGACAGGTCGTGCGCGATGAACAGGTAGGAGAGCCCCAGTTCGTCCTGGAGCTTCTCCAGCAGGTTGATGACCTGCGCCTGGATCGACACGTCCAGCGCCGACACCGGCTCGTCGCACAGCAGCACCTCGGGCTCCAGCGCCAGGGCCCTGGCGATGCCGATGCGCTGCCGCTGTCCGCCGGAGAACTGGTGCGGGTAGCGGTTGATGTGGTCCGGGTTCAGGCCGACCAGGTCCAGGAGCTCCTGGACCCGCTTGCGCCGGCCTGCGCGCGGCACCACACCGGTGTGGATCTCGAAGGGCTCGCCCACCAGGTCGCCCACCGTCATCCGCGGGTTGAGCGAGGTGTACGGATCCTGGAAGACCATCTGGATGTTGCGGCGTGCCGCGAGCAGGTCGCCGCCGGACAGCGAGGTGAGGTCCTGGCCGCGCACTCTGATGGTGCCGGAGGTGGGCCGCTCCAGGCCGATCAGGAGCTTTGCCAGTGTCGACTTGCCGCAGCCGGACTCGCCGACGATGCCGAGGGTCTCGCCCCGGCGCAGCTCCAGGTTGATGCCGTCGACGGCCTGGACGGCGCCGATCTTCCGGCGCAGCACGATGCCCTGGGTGATCGGGAAGTGCTTGACGAGGTCGCGGACCTCCAGCACCTTCTCGCGTTCCTCACCCTGTGGCGTGGCCTCGGACGCCGCACGGGGCGGTTCCTTGACCAGCGTCGTGGCGGCGCCCCCGTCGGCCCCGTCCACCGCCCCGTCCACCGTGCCGTCGGGGCCGGCTGGAGCGCCGTCCGGGTTCGCGCCTGCCGCCGCCGTCGGACCGTCCAGGCCGTCCGCTCCGTCCGCTCCCTCCGCGCCGTCCCTCGGCCCGGTGGCGTCCTTCGTGGCGTCGTTCGTGGCGTCGTTCGTGGGTTCCGTGCTCATGCGGAGTGCACCTCCTCCCAGTAGTGGCAGCGGCTGATCCGCTCGTCGGTGACCTGGAGCGCCGGTGGCGCCTCCTCGCGGCAGCGGTCACGCGCCATGAAGCAGCGGGGCGCGAACGAACAGCCCGGGGGCATCGAGGTCAGGGTCGGCGGCAGGCCCTTGATGACGCTGAGTTCCTGCCCGCGCAGGTCGACCCGCGGGATCGACTCCAGCAGCGCCCGGGTGTACGGGTGGGCGGGCGCGGCATAGATCTCGTGCACCGGTGCCTGTTCCACCACGCGGCCCGCGTACATCACGGAGATCTCGTCGGCGACGTCCGCCACCACGCCCATGTCGTGCGTGATCAGCAGCAGCCCCATGGAGCGCTCCGCCTGGAGTTCGGCGAGCAGTTTCATGATCTGCGCCTGGACCGTGACGTCGAGGGCCGTGGTCGGTTCGTCCGCGATCAGGATCTCGGGGTCCAGCGCCAGCGCCATGGCGATCATGACGCGCTGCCGCATGCCGCCGGAGAACTGGTGCGGGTAGTCGTCGACGCGGTCCCGGGCGGCCGGGATGCGCACCATGTCCAGCAGCTCGATGGACTTGGCCCGCGCGTCCTTGCGTGACATGCCGCGGTGGACGCGGAACATCTCGCCGAGCTGGAAGCCGACCGTGAAGACCGGGTTGAGCGCGGAGAGCGCGTCCTGGAAGATCATCGCCATGGTGGTGCCGCGCATGACACGGCGCTGTTCCCGGCCGAGCGTGAGCACGTCGGTGCCGCGGTAGCGCACCGCGCCGCCGCTGACGAAGCCCGGGGGGCTGTCGACGATGCCCATGATCGCCTGCGCGGTCACGCTCTTGCCCGACCCCGACTCGCCGAGGATCGCCCGGGTGCTGCCCGCCTCCAGCGTGAAGCTCACGCCGTTGACCGCCTTGGCCACGCCGTCACGGGTGCGGAACTCCACCTGGAGGTTCTCGACTTCGAGGAGCGGCGCGTCGGGGTCGGCCGGGGGAGGG
>NZ_BHZI01000002.1 GCF_004305975.1 Streptomyces otsuchiensis
TCCGGGGTACGTGGTCACGGTGGCGGCGGGGTTCGCGCGGGCGGCCGGGGCGAGGGCTGACGGCGGGTACGGCGGCGGGGCGTTCACAGCCGCTCGATCACGGTGGCGATGCCCATGCCGCCGCCGACGCAGAGCGTGGCCAGGCCGTACCGCAGGTCGCGGCGCTCCAGTTCGTCGAGGAGGGTGCCCAGGATGATGGCGCCGGTGGCGCCCAGCGGGTGGCCCATGGCGATGGCGCCGCCGTTGACGTTGACCTTCTCCAGGTCCAGTCCCATCTCCCGCACGAACCGCAGGACCACGGCGGCGAACGCCTCGTTGATCTCGACCAGGTCCATGTCGTCGATGGTCAGCCCGGCGCGCGCCAGTGCCTTGCGCGCGGCGGGCGCGGGTCCGGTCAGCATGATGGTGGGCTCGGAACCGGTGACCGCCGCCGAGACGACGCGGGCGCGCGGGGTGAGGCCGTGGCGCCGCCCGGCCTCCTCGTTGCCGACGACGACCAGGGCGGCGCCGTCCACGATCCCGGAGGAGTTGCCCGCGTGGTGGACGTGGTCGATGCGCTCCACGTGGTGGTACTTCTGGAGCGCCACCGCGTCGAAGCCACCGAGTTCGCCCATGTCGGCGAAGGAGGGCTTGAGCCTGGCCAGGGAGTCGGCGGTGGTGCCCGGCCGGATGAACTCGTCGTGGTCGAGGACGGTCAGCCCGGCACGGTCGAGGACCGGGACCACGGCCCGGTCGAAGCGGCCGGCCTTCCACGCGGCGGCGGCCCGGTCCTGGGACAGGGCGGCGTACTCGTCGACGTCCCGCCGGCTGAGCCCCTCCAGGGTGGCGATCAGGTCGGCGCCGATGCCCTGGGGCACGAACCCGGTCTCCAGGTTGGTCATCGGGTCCATCATCCAGGCGCCACCGTCGGAACCGATCGGCAGCCGGGACATCGACTCGACACCACCGGCCAGCAGCAGATCGTCCCAGCCGGAACGGACCTTGGCGGCGGCGGTGTTGACGGCCTCCAGGCCGGAGGCGCAGAACCGGTTGAGCTGCACGCCCGCGACGGTCTCGGGCAGCCCCGCCGCGAGGGCGGCGATCTTGGCGATGTCCGAGCCCTGGTCGCCGTGGGGACTGACCACGCCGAGGACGACGTCGTCGATCGCGGACGGGTCCAGCCCGGGAAGCCGCTCCCCCAGGCGCCGCATCAGCCCGGTGACCAGGTCGATGGGCTTGACGGTGTGCAGGGAGCCGGTGGCCTTGCCGCGCCCGCGCGGGGTGCGGTAGGCGTCGTAGACGAAGGCGTCGGTGGTCATGGGCGGGCCTCTTTCGCGAACGGGTCGGTCAGCCGAGGAGGGAGCGGCCGATGATCTCCTTCATGATCTCGGTCGTCCCGCCGTAGATGGTCTGGATGCGCCCGTCGGTGAAGGCCCGGGCGATCGGGTACTCGGTCATGTAGCCGTATCCGCCGTGGAGTTGCAGACAGCGGTCGGCTGTGCGCTTCTGGAGCTCGGTGGCCCACCACTTGGCCATCGCGGCATGGGTGGCGTCGAGCGCGCCCCGGGTGTGCTCGCTGACGCAGCGGTCGACGAAGCTGCGGGTCACGGCGGCCTCGGTCGCCATCTCGGCGATCTCGAACCGGACGTGCTGGAGGCGGGCCAGCGGACGGCCGAACGCCTCACGCTCCCTGACGTACGCCGCGGTGATCTCCAGCAGGTGCTCGCTGACGGCGGCGGCACCGACGGCGATGGCCAGCCGCTCCTGCGGCAGGTTGCCCATCAGATGCCCGAAGGCGCCGTTCTCCGTGCCCAGCAGGTTGGCCTTGGGCACCCGCACGTCGTTGAAGAACAGCTCGGCGGTGTCCTGGGACTTCTGCCCGATCTTGTCGAGGTTCCGGCCGCGCTCGAAGCCGGGCGTCCCGCGCTCCACCACCAGCAGGCTCAGCCCCCGCGCCCCACCCTCGGGGGTGGTGCGGGCGACGACCACCACCAGGTCGGCGAGGATGCCGTTGGAGATGAAGGTCTTGGAGCCGTTGAGCAGCCAGTGGTCGCCGCGGTCCTCCGCGGTGGTGCGGATGCCCTGGAGGTCGGAGCCGGCGCCCGGTTCGGTCATCGCGATGGCGCTGATCAGCTCACCGGAGCAGAAGCCGGGGAGCCAGCGCTCCCGCTGGGCCGCGGTGGCCAGCGAGGTCAGGTACGGGCCGATGATGTCGTTGTGCAGCCCGACGGCCAGTCCGGCGGCGCCGGCCCGCGCGAACTCCTCGTGGAGCACGGCCGCGAACCGGAAGTCAGGGCTCCCGCCGCCGCCGTACCGCTCGTCGACGGCGAGTCCCAGCAGTCCCTGGCGTCCGGCGGCGCGCCAGGCGTCACGGGAGACGATGCCGTCGGCCTCCCACCGCGCGTAGTGCGGGGTGACCTCGCGTTCGATGAAGGCGCGGACGGTCCCCCGGAACGCCTCGTGGTCCTCGGTGTACAGCTCGCGGCGCATCGGCCGTTCCTTCCGTCGTCGTCTCGGGACGGCCGTGGCCGGGCCGCGCGGACCCGCGGGTCCGGCCCCGGGTCAGGGTGCGCCGTCGAGCAGCCCGGGCACCCGCCAGTCGCGGGCCACGTCCTCGGTGTCGGCGCCCGGCTCGGCCGGGGGTCTGCGCAGCGTGCCGGGGGTGGCCGAGAACCGTGGCGCCGGCGCGGGCTGCGTGGTGCCCGCGTGCTCGGTGAAGGTGGCGCGGGCGGCGAGGTGGGGGTGGAGCGGTGCCTCGCCGAGGGAGAGGACGGGCACCACGCAGGCGTCCGTGCCCTCGAAGAGTTCGGTCCACTCGGCGCGGGTGCGGGTGGCGAAGCGTTCGGTGAGGACGGCCCGCAGCCGGGGCCAGTCCGCCGGGTCGTCACGGTCCGGGAAGGCGGCGCCGTCGGGCGCGGCGGCGGCCGGGTCCAGCTCCAGCAGCCGCAGGAGCTCCGCGTAGAAGCGGGGTTCGAGCGGGCCGACCGCCATGTGGCCGCCGTCGGAGGTGGCGTAGCTGTCGTAGAACGGGGTCCCGCCGTCGAGCAGGTTGGCCTCACGCCGGTCCTGCCAGGCTCCGGCCGCCATCAGCCCGTGCAGCATGGTGGTGAGGTGGCTGGTCCCGTCGACGATGGCCGCGTCCACCACCTGCCCCTCACCGGTGGCGCGGGCGTGGTGCAGGGCCGCGAGGACGCCGACGGCCAGGTACAGCGAGCCGCCGGCGTAGTCGCCCAGCAGGTTGGCGGGGGCGGCGGGCCGGCCGTCCGCCCGCCCGATGGCGCCGAGGACGCCGGTGAGCGCGACGAAGCCGATGTCGTGGCCGGCCCGTTGTGCCAGCGGGCCGTCCTGCCCCCAGCCCGTCATCCGGCCGTACACCAGGCGGGGGTTGCGGGCGTGGCAGTCGGCCGGCCCGACGCCCAGCCGCTCGGCGACACCGGGCCGGAACCCCTCGATGAGGATGTCCGCCCGCTCGGCCAGATCGAGGACCCGGCGGGCGGCGTCGGGGTCCTTGAGGTCCAGGCGCACCGAGCGCTTGTTGCGGTTGGTCAGGTCGGTGGCGGGGTCGATGTGCGGCCAGCTGCTGCCGGGCCGGTCCACCCGCACCACGTCGGCGCCGAGGTCGCCCAGGAGCATCGCCGCGAACGGCCCCGGGCCGATGCCGGCCAGTTCCAGCACTCGCGTTCCGGCGAGTGGTCCGGCGTCGGCCGGCTTCGTCATGGCACCCCCAGGCAGCGCTACGTCGCGGTAACAACGGCGATCCTAAGAACGTGTTTCATTTTTTACAAGGAACGGCACCGTTCGCCGCGGCCGGGAGCCCGGCAGTGACGGCGACGGCGACGGCGGCCTGAACGCCTGACCGACCGGGGTACCCGTGTACAGCCGGCCCCGCGCGGCGGGACACTGTCGGGCATGGACCAGTCGCAGGAGTTCGACCTCACCACCACCTACCTCAACACCGCCTCCCACGGACTGCTGCCCGCGCGTTCCCTGGCGGAGCTGCGCCGGGGCGCGGAGCGGATGGCGGACGGCACCCTGGACCAGGCCGCCTGCTTCGCGGTGGTGGAGGAGGCCCGCGCCACCTTCGGCCGCCTGGTGGGCCTGCCCGCCGGCCGGGTCGCCGTCGGATCCACCGTCGCCGTGCACGTCGCACTGATCGCCGGTTCGCTGCCGCCCGGCGCCGAGGTCCTGATCGCCCGCGACGAGTTCAGCTCCCTGCCGACGCCCTTCGACCAGCGCGGCGACCTGCGGCTGCGGCAGGCGCCGCTGGCGGAGCTGGCCGGCGCGGTGACCGCCGGGACCGCGCTGGTGGTCGTCAGCGCGGCGCAGTCGGCGGACGGCGCCGTCGCGGACCTCGCGGCCGTCAGCGCGGCGGCGCGCGCACACGGCGCGCGCACACTGGTCGACACCACCCAGTCCACCGGCTGGCTGCCGCTGGACGCCGGGGATTTCGACTACACCGTGTGCGGGGCCTACAAGTGGCTGCTCTGTCCGCGCGGCACCTCCTTCCTGACGGTGCCGGAGGACTTCGGCGGGCTGCGCGCCCTCCACGCCGGCTGGGTCGCGGGCGAGGACCCGTGGCGCAGCTGCTACGGGCCGGTCACCGAACTGGCGCACAGCGCACGCCGGTTCGACGAGAGCCCGGCGTTCCTCTCCTACCTGGGCGCGGCTCCCGCGCTGCGGCTGATCGAGGAGCTGGGACAGGAGGCCATCGGCGCCCACGACCGCGCGCTCGCCGCCCGCTTCCGGGCAGGGCTCTCCCAGCTGGGACACCCCGTGCCCGACTCCGGCGGCCCGGTGGTCTCGGTCCCCGGTCTCGGCCCGCTGACCGCCGAGTTGGCGCGCGCCGGGGTCCAGGCCG
Source organism: Streptomyces otsuchiensis (assembly GCF_004305975.1). Taxonomy (GTDB): domain Bacteria; phylum Actinomycetota; class Actinomycetes; order Streptomycetales; family Streptomycetaceae; genus Streptomyces; species Streptomyces otsuchiensis. Next base: position 4,838 of record NZ_BHZI01000002.1, read on the forward strand.
CCGACCGCGCGGGACGGCTGCGGATCGCTCTGCACCTGTACAACACCGAGGCCGATGTCGACCGCGCGCTTGAGGTGCTGGAGTCCCACCGGCCCGCCTGACGGGCGTCGGCCCCGGGCGCTCTTCCCCCTGCGATCACCCCGGGCGATTTCTCGTACTGGTCGGTAACAGCGTCTAGGCAGGGGCGCTCCGGCATGCCTAGGGTGCCGCCATGCCGACCGATCTGCCCGACGTGGTGCTCTGGTCCGTTCCCGCGTTCGTCCTGCTGACCGTGGTCGAGATGGCCGCCTGCCGGCTGCGCCCGGACCGGAGCGCGGCGGGGTACGACGCGAGGGACACCGCCACCAGCCTCACCATGGGCCTGGGCAGTCTCTTCTTCGACCTGCTGTGGAAGATCCCCGTGCTGGCGGTCTACACGGCGGTCTACAGCCTCACACCGCTGGAGATTCCACTGCTGTGGTGGACGCTCCCGCTGCTCCTGGTCGCGCACGACCTCTGCTACTACTGGTCGCACCGCGGTCACCACGTGATCCGGCTGCTGTGGGCCTGCCACGTGGTCCACCACTCCAGCCGGCGGTTCAACCTCTCCACCGCGCTGCGGCAGCCGTGGACCAGCGTGTCCACCTGGCCGTTCTACCTGCCGCTGGTCGCGCTCGGCACCCATCCGGCGCTCGTGGCCTTCCTCTCCTCGGTGAACCTCGTCTACCAGTTCTGGGTGCACACCGAGCGGGTGGGCCGCCTGCCGCGTCCGGTCGAGTACGTCTTCAACACCGCCTCGCACCACCGGGTCCACCACGCCTCGCAGGGTGGGTACCTGGACCGCAACTTCGGGGGGATCCTCATCGTCTGGGACCGGTTGTTCGGCACGTTCGCCCCGGAACGGGAACGGTGCGTCTACGGCCTCACCAAGAACATCACCACGCACAACCCGCTGCGGGTGGCCACCCACGAGTACGCCGCGATCGGCCGGGACCTGCGCGGCGCGCGCGACTGGCGTGAGCGCGCCGGTCATCTGCTCCGCTCCCCCGGCTGGCGGCCGGGGACGGACCGGGCTCCGGGGGCGGACGCCGCTCCGGGGGCGGACACGGCTCCGGCTCCGGCGGCGGTCCGGGAATCCGGCGGGACGGGCGGCAAGCGGTGAGCCGCGTCGCGGCGGACCGGCTGCGCGTCGCGTTCCTCGCCGTCACCACCCTGCACCTCCTCGCCCACGCCACCGACGTCGAGCTGGCCCAGCAGCTCACCAAGCCCTTGCTGATGCCTGCACTCGCCGCCTGGGTGTGGGCGCGGGGCGGGCCCCGCGTCCTGGTGGCGGCGCTGTTCTTCGGGTGGGGCGGGGACCTGGCGCTGCAGTCGGGCTCCGACAGCTTCTTCCTCGCGGGCATGGCCTCCTTCGCGATCGGCCACATCTGCTACCTGGCGCTGATCCGCCGGGCCGGGTCCTTCACCCTCCGGCGTTCGCTGCCGGCAGCCGTCGGCTACGCGGCGGTCTGCGCGGTGATGGTGACGCTGCTGTGGCCCGGACTCGACCCGGCGATGCGGGTTCCGGTGGCGGGCTACAGCGTGCTGCTGACCGCGATGGCGTGGGCGGCGCTCGCCGGCGTGGGCGGGCGGGTCGCGGCGGGTGGCGCGCTGTTCCTTCTCTCGGACGCGCTGATCGCCACCCGGCTCGCGGAGTGGCAGCAACTGCCCGCCGCGGGCCTGTGGGTGATGCTCACCTACACGGCGGCGCAGTACCTGCTCGCCTCCGGCCTGCTGCGGGCCTACGCGCGGCGGGTGTCCGAAGGCCCGGAGTCCCCGGCCGCCGCGTCGAGTTCGGCGACCAGCCGGCGCGGCGCGACGACCCGGTAGCTGTCCTCCACCCAGTCGCGGAGCAGTTCGTCCTCGGGAGCCTCACCGCCCGCACCGGTCAGCGGCACCCGGACCCAGCCGCTGCGGCCCAGCCCGTAGCCGGCCGGTCCGGCACCGGGCATGCTCAGGGCGTGGGCGTGGCTGTCCCCGGCGGTGAGCTTGAGCACCATGGCGGCGGCCGGGCTTCCGCCGGGGGTTCCGAGGAAGACGAAGACCTTTCCGCGCACCTTGATCGCCGACTCGCCCCAGGGGAACTCCTCGACGGCGCCGGGCAGGGTCAGCGCGAAGGCGCGCACGCCCTCGCGTCGCCGGGCGGCGAGGCGGTCGGTCATGGCTTCACGGTAGCCGCGGGCTCCGGTGGACGCGCGCCGGGGCGACCGCCGGGGGCCGCCCCGGACGGGGAGGTCAGGCGGCGTGGGCGCCGCCCTCCTGCTCCTCCTCGACACCGCGGTTCCACTCGGCCTTGCCGGACTGCCAGCCGTCCTCGTCCGCGCCGCGCCGCCAGTAGCCGGAGACGGAGAGCTGGGAGGGCTTCATTCCCAGGTCGTGCCGCAGGTGCCTGCGCAGCGCCTTCACCCAGTGCGCCTCACCGTGGATGAACGCCTGCCCGGTGCCGCCCGGCAGGTCGGCGGCGGTGACGGCGGCCAGCAGGGCGTCGCCGTACTGCCCGGCGGAGCGGTCCACCCAGACGATGTCGATGTCACCGGCGGGCGGCGTCAGCTTCTGCTCCTCCTGGGCGCCGGCGATCTCCACGAAGACGCGTGCGACGGCGCCCTCGGGCAGCGCCTCCACCGACGCCGCGATGGCCGGGAGCGCGCTCTCGTCGCCCACCAGCAGGTGCCAGTCGGACTCGGGGGCCGGGGCGTAGCCGCCACCCGGGCCGAGGATCGCGATCTCGTCGCCCTCCCGTGCCGCCGCCGCCCAGGGGCCGGCGAGGCCGGTGTCGCCGTGGTGGACGAAGTCGATGACCAGTTCGGGGCCGGCGGGGTCGAAGGCGCGGACGGTGTAGGTACGGGTCGTCGGCCACTGCTCGCGGGGCAGGTCACGGCGGACCGCGGCCATGTCCAGGGGCTGCGGGTACTCCACGCCGGGCTGCGGGAAGACCAGCTTCACGTAGCTGTCGGTGTAGGGACCGGTGGCGAAGGCGCTCAGGCCCTCGCCACCGAGCACGACCCGGATCATGTGCGGGGTGAGCTGTTCCGTGCGCAGCACCCGCCCGACGTGGGTCGGGTTGGCGGGGCGGGCCGGTCGGGTCGGCCGGTCGTTCATCGGTACTCCTTCGTCGGTGCGGCCCTGAGCGCCGGTCGCCGTCGGCGGCCACCGGCCGCACCGGTCAGCCGCAGGAGCCGGCACACGCGGCGGCGGTCGGCCGCGGTCGGCGGGTCCGGCCGACGGCGGCGCACGCCCGCCGGGGCGTCCCGCGCTCCGGCAGCGAACTCAGGTAAGGCTGACCTTACCTTTTCCGGCCGGGTTCCGGAGCCGTACGGAACCGGTGGATCGCCGCATACCGGCCCCCGAAGGCTCGCGCCGGGGGCGCCCGTCACCGGGAGTGCGTGCGCAGAGCGGCGGTGAGGGCGTCCCGGCACAGCCGGTCGGCGAGGCGGGTGGTCTCCGGCTGCCGGTAGCGCGGTGTCAGCCGCAGGACGTGCGCGCAGGCGGCGTCCAGCCCGGTCCGGTGCCCGGCGGAGACGAACACCGGCTTGACCCCGTCCCTGGTCCGCAGCGCCCGTCCCACCACCTCACCGGCGTCGAGCAGCGGCGCGGCGTCACCCCGCGACGGGCCGGGCGGTTCGTGGCGGAAGGTGAACGGCGACTTCGCCACCCCGATCGTCGGCAGACCGGTGACGACGCCGAGATGGCAGGCGAGCCCGAACCGGCGGGGGTGGGCGAGACCGTAGCCGTCGCACACCACCAGGCCGGGGGCGACGCGCAGGCGGCCCAACGCCTCCAGGACAGTGGGCAGTTCACGGAAGGCGAGCAGGCCGGGGACGTACGGGAACGCCACCGGTCCCACCGCGGTCGCCCGGTCCAGGACGGTGAGGTCCCCGGCGTCCAGCAGCACGGCGGCGGCCGCGACCACGCCCGCGCCGTCGTCGTAGGCCACGTCCACCCCGGCGACCGTGCCGGTGCCGTCCGCGGGCGGGCCGGGCTCGTCCAGGACCAGGAGGCGACGCAGCTCGCGCTGGACCGCGACGGCCTCCGCCTCGGTACGCGGGGTGGGATGCGGCGCCGGGCCGGCGGTCACGGCGCACTCCGGGCCGGCCGGAGCCACCGGGTCGGTGGTCCGGCCGGTCCGGTCGCGCGGCTCGGGCCGGGTCACCCCAGGTCCAGCCCGGGGTAGAGCGGGTGGCGGCCCAGCAGGTCGGCGGCGCGGCCGGCGACCTCGGCGGCGACACCGTCCCGGAGCGTGAAGCGGGCCTTGGACGGACGGCCCGCGTCGGTGGTCCCGGCGGTGGTGGCCGCCAGCACGCGGTCGATCAGGGCGGCGACCTCGTCCATCTCGGCGGCACCCATGCCGCGGGTGGTCAGGGCGGGCGTGCCCAGCCGGACACCCGAGGTGTACCAGGCGCCGTTGGGGTCGCGCGGGATCGCGTTGCGGTTGGTGACGACGCCCGCCTCCAGCAGCGCGGCCTCGGCCTGGCGGCCCGTCAGCCCGTACCCGGAGACGTCCAGCAGCACCAGGTGGTTGTCGGTGCCGCCCGTGACCAGCCGGGCGCCGCGCCGGTTCAGGCCGTCGGCGAGGGCGCGGGCGTTGTCGACCACCCGGGCGGCGTAGTCGGCGAACTCCGGGCGGCGTGCCTCGGCCAGGGCAACGGCCTTCGCCGCCATCACGTGCGGCAGCGGGCCGCCGAGGACCATGGGGCAGCCGCGGTCCACCTGCTCGGCGAGGGAGTCGTCGCAGAGCACCATGCCGCCGCGCGGGCCGCGCAGCGACTTGTGGGTGGTCGTGGTGACGATCTGGGCGTGCGGCACGGGGTCGAAGTCACCGGTGAGGACCTTGCCGGCGACCAGTCCCGCGAAGTGCGCCATGTCCACCATCAAGGTGGCCCCGACCTCGTCGGCGATCTCCCGCATCACCCGGAAGTTCACCGGCCGGGGATAGGCGGAGTAGCCGGCCACCAGGATCAGCGGGCGGAACTCACGGGCGGCGGCGCGGACCGCGTCGTAGTCGAGCAGCCCGGTGCCGGGGTCGGTGCCGTAGCTGCGCTGGTCGAACATCTTGCCCGAGATGTTGGGGCGGAAGCCGTGGGTGAGATGGCCGCCGGCGTCCAGGGCCATGCCGAGCATCCGCTGCTCGCCGAGTTCCCTTCGCAGCGCGGCCCAGTCCGCGTCGGTCAGGTCGTTGACCTGGCGGACGCCCGCGCGGCGCAGCGCGGGGCTCTCCACCCGCGCGGCGAGCACCGCCCAGAACGCCACCAGGTTGGCGTCGATACCCGAGTGGGGCTGGACATAGGCGTGCCGGGCGCCGAACAGTTCGCGGGCGTGCCGGGCCGCCAGCTCCTCGACCGTGTCCACGTTGCGGCAGCCGGCGTAGAAACGGCGGCCGGTCGTGCCCTCCGCGTACTTGTCGCTGAACCAGTTGCCCATGGTCAGCAGCACGGCGGGAGAGGCGTAGTTCTCACTGGCGATCAGCTTCAGCGACTCCCGCTGGTCCGCCAGCTCGGCGCCGATGGCATCGGCCACGGCGGGTTCCACCGCGCGGATCACGTCGAGCGCCGCACGGTAGGCGGTCGACACCTCGGCGGCGCCGGGGGCCCGGGAGGAGCCGGGTGCGCCGGACGGGATACCGGTCCTGGGCGAGGCGGGGGTGAGGGGATGGGTGGACATCGGGGGCCTCCGGTGCGCGACGCGTGGACGGCCCAGGCGCGCGGCTCACAGGGACACGAGCCGCTTCCCGATGGTTGCACCCATCTCGATCGCGCCAGTCACGGCCCGGTCGGAGCGTAGCACTCGCGGCCCCGCCCGGCCTGGGGCACGGTGGAGTGACGGCCGGTGACCGAACACCGGCCGCACCAGCGGCTGAGGAGCGCTTATGTCGGAGCACACCTACCGGGTGACGGAGATCGTCGGCACCTCGCGCGAGGGCATGGACGACGCCATCAGCAACGGGATCTCGCGCGCCGCGCAGACGCTGCGCAACCTGGACTGGTTCGAGGTGACGCAGGTGCGCGGCCACATCGAGGACGGACGGGTGGCCCACTACCAGGTCTGCCTGAAGGTCGGCTTCCGGCTGGAGGACGGCGACCAGGAGGGCTGAGGCCCGGCTTCGCACGGTGACGCCCCCGCTCCGGACGCCGGGCGCCGTCCGCCCACGACGGCTCGTTCCGGCACCCCTGACGGCCGACGGCCACCAGGGGCCGCACCAACCGCTCCCGAACGGGTAGTTGGCACAATCGGGCGCGAGAGGGCCACCAGCCGGATCGGAGCGAGGCGTGACACTGAACTTCACCGTGGACATCACGGGCACCACCGGGATGCGCACCGGCGAATGGGCGGACGGTGAGGAGTTCCTGATCCTGCCCGACCAGCGCATGAAGCAGGAGGAGGCGCTGGCCCGGGTACGGCTGCACGATCCGGCGGAGCCGGTGACGTCCGTGCCGGTGACGTCCGTGCCGGGAGCGGCACAGGCCGGGGAAGGCCCCGGGGGCGGCACCGGGGGCGGCGGCCTGCGACAGGTCACGGTGGCCGAGGTCGAGCAGCGCACGGAGCACCGCCGCGGCTCGCCGCACCCCGTCCTGGTGGTGCACGGGCCGGACGACGCCCCCATGGTCACGGTCCGGCCGGCTGAGCCGGACGTGCCCGAGCCGAGCGGCTTCCGGCTGGAGGACGAACACGGGGAGGAGCTGGGCCGGATCGAACGGCGCGCCTCACGCTTCGGGAGGCGCGCCGCCTGGCGCATCGTGCCGGTCGACGGCCCGGTGCTGACCGGCTACCGGGGCAGCCTGCTGGGATGGGCCGGGTTCATCATCACCTTCCCGGTCTGGCTGCTGTTCTTCCTCGGTTCGCTGCTGGTCACGCTGGTGACTCTCGGAGAGGTGACGGAGCTGCTGGTGTGGGGGGCGCCCCGGCGGGTCGCGTGGCGGCGTCGCGGGGCGATGCCGGTCACGGGCAACGCCCTGGACTTCCGGTACATGCGGTCCGGATACCGCTGGAACGCGGAGCTGCTGGAGCCGCGCGTCGCGTACGCGCAGGCGAGCCTCCATTACTTCCACAAGATGCACAAGGACTGACGGGGCGTCTGGCCGGGCCGGGCGACCACCGCTCGCCCGGCCCGGCCCGAGCGCCGTTCAGCCGTCGCCGCGCTCCGCCCGGAAGGCCGCGATGCCGCCCGGCAGGGCGCGGTCGGCGAACTCCGCCGCCTCCTCGGCCGCCAGGTCCACCGCCTGGTACCCGCCGAGACCGGCCGCCGTGGAGAGTGAGACCGTCGCGAGGCCGAGCCGCCGCTGGAAGAGGGACTGCCGGACCCGCACACCGCTGACGGCGCGCAGCTGGAGGGCCGAGGTGGCGCGGCTGACGGCACCGGAGCGCACCACCACGTAGTCGCCGGTGAACGTGTGGCCCAGCGACCGGTGCCCCACGGCGGCGAGCGCCAGCGAGACCGCCAGCAGAGCGGGGCCGGAGATCCACCAGAATGTGTGCGGCAGCTTGGTGGTCGCCGCCGTCCACGCCAGGAGCGCGGTCACCGAGGCGGTGACGGTCAGCGCCCACCCGATCCGGCGGCGCAGCGCGGCCGCCGGGTGACGGCGCAGTGGCGCCTCCAGCGGGCTGGGGTCCGCGCCGAGGACCCGGGCGACCACGTTCCGGGCGACACGGCGCGGGCCGCGCGGCAGGATGGTCGCCCCGACGCTCCACATCGACAGGCCGGTGGTGATCACGGTGGTGTCGGCCATCCGCATCCAGCGCCACAGCAGCGGCTCGGAGATCGCGGCCCCGCGCAGCCGGTTGTCGTCCCGGTTGATCTCCCGGGTCTTGAACAGGCCCTGGGTGGTGCGCAGCAGGGTGCCCTTCTCCCCCTCGATACGCATCAGCCGGAAGTGGGCGTGCTCGGTGAAGAAGTTGACGCCCAGCCCGGCCGCGCCGAGCAGCCAGGTGACGGCGAGCGCCACGCCGACGGTGGCCGGCGTCCCGAGGGACTCCCAGTCGGCGAGCGAGGTGACCCAGCCCGTGGAGTCGACGCCGAACATCCCGAGGGTGACCCAGGCGCCCCACAGCAGGCCGGCGGCGGTGAGGAAGGCCCAGACGTTGAACATGTTGTAGAAGACCCACCACCAGCGGAGCCCCGCGAAGACCCGCTCGTCGTCGGCCTGTTCGGTGCGGGCGGCCGCGCGCTCGGTCTGGTCGGCGCCCCCGCCGAGCAGCCGGTCGTGGAGGGCGAGCGCCGCCTGTTTGGAGACGGCGTCCAGGACGAGCGCCGACTCCATGGCGGTGTTCATCTGTCCCGCGCCGACCTTGACCCGGCGCAGGCCGACCAGCCGCTGGAGCAGCCGGGCGTCGGCGTCCACGCTGCGGACCCGGTCCCGCCGCACGGAGCGGTTGGTGCGGACGAGCAGACCGGTGCGGCGTTCGACGTACTCGCCGGTGACGCGGTAGCGGGTGGTGAGCCAGCGGACCACATCCAGGACGGCGCCGAGGGTCCCCCAGGCGGCCACGCCCGCCAGCGGCCACAGCACGCCGGGGGTCGGCTCGACCCGGACGATCAGCAGCGCCACGGCGGCGGGGGTCATCGAGAGCAGTACCCGAAGGGCGTCGACCCAGATCATCCTGGCGTCGAGCCGCTCCCAAGGGGTGCCGGGGTCCTCGGGCGGGGTGGCCGGGTCGTCGGGCGCGGTGGCGGCGGCGTCCCCGGCGGGCGGAGCGGCGGTGACCGGCGGGCCGTCGGCCGGGGGTTCGGCGGCCGGTCCGGCGGCCGCACCGGGCCGGGCCGGCTCCTCGCTGGTGGTGGTCACGTGGCGTCCCCCGGAGTGTCCTGGGTGATCTCGGCGAGCCGGTCGGCGGCGGCGGTCGCGTCCGCCGGCGCGAGGCCGCGGATGTACACGGCGCCGCTGGAGGAGGCCGTGGTGACGACCAGCGTGGAGAGGCCCAGCAGCTGTTCCAGCGGCCCCCGGGTGGTGTCCACCGTCTGGATGCGGGATATCGGCGCGACCCGCCAGTCGCGCACGAACCAGCCCGAGGAGGCGTAGACGGCCTCCGCGCTCGTCTCCCAGCGGTGCACCGCGTACCGCCAGGACGGCACGGCGGCCGTGTGCGCCAGACCGAGGGCGGCGACGGCCAGGGCCGCCGGGCCGGTCCAGGGGCGACTCGCGTCCCACAGGAGGTAGACCGTGGCCAGGGCTCCGGCCAGTACCACCGTCAGCAGGAGCGAGCGCAGGGTCCACCACAGGACGGCCCGCCGCTGGACACGATGGCGCGGCGGGCGCAGGGATATCGAGGTCTGCATGAGACAGAGTGTCCCACAAGAAGACATCACTGTTCCACCTTGATGCGCGGCGCTCCAATTCCATTACCATTCCGGCATGTCTCCGTCCCCCACCCCGTCCGGCGCCACGGGCACCACAGCCCGCACCCGCCGCGCCATCCTCGACGCCGCCGCGACCTGCTACGCGGCGGACCTCGCCGCACCGCTCTCCGACATCGCCCGGGCCGCCGACGTCGGACGGTCGACCCTGCACCGGTACTTCCCGGACCGCGCCGCGCTGATCCGGGCGCTGGTCGCGGACACGGTGGAAGCGACGAAGGCCTGCTTCGCCGAGGCGGAACTCGACCGCGGCACCGCGGCCGAGGCACTGGCCCGCCTCGTCCCGGCCGTCTTCGAGCTGAGCCCGCGCCTCGCCTTCCTGTTCAGCGACACCAGCGGCGACGTGCTGTGGGATGACAGCGAATGGGAGGCCGCACACGCCCCGGTCGGGGCACTCCACCACCGCGGGCTCGCCGAGGGGTACTTCGCGCCGGAGATCACGGTCGACTGGTTCGTGCGGACCCTGTGGTACCTGGTCGACGCGGGCTGGGAGGCGGTACGGGAGGGGGCGCTGCCCAAGTACGAGGCCATCGCGCTCGTCACCCGCACCATGCACAGCGGCCTGACGGCGGACCCCCCGGCCACCGGCGCCACGACCAGCTGATCCGGGGCCGGCGGACGGGCCGGAGCACCCTCCCGGCCTTGATATGGTTGACCTGTCGCCGCGCCCCAGGGGCAGTGGCGGCAGCCCTGTCCGGGTGGCGGAATGGCAGACGCGCTAGCTTGAGGTGCTAGTGCCCTTTATCGGGCGTGGGGGTTCAAGTCCCCCCTCGGACACCACCGGGAAGACCCCAGCCCAGCTGGGGTCTTTCTGCTGTCGAGGGCTCTCAGGGGCCCATATGAACAACCGCGTGAACAGCGGACGTGATCCTGCTCCGCCAAGCGGCGACCGTGGACGCCCCGATCCGGTGACGCCGGCGGTGACGGACTTCTTCGCCGAGTCGGCGCGGCGCCGGCCATAATCCGGCACGGCGTATCCGGGTTTTGGTAGCGGGCGTTCGCCGCGACTTCGACGGGTTCCCTCCGGCGCGACATCATTGTCGATCTCGCCGGCCCGGGAGTCGTGAAGCCGGAAGCCCTCCGGCAGGCCGAGGCGATTGCGGACCGTCCGCCAGCGGGCCGTCACGGGGTCCTCGGGGACCACCCGCGCGCTCGTCGTCCGGCAGTCGCCAGCCGTGAGGGCCTGATCGACGTGGACGGCCGGACTGTCACCGCCACCTTTCGTCAGCCTGCGCAGTTCCTGGCCGCCGCCGGCTGCAACCACAACCGCTCCCGCAGCACCCTCGGCCGCCTGAAGCACCCGCCGGCCGCACCTGCGTAGTGGAAGTGAGTCAGGGTCATGAAGTAGGCGGCGTCCGATGGTGTCGGAGCCACCGTTCAGCGGCTGCCACGGCACCGGGCACATCCTCCGGCGACGAAGCTCAGGGCGGAGTGACCAGCAACCCACCCGCGGGAGCACCAGTCGACCCACGCACTACCACCCCTGACCGGGCACGACGAGCCATGGGCGCCTAGAGGTTCAACAAAACCAGGTGGACGGTTTACGCACGCCGCATCTGCCACCGAACGTCGATCATTTCGCTTGATAACCGGTATAGCCCCCACCCTGCGGGCGAGTTTCCAGCTGTTGACATACCATTCGCGCTGTTATTACGGTCAGTTAGTGCCACCCGTGGGGTGGGACACGACAAGCCGCAGGGGTCACCTCGGCGTACCGGAAGGACGACGAGATGCGGCAAGCGAGAGCGCAGCGCACGCACAACGACCTGCTCGTCGCGGCGGCTGCGGTGTTCGACCGGATGGGATACGAAAAGGCGACGCTGTCCCTCGTGAGCGAACGCGCCGAGGTGAGCCGGGGCGCTCTGAGTTTCCACTTCTCGCACAAGGCAGACCTCGCTGACGCCGTGCAGCGACACGCCTGCACCTCTTTCGCCCGCCGGTTGTCCAGCGTCGGCGAGGGCGCCCAGCCGGCGCTCCAGACGATGGTCGACATGAGCCACTCGGCACTCTCCCTCCTCACCAGCGACCCGGTCGCTCGGGCCGGGATGCGCCTCACGAACGAGCGCGACGCCCCACTTGATTCCGCGGTGCACTGTCGGCTGGCACTCTGCGAGGCCTTCCGCTCGATCGCGGAGCAGGCACGCGACGATCTGAGTCTCCGGTCGGAGGTGGTTCCGCAGCCGCTGGCCGTGCTCGCGGTCTCTCTGGTGAGCGGCGCCCACGCCGCCCACACGGACCTTGCCGTTGCGCCCCACCGGTGGCTGGCCGACACCTGGCACCTGCTCCTGCCCTCGCTTGCGGGCGAGAAGTGTTCCTGGCGCTTTCGGACGGGCACCACACCAGCACGCGAGGGTGCGGGCGTACCCCCGCAGGCGTCCGGCTCCCAGACGTGACCCGGCGCGGGGTGATCGGTGTCGGCGGGTGGGGATTCGCGCCACGGTCTGTCGTAGGCGGCGGAGGTCGTTCCCTCAGAAGAGGTGCGCGTGGTCCCTCGCCCACCGGCTGAACGTATTGCTTTCCCTGCCGAGTAGCCGGTGGACCGCCGGCCCCACACGGCACGTTCCCCGGGCGATCTGACGGTCACCCCGCTCCAGGAGCGCCGTGACCACAGCCTTCGGGTGGCGTTCCGCCCAGGCTCGCGCCGCCTGCGCGCGTGTCAGCGGCGCAAAGGAGACAACGGTGCCCAGGGCATCGCCCAGCGACCTCACCTGGTCGCGCGCGGTCAACAACTCCGAGCCTGTCAGGACATACGTCCTCCCCGCGTGCCCGGGGGCGCTCACCACGAGCGCCGCGACCGCGGCGACGTCACGTGGGTCGACGGGTGTGGCCGGCGCGTCTGGCGGCCAGACCCGGACCACTTCTCCCCTGCGGATCGCCCGACGCCATTGGAGCGCGTTGGACATGAAGGCCCGTGGTCTCAGCAGAGTCCAGGACAGCCCGCTGGAGCGGACCAGCTCCTCGCCGAGCCGGTGGGCCCGGGTCACGGCGTCGCGCGCGAGCGGGTCGCCCGCACCGCCGACGGACAGCTTCACCAGATGGGTGACGCCGGACTGCCGGGCGGCCGCCACCAGTGCCTCGTCATGCGCCGGCCGCAGCGGATCGGGGTTGACCATCAGAAGTGAACGAACGTCGCGCATCGCCGACCTGAGCGAGGGCGGGTCACCGTGGTCTCCCTGGCGAATCTCGGCCCCGGTCGCCGCCAGGCAGTTGGCTGCGGCCCCGTCCGGGTCCCGGACGAGAACCCGCACTCTCTCGCCGGTGGCGGCCAGCCGCCGTGCGGTCGCACCGCCGACCGTTCCGGTCGCACCCGTCACCAGGATCATCGTCCCCCGCCTTCTGTCCTCATCCCACCGATGTCCACCGTCCGGCCGGCGGGCCCACCCGGGCCGCGGCCGAACGGTGGACGTCGCACACCGCCAGCCGGCGGCCCGTCCGGGAGCAGCCGGGAGTGGCCGGGGCACCGCGCTCTGGGCAACGTCACCGGGCCGTGAAGCCGCCGTCGACCGGCACTGCAGCGCCCGTGACATAGGAGGAGCGGTCGCTGCAGAGCCACAGCGCCGCCTGCGCGATCTCCTCGGCGTTCGCCACCCGGCCCAGCATCGCGTCCTTGGCCGCACGCTGCTCCAGTCCTGGAGTGGCGTCGAATGCCGACTGCATGAGCTCCGTCCGGGTGGCGCCGATCACCAGCGCGTTGGCCCGCACCCCCTGGGCCCCGTACTCGTCGGCGACGGCTTTCGCAAGGCCGATCACCGCGTGCTTGGCGGCGATGTAGGGCGCGCTCGGGATGCCCGGCGAAACGACACCAGCGGTGCTGGATGCGAGCACGACGGCGCCACCACCCGAGCGGAGCATGGCCGGTATCTGGTACCGGAGGCAGTGCAGGACGCCACGGACGTTGACATCCATGATCTGGTCGTACTCCGAGTCGTCCAGTAGGTGCAGAGGGGTGCGCGGCGTTCCCCAACCAGCGTTGTTGAAGGCGGCGTCCAGGCGGCCGTACTCGGACACCGTTCGTGCCACCGCCTCGGCCACGCCCTCGGGTTGACACACGTCGGCGGTGAGTGGCAAGGCCGACCCGCCCGCCGCGGTGATGCCAGCCGCCAGCGATTCCAGCCGGTCGGTTCGCCGCGCCAGCAGAGTGACGGACGCCCCCTCGGCGGCGAAGAGGCGCGCAGCCGCGGCACCGATGCCGCTGGACGCACCGGTGACCATGACGACCCTGCCCTGTAGAAGTCCAGCCCCTGGCGAGGTCATCGTCCCTCCCTGCACAGCACCTTCTCCCCGGGCGGCAGCCCCGGCTCCTCGCGGTGCGCGGCCGCACCCATCCACGGTTCGAGAACGTGCTCCTCCTCCAGCACGAACAACCCCCGGACCAGCTCGCGTGATCGCTGATCCATCCGCACGGTGACGGCGGCCCTGTCCGCGCCCGCTCCACGCACCTCGACCGGGGTCACCAGACAGGGCTCGTCGTGCTCGATGTAGCGGAGGAAGGTCACCGAGACCTGTTGACAGATCGTGGCCGACAGCCCGAGGGTCAGCTGGGCGGCCTGCCGCATCGCCTCCATCGCGGCCATCGCGGAGACATGGTCCAGCGGATGGTCGTACAGGACGGGGTGATCGCGCTCCGCCCGCAGAACCCAGGTACCCGGTGCCGATCCCGCCGACAGCAGGACATCCCGTGGGCGGTCCCTGCCCACCAGCGCGGGCTGCACCGGGTCGCCCAGTCGGGGAAGTGACGGGTCGTCCGAGAGCCGGGCGGCGCCGCGTAGCCGGGCCTGGACGGTGCGGGACACGCAGCTGGCTGTCACCTGCCCCACGCCCACCGCTTCCGCACCACGCCGTAACGCCATGTGCATCCGGACGCCGCGGAGCACGCCCGCCCGCATGCGCACTTCGCGGCACACCACCTCGACGGTGATCTCGCTCGGCCGTGCGTCCGGCCGGATCAGTTCCTCGTCGACCTCGTAGGTCAGTGAGTTGATGGCGAGCGCATGGCCGTAGGTCACGTGGTAGCCCACGTGCGCCACGAGCATGCCCGCCTGCCGGAGCGTCTCGGCCACCAGCTGCGGATCGCTGCCCCGCCCGGTGGTGCTGCCGAGGAAGCGGTGCCCGGCCGGCCATCGCACGGTGACGACGAAACGGTGCGGAGCGGAACGTTCCACACCGGTGGGAAGAACTTGGGAGGACTGGCGTCGATGGACCAGTTTTCTGGGTACCGTGGTCGCTCGTTCGGCGAGTGTCTGAGTCTCTTGTTGCAAGCTGATGGTCGAACCAGCTGATGCGCTCACTGCGCTACCCCCCACTGGGCCTCTGGTCTTGGCGAACCGTCACACAAGGTCTCGATCGAAGTAAAAAACCGCCCGGCCCGTTTGTCAATGAGAATTCGGCGTTCCACTTGTGTGAGAGCCAGGCCGTCGCATGACGCATCCCCCACCTCCCAGCACCTGACGCCAGTCGGGTACGACGCGCGCACCACGCGCCGTGATCCGAGGTGCGCCGCCACGCAGCCCGACCACTGAGCCGGAGAACACGTTCGCGACGGTTACAAACCGTGTGGTTGGCTTTCATGGTGACAGAGGGTTAAGCTGAGGCCTCCCCGGTGGCCGTCACAGCAGTTCCTGTCACCGGGCCGAAGGAGGTCCGCCCGTTGGCGAAGCAAGAACGAGCCCTACGCACCCGGCGCGCCGTGTTGAACGCGGCTGCGGAGATATTCGGTGTCCGTGGCTACCGGGCGACGACGATCGCCGATGTGATCGCCCACGCCGGAGTGACCAAGGGGGCCCTGTATTTCCACTTTCCCTCCAAACGCGCGCTAGCTGACGCGATCATGGAGGAACAGACCCGGTTCGGCGTAGTGAGGACCAGTGGCTCGCCGCTCCAGCAGTCCATCGACATGTCACTCCAGGTCGCCCATCAGCTGCGGCGTGACCCGCTTCTGCAGGCCGGCACACGGATCGCCATCGACACTCTTTTCGACGAGTCGCCCCTGAACCCGTTCGGACGCTGGGCCGGTGTCCTCTCAGACGGCCTGCGCCAAGCGCAGGAACAGGGCGAGATCCTCGCGCACGTGGATGTACAACGCACCTCCCAGTTGTTCGTGGGCGCGTACACCGGCATCAACATCTTCTCCCTCGCGGAGACGCGGCGGGCCGATCTCCCGGCCCGGGTCTCCTTCTTCTGGGAGCTGCTCCTGCCAGCGATCGCCCACCCGGGGGTGCTGCCTCGGACACGGAGCGAGGGCTCCACCGAGGTCAACGCGATCCTCGCGCAGTCCGCAGCACCGCCGGACGCCTCTCCTCCGGCTCGCCCCGCCCCGGCCGACGGCGCCTGAGCCCGCCGCTCTCTCGGGCGGCCGGCGCACATACCCCCGGCGGGGGGGTATGTGCGCGTTACAGGGGCAACCGGGCGCCTCCGCCGGTCAGCGACGACGGCACCGTCAGTCGATCCCCCGGACGATGTGGGACTCCGCCGGGTCGTCCATGCACCCGGCGAGCACCGGTACGGCCTCCGCGTTCCCCATCGCCACCTCCGTCCGAGGGCTCCGAACGGAAGTCCCCGGAAACGGTCCGGCGCAGTCCTGGTCTGCGCCGTGTCCGTGTTCGTACGTCACCTCGCGCTCCTCTCGTCGGCTACGGCAGTTGCTCATGCCCGCCGCACAGCGGTCCCACAGACCGGGCCGTCCGTCGCGCTCAGTGCCCCATTCCGAGCCCGCCGTCGACCGGGACCACAGCGCCGGTGACGTACCCGGCCTCCTCGGATGCAAGCCAGACCACTGCGGCTGCGATCTCCCCGGGAGCTGCGGTCCGCCGGAGGGGCACCTCGCGCAGGATCTCCTCACGCCTGCGCTCGGACAGTTCACCCGTCATGTCGGTCTCCACCAGCCCCGGCGCCACCACGTTGGCCGTCACACCGCACGGGGCGAGTTCACGCGCCAGCGAGCGGGCGAGCCCGACCAGCCCCGCCTTGCTCGCTGCGTAGCTGGTCTGTCCGGGTGAGCCCCGCAGACCGGCAACTGAAGAGACGAAGATCATGCGTCCCCGACGATTGACCAACATCGACTGGGCCGCCCGCCGCGCCGTGCGGAAGGCACCGGCCAGGTTGGTGTCCAGAACGCGGTGGAACTCCCCGTCGCGCGTCCGCAGCGCCAGCCTGTCGTCGGTGATGCCGGCGTTCGCCACGACGATCTCCACGGGCCCGTGGGCCTCCTCGGCCTCAGTGAACGCCCGGTCCACCTGAGCGGGATCGGTAACGTCGCAACGGATCGCCAGTAGCCCGTCGGGTACTCCAGATCCCCGGTGCGTCACCGCGACGGCGTCCCCGCGCGCCGCGAAAGCGCGGGCGACGGCCAGCCCGATTCCCCTGTTACCTCCGGTGACGAGAACGGAACGGCTCATGTAACAGCCTCCAGGTCCAGGCCCGCGTAGGCACCGCGATGGTAGACGAGCGGTCCGTGCTGTGCGGGGGCGGTGTGCACGGCCTCGACCCTGCCCAGCAGGATCACGTGGTCTCCTCCCGGGTACCGCAACTCGGTCCGGCAGTCGATCGCCAGGACTGCGTCGTCGACCAGCACGTTTCCGGTGAGGCCCACCGCAGCGCCGAGTTCGCGCTGTGCCCGCGTACCGGCCGGGCGCCGACGAGAGGCGAAGGCCCGTGCCAGCGGCTCCTGCTCACGCGACATCACGTTGACGGTGAAGGAGCCGTGCCGTTCGATCGCGCGCTGGGTCCGCCCCTCGGCGCCGATGCTGATCATGACGAGCAACGGGTCGAGGGAGATCGACGTAACGGAACTCGCGGTCACCGCCTCCGTCTGTTCCCCGCTGTTGACGGTCACCACCGTGACGCCGGTGGGCAGCAGGCCCATCGCGGCGCGGAACGTCATCGTGTCAGGTGCTTCGCTGGTGTGCCTCCCGTCACCTACCCCGGTGGGGGTGGTGGGGGGCTCTGCCGCAGCAATCGATGTTCTCATCGGACACCCTCCTCGCCGGTGGTCCGATGCCGTCCACCGCCGTGCTTCTGCACCAGACAGCTGACCCGGGCCGAGGAGGTCAGTCGCCCCTTGTCATCCGTGATCGACACCGCGTAGGTCGCCACTCTGTCCCCTTGACTGAGCGGCACGCACACGCCCGTGACCGTGCCGCTCCGCGCCGGACGGTGGTGGGTGCAGGACACCTCCACTCCGGCCACTGCTCCCCGGGGAGCCACGTGAAGACCGGCGGCCATGGAGCCCAGCGTCTCGGCTAGCACCGCGTTGGCTCCCCCGTGCAGCCAGCCGAACGGCTGTTGGTTACCCTCCACGGGCATGGTCCCGACCAGCCGCCCCTCCTCGTGCGAGACGACCGTGATCCCCATCTTGGTGATCAGCTGCCGGGCGAGCAGCTCAGGCGGGATCGAAAGGATGGTCTCGGGCAGCCGAACGCCCGGCTCGGCCGCGGTGGGCGGCGTGGCGAGTGTTCCGTTGTTCTCCACGTGAGTCTCCCGTAGGTGTTCGGATCGTTCAGCGGCCGGAACGGTGGAGGCGCAGCCCGGGCCCGCCCGGGGTGATCACACCGACGGCGGTCGGCGCGCCGTCCAGCACACGTCGTGCAGCCGCGGCAAGAGCACCGACGCCGTGCAACGGGTCGTCCTCGGCCGCTGCTTCGGCAGAGTGGTACTCCTGTGCCATCAGGTCGATCGAGACGTCGGCCGTCCCAGGACTGCTTCCGTAACGGCCGAGCAGCAGGGCGACCGCCGCATCACCGCCAGCCTCCGGACCGGGACTGCTCCCGCGTGCGGCGAGAGCCGCGCGGGTGCGGGGGCTGGCGGCGAGTTCTACCCCGATCAGGAGAAGCCGATGCACCCCCTCCTCCGCGAGCAACAGCCCCACCGTCTCGAAAGCTGCTGCGGCGGAGCGGCTGTCCTCCACCGACAGACACGTGACCGGGCCGCGGATGCGGTGGTCACGGGTGACGACCCCCAGGACGGAGGTCGGCACCGACTGGTAGAAGAGCAGCGGGTTGTTGGCCTGCCCCGCCGCGAGGCGGCGGCTGGCGAGGTCGGTGGTGGTGACGTCCCCGAAGCCGGTGACCAGCACGACGGCCGTGTGGTCCCCCGACACCCCGAGCCCGTCGGGGGCAGCCCCTGCAAGGCACCGGTCGGAGACCGTCTTCACCAGCGGATTGAAGCGGGACTCTATGAAGCCCGGCAGCCCGGGCAGCGCTCCCTCGGCCGGCCACGCCACGGAGGCCGTTCCCAGGAGACGTGCGGGAAGGCCGGCCGGTTCGCGTGACAGTGCGGCTCGAATCGGATCGGTGGTCATGGGCGCTCCAGGACGATCGCTGCGTTGAGCCCGCCGAACGCGGCGTTCACGCTCAGGACCCGGCGTACCGCAGCGCTGCGTGGTTCGTTGGGGACCCAATCGAGATCGCAGACCGGGTCGGGCGAGCCGTAGCCGGCCGTCGGCGGCAGGATGCCGTGGAGCAGGGCGTACACCCCGATCACCGCCTCGACCGCGCCGGAGCCCTCCAGCATGTGCCCGGTCGTGCTCTTGGTCGAGCTGACCGGGATGTGGCGGGCCGCGGGCCCGAGAGCCCGGTGGAGTGCCGAGGTCTCGGCCGGGTCGTTGATCTTGGTCCCGGTGCCGTGGGCGTTGACGTAGTCGACCCCCTCCGGTGCCGCCCCCGCGTCGCGGAGCGCCGCCGAGATCGCCCGGGCCATGCCGGTGCCCTCGGGATGCGGGTGGCAGACGTGGTGAGCGTCCGCGGCCATGCCCCAGCCGCTGAGCCGAGCAAGCGGCTGCGCACCGCGCGCTCGCGCCCCGGAGCCGGACTCCAGCACCAGGACAGCGGCACCGTCGCCCAGCAGCAGCCCCTGACGCTCGGCCGAGAACGGCCGGACCCTGCCGTCCGCCGCGAACGCGCGGCCGGAGTCGAACTTGGCGAAGAACTCCGGCTCGACCAGATAGGCCCCACCGCACAGCACGATGCCGGCCCGGCCCGCACGGATCAGCCGTGCACCGTGCACGAGGGCGTTGGTAGACGCGACACACGCGTTGACGAAGGCCAGCCGCCGCCCCGATACGCCGAGGTCGTCGGCTACCAGCCCGGTCAGAGCGGCCGGAAGGCTCTCCGCAATCCCCGGGACGGCGGCCGAGCCGCCGCCGGACCAGAAGGCGGTGACGCCGGTGTGGTCACCCTGGGTACCGAGCAGCACATCCGCGTGACGCGGCTCCTCCAGACCCGCCATGCCGAGCGCGGCGCGGGCACAGGCCACGAGCGCCGCACGCTGGTCGGGCGGACCTGGATTCTCCCGTGTGCCGGGCGCGGAGGGAAGCTCACGGGCCGTGGCCGCGGTCCGCGATCGGAACCGGCCGGTCGCGAAACGGTCGACCGGCCGGAAGGCCGCGTTCCCCGCGAACACGCCGTCCCGCAGCGCGGCGTCACCGGCGCCGTGGCCCGTGAGCAGGCCGTAGCCCGTGACGAGGACGTCGTCGGGGGCGGTGCTCATCGCCCGGCTACCTCCGTCACCGCGTCACCGGTGCGGTTGCCCGCTGCGCTCAGAGCGCACAACGACCGGTGGAGGCCGCCCACCGTGGTGACCCCCTCGACCTCCGCTGGGGCGATCTCCATGTCGATGCCGTGCTGCTCCTTGAGCTGGTAGCAGAACCACACCAGGGTGAGCGAGTCGAGCACGACCTCCTCGTCGTCCGCGACCTGGTCGGGAGCGACATCGGGGAGGATCTGGCTGAGCACCAGTAGGCGCTTGACCTCGGCGAGGGTCAGCCCGGCCAGGTCGGCACGGCCTGCGGACGCTTTCACGGCGAGGGCGTCGGTGTCCGCCGACGACAGCCGACTGCGGATGTCGGCCGCCAGCTCGCCCACGGTCGCCGTCGCCAGCCCGTCCACCGCCTCATCGGGGAGCTGTACCCCGTACTGCCGCTCCAGGTGGACAGTGAGTTCCACCAGTGCGAGCGACTCCAGTTCGAGCCCGCCGGCTCCAAGGGGAGTCGAGGGCGAGGTGTCACTGGGCACGGGCATGTTGAGCATGTCGCGGACGATGCCGAGCACATAGTCCGAGACGGGGTCGTTCTCTGCGGTCCTCACGTCGGTCTCCTTGGGTTCGAGGGAATGATCAGGGCGTCGAGGATGGGGCGCACCGGATCGGTGTCGGCCGCGTAGTCCACCCCGTCGACTCCGAAGCCGTGCAGCTGGCGGGCGAGGACCGCGTAGCGGTCCAGGTCGCCGAGGCGTGCGAGGTCTGCCGTGTCGCCGACCGCCTCCCAGCGCCGACGCACCTCGGCCTGGATGCCGGGGCGCATCTCGATGTCGTCCAGACGGATCCGGTCCCGTTGGTCGGTGACGACACCTCCGTTGCCGGAGTAGAGGGCTGCGAGCAGGCGGCTCGCCTGGCCGTCCGTGTCCTCCGGGACTCCTGCCTCACGGGTGACCCGCGAGAGCAGGAGCGTGTACAGCAACTGCACCGGCATCACCTGGCTCGCCGGTGTGATCAGCGCCCGCATGACCGCGGCGTGGGCACGGCCGCCGTGCGGAGCCAGCAGACGCGCCAGGTCGGTCGCGGTGCGCTCCAGATCCTGTTTGGCGCGTCCGAGGGTGCCGTCGCGGTAGGTCGGGGCGAGCCACCGGTTACCGACGTAGCTGAAGGCGACCGTCGTGGCACCGGGCATGAGCGCCCCGTGCTCCTGCAGCACCTCGATCCAGCGACGCCAGTCGGCTCCGCCCATCACCCGCACGGTCTGCTCGACCTCCTCCGGAGTCGCGGCCGGGGTGGTGTGAGTCCGGATTCCCGCCGTCCGGGGGTCGAACGCCTTCTCCGTGAAGGGCGCTCCGATGGTCTTGATGACCGACCGGTCGACCCGGCCCGTGCCGTTTTCCTCCCGGCGCGGCGCGGCCAGGCTGTGCACGACGAGGTCCACGCCGCCCAGTTCCTCGGAGATCAGGCGCGCAGCGTGCTCCTTGACCGTGTCGCTGAAGGCGTCACCGACGACCGTGCGGCCGAACAGCTTCGCGGTGCGGAGCTCATGCTCGGTAGCGGAGGCGTTGTACCAGCCGGCGGTGCCCGTGCGGTGGGGCACACCCGGACGTTCCGCGCAGATGCCGACTGTCGCGGCCCCGTAGCCGAAGGCGGCGGTGAGCCTGGTGGCCAGGCCGAGCCCCGACGAGGCCCCTATGACGAGCGCGGCACGGGGTCCGCGGGCGGGCCGCGCGGCCTGGAGCGACCGCACCGTTGTGCGCACCACCCGCGCTCGCCCGACCGGGTGGGCGGTGACCCAGAGGGCGCCACGGCGGACGGGCTCGATGATCATCCCTTCTCACCCGTCAGAGCGCGGCTGGCGCGGGTCGCGCCGAGCGGCCGTCCCGCTGCATGACCGGCGCGCAGCAGCTCCGCGGTTCGCAGCAGCTTTCCGTTGTCGGTGCGCGGCAGCGATGGAACGATGTGGACGCGGCGGGGGATCTTGAAGTTGCTCAGCCGCTCCCGCGCGAAGGCGAGCAGCTCCGTCACCGACAGCCCGTCGGGAGCACCCACGTGCGCCTCAATGCCGTCGCCCTGGACGACGACCACCTCCCGGACAGCCGGGTGGGTGGCGAGGGCGTGCTCGACCTCCAGCAGGTCGACCTTCAGCCCGCCGACGGCGACGAGGGAGTCGGAGCGACCGGTGATCCGCAGAGCGCCGTCCGCGGCGTCGAACTCGGCGAGGTCACGCGAGTTGAGCCAGCCGTCGTGGTATCGGTCGGTCCCCTGCTCCTGAAGGTAAGGCGAGCGGTCGAGTCCGATCCGCAGTTCGCCCCCGTCCACCCGGGTCCGGACCCCGGGGACGACCCTGCCGACCGCGGGGGGACCGAGCTCGCCTGCGAGGTCGGTCGCGATGATCCCGGTCTCGGTCGTGCCGTAGGCCTGCCCCACCCTGATCCCGTAGCGCTCCAGGAACCGCTGGTGGACTTGGGGTGGAAGTCCTTCGCCACCGCTGACGGCGAGCCGTAGGCGCGGGAGGGGCGGCGGGATGACCACCCGGCTGAGCAGGTCGAAGTGAAAGGGAACGCCGAAGAGGACGTCGATGTTCTCCTCCACGAGCGTCCGCAGCAGGGCGTCGGGCTGGAGCCGGGAGGTGAAGACGACGGTGGCCCCGGTGTTCAGCGCGTGCAGGACTCCCCCGATGAGCCCGAAGGAGTGGATGGTCGAGTTGAGCAGCAGCACACGCTCACCCGGGCGGGGCATCCCTTCGAGCCGGGAGAACGCCTGCAGCTCGGCCCGCAGCGACCTCGAGGTACGGCCGATCACCTTGGGCCGGCCCGTGGAGCCGGAGCTGAACTGCACGAGGCAGTGGTCCGAGCGGGCGTTCCTGCCTCTGCGTCGCCACTCCACGTACACCTCGCACTCGTCCCGGAACTGCGCTGTGGCGGCGTCGTCGGTCACGTGCACGTAGTGGCGGGGCTCGCAGAGGTCCAGGATCCGCTGCACCTCACTCGTCTTGAGGCGGTGGTCCAGGAGCTGGACCTGCGCCCCGAGGGACCACAGGGCCATCAGGGACCAGATCCCGGTGAGGCTGGGCGGCAGCCGTAGCGCGACCGAGCTACCGTGCCCAATCCCCTGGGCGGCGAACATCCCGGCGCTCCGTTCCACGCGCTCGCGCAGTTCGGCCCAGGTGACGGTGGCTTCCGCGCGCGCCCAGACGGCGTCGCCCGGCTGCCCGGCCAGCAGGTGGTCTCCCCACCAGGGGGCCTCCGAATGCTGGGGAGTGGTCACTGGAGTTCCTCCAACGTTGGGTTGTCCCTCTCACGGGTCGGCTGAGCCGCCCGCGTCCGGCCGGTCAGGCCGGACGCGGGTGGCTGTGCCCGGGTTCCACCGGGGTGTGCGGAACCGAGGCGGTCCGTGGGCGTCACTTCTCGACGCAGTACTCCTTGACCGGCCAGCCGACGTGACGCTTCTCGGTCGACACGTGGCCGAGCAGCTGGTCGCCGGCCTTGAGCTCGGTGACGTTGAGCACGGTCGCGCCGGGCCCGAGAACGCGCACGTGCCAGTCGTCCTGCACGGTGAGGCTGACCTCGGTTCCGTCCTCGGCCACCGCCCTGATCGTCAGCATCGGCCGCGACTCGAGCTTGATCCGGCCCACCACGACGCGGCGGGTCCGGCCGTCGGCGCCCACCGCCAGGATCGGCGATCCTGCCTTGAGCTCACTGAGGTAGTTGGTCCGGTTGTCCAGACCCACCGTGTAGGAGTGCAGCGCACCGGCGTTCACGCGGAATGGGCGCGTGGGCATGTAGGGCAGTGGATGGGTCTCGCTGACGCACAGGACGAAGCCGTGCGCGTAGGAGCCGACCAGGATCCCCTCGTCCTTCGCGAAGTGGCTGGCCGTGTCCACGCAGACGCGGTCACCGAGGCCGTTGTGCTCGATCGACTCGACCGTGAGCGTCGTCAGCTCCAGCTTCGGCGTCTGCGTGCGCAGCAACTCGGCGAAGGCGAAAACCTCGTTGGCGTCCTGGGGTGCGAAGAGCACCCCTTCAGAGCCCTTCTCCAGCACGTCGAGGATGATTCCCGCCTCCTCGAGGTCCCCGGCCCAGCAGACCAGCTGACCGGGTGTCTTGTCGGCCGCCGCGATGACGATCTCCAGTGGGATCTTGGTGGGGTCGCGGAACTGGACCACGGTGTGGGAGAGCTCGATGGCCGAGGCGCAGGCCAGCTTGAGCGTGGGGTCGTCGACCACTTCGACAAAGGAGGCCGGTTCGTGCCCGGTTCCGGCACTGGTCAACCGCAGGCGGTCCAGGTCGTCCGAGGACTCCAGCCGGGTCAGCCACAGGTCGTGTGCGCCCTTCTCCGTCTGCGCCGTGGACTCGGGTGTGGAACCGGCTGGTGCGGCAGGCGGTCCCCCGGCCGGAGGCAGCACCACGCGCCTGACTGTGGGCGGCAGCGTGGCCAGCTGGGCCTCGTCCTCCGCGACGACTCCCTCCAGCTTCACGTGCAACGCGGCCTCGATGACCGCGTCCCGCTGCCCGCTGGGAACTCCTCGCAGATCAATCCATCCGAACTTCACCGGGAACCTGCCAATACTCGTGATGACGAAAGGGACGACAATTCCGATTGCTCCTGACCGCTGTCAGGGGTGGGGGGATGCACCAGCGTGGCCAGCTCCCGCACGACGTCTCGAGGGCTGGGATGTCCGAAGACCCGCCGCCCGACCGCGAGTCCGCTGCAGCCGGCGGCGAGCGCCGAGCGGGTGTACGTCGCGAGGTCTCCCTCTCCTGAGGGACCGCCTGCCACCAGGACAGGGATCGGGCTGCTGGACACCACGTCGGCCATGGCATCGAACGGTGCGGACCAGGTCGTCTTGACCAGGTCGGCGCCGAGGTCAGCCGCGATGTTGACCACGTGGGCCAGCAACGCCGGGTCGTGCGGATCACGCACACGGGGGCCGCGTGGGTAGACCATCGCCAGCAGCGGAAGGCCCCAGCGGTCGCAGGCGCCGGCCACTGCCCCGAAGTCCGCCAGTTGGGCGGCCTCGGTGTCCGAACCGACGTTGACGTGGACGCTCACCGCGTCGGCGCCCAGAAGCAGGGCGTCCTCCACCGAGGCGACGAGCACCTTGGCGTCGACATCCTGGGCGTGTGCGGTGCTCCCGCTCAGGTGAACGACGAGAGCGGTTCCCCGCAGGGTGCGGGGGTCCAGACCGCGCGCCCGGCCCTTGTGGAGGACCACGGCGTCGGCTCCGCCTTCGGACACCTGCTGGACCACCTCGTGGAAGCGGCCCTCGCAGGCGATCGGTCCGTCGGCCAGTGAATGGTCGAGCGGAACGAAAAGGAAACGGCCGTCCGGTGGACCGAGCCTACTGATTCTGAGGCTCTTTCCTGGAGACCAGCGTGACATCACCAACCTCATCTCCTCGACGTTGGCCTCTACGATCCCGGCGGTTCGGCTTATCGCCAACGCCCTTTCCCCCTGCTCGAACTCACCTGCTCTTCCCGCGCACCGCCAGGCGGCACCCGGGGGCGCCGTTCGGTCAGGTCGGTCGGGTCTGGGGCGCTTACCGGGCGCGCCGGAGAATGCTGGGAGTCGAGGCGGGCGATTCGCACACGGCGACCTCGCACGAGTCACCAGCTCTCAGGAGGAACAGATGCCTGACGGACCATCCGACCCCGCGGTGTGCGTGGTGGGCGCGGGCCCCGCCGGGCTGCTTCTCGCGCTGCTCCTCGGCCGCCTGGGGCACCGGACCACCGTCCTGGAGCGCGCTGATCGCATCGATCTCGTCCACCGGGCCGGCGCGCCAGTCCTCCAGCCCGTCTCACTCGGCATCCTCCGGGAACTGGGCCTGCTGGAGGAGGTGCGGCGCGGCGCGGGCGAGATCCGCAGGGGCGAGGTGCGGGTGAGCGGGCGTCACGTGGCGGGGTACGACTACGCCGAGCTGCCGGAAGCGCCGGTCCCGTTCGCCCTCACTGTTCCGGTAGGCGCACTCCGTGCCGCTCTGCTGAAGGCACTGGAACCCGTTCCGCAGGTGGACGTCATGCTGAGTACGTCGGTTGAGGCGCTGGACGGGAACGCGGGTGGACGGCGTGCGATCCGAGTGCGCGGGCCGCAAGGCTCCTCGACTCTGGAGCCGGGGTACGTGGTCGGTTGCGACGGAGCCCTATCCACGGTCCGCGAGCTGGCCGGCATCCCCACCGAGGTGTTCGCCTACGACAAGGGGCATCTGGACCTGGTGGTCCCCGCCCCGTCCGGCTGGGCCTCCCGAATCACCATGCACTTCCGGGACGACGAATATCTGCTGTCCATGCCGTATCCCGGCGACCGCGTGATCGTGGTGTGGATCACCGCCGAGCACCGGGTGAGGACCGCACTGGACGCGAGGCTCGCGCAGTTCGCGGCGGAGGTGACACGCTCGGCGCCCGAACTCGCCCCGCTCTTCCCGGCTGCCGTTGCTCGGTCGGCGTGGAGCGATGTCCCGCACCGCAACGTGGGCCACCACATGGTGCGCCCCGATCGCTGGACGGACGGCAACGTAGTGCTGCTCGGCGACAGTGCCCACGCCATGCACGCCCTCGGTGGCCAAGGATTGAACACCTCGCTTCAGGACGCGGTGCTGATCTCCGACGGTATCCACCGGGCGCTGAACGGTGGATCGACAGCGGTGCTGCGGGAGCACCTCGCCCACCGGGTGCCCTTCATTGAAGGGCTGCAGAGCGGTCAGCGTGACACTCTCGCCGCGCTGCGGTCGCCGCGGGCCGACGCCGGGGCGATGCCCCTCCCCGACCTTCTGTCACTGGCACTCGGCCAGCCCGAGTTCCGGGGACTGTGGTCGGGGCAGCGGGCGGGGTCCCCGCGATGACGTCGCGGATCCCGGCTGTCTCCGTGGCGAAGGACAAGGGATGGCAAGTCCCAACCGATGCGTACCTGCGGCGGCTGGAGTACGACGGTGTGGTGGAGCCTGGTGCCGACTGTCTGCGTGCCCTCAGCGAGGCACATCTGCGGGCGGTGCCGTACGAGATGCTCGACGCCCTGGACGGCAGGGCACCCTCGCTGGACCTCCCGGCCGTCTTCGCCAAGCTGGTCGACCGGCGCGGCGGCGGCACGTGCCTGGAGTCCACCCCTCTCTTCGGCCACTTCCTGCGGCAGTGCGGGTTCTCGTTGAAGCTGGTCGCCGCCCAGGCGTGGCGGGTCGCCGGCACGTGGGCACCGCGCTGGGACCACCTTCTCCTCGTCGTGGAGGCGGAAGGCGCCGAGTGGCTGGTGGATGTCAGTTTCCTGATGCTGACCGTCCTGCGGCCGCTGCGGATCGACTCAAGACCGCAGGAGCACGCCGGGTGGACGTACCGGGTGGCCCGGGTCGACGGTCACCGCGTCGTCCTGCGCCGAACGCCAGACGGTGACTGGGCGCCGGTGTACCGGTTCGCGGACCGGTCGCTGCGGTTGGACGACTACACCTGGATTGTCGGCCACCACATGGCCGACGACGACTCCCCGCTCACCGGGAGCCTGCTCTGTTCGCGCGGAGTCGAAGGCGGAAAGCTCATCCTCATGCGGGACAACTTCGTACGGGCGGAACACGGCCGGGAATACGTGGAGTTCCTGTCGAACACCACGGAGGCCGAAAAGGCGCTGGGCGAAATCCTGCGGGGACACGAACACCTCACGGAAACGGCGCTGCGGTCCTGGGAGCGGACCCGAAGGAGTCGTCGTCGCGTGTTGCCGGGAATCGGTTGAACCGCTCAGGAGAACGGACGGACAGTGTGATGAGAAACGACTCGGAGAAACCCGAGACGCTTCACGGGGTGGGAATTCGCACCGTGGGTGCCTATCTTCCCGAGAGAGAGGTCAAGAACACCGACCTGGAGGATGTCCTGCTCACGCGGGACGACTGGATCAGGGAGAACATCGGAGTTGAGGTGCGTCGCATGGCCGCCGAGGACGAGTGGACCTCCGATCTGGGGGCGCACGCCCTGCGGGACGCCTGCGCCCGGGCAGGGATAGACCCCGCCGAGGTTGACCTTGTCGTCTGCGGCACCTATACCCCTGACAACATGGCACCTCCGACCGCGATGCTGATCATCGAAAAGGCCGGTGCCACCGGCGCGACCGGTTTCGACGTCAACAGCGGTGCCTGTCCCGGAGGTGTCTTCGCCTTGGACGTGGGCGCGCGATACATCGCCTCCGGAGCGTACCGGCGGGTCGCTGTGGTGATGGCCGACGTCAGCACGAGGACACTGGACTGGAAGGATGTCGGCCCCGCGGTCATCTTCGGGGATGGGGCGGCGTGCTACTTGCTGGAGAGGTGCGCGCCCGGTACCGGCATCGGCACGACACTGCTGCGCAGCGACCCATCCGGGTATCGCACGGTGTGGGTTCCGCGGCAGAAGCGGAAACGCCGCGACGGCACCCCGCGCACCAGTGGCTTCGGCGACAACTTCGCGCAGCTCGACGGGGCGGCCGTCCGCTCCTTCGCGGTGGGGCGGGTACCGGACTTCGTGCGGGAGTTGCTGGCCGCAGCCGGCCACAGCACCTCGGACATCGATCTCTTCGCGCTTCACCAGGCCAACCTGCACATCGTGCACGGGATCCTGGAGGAACTGGGCGTGCCACGCGATCGCACGGTGACCAACGTCGAGCGGTACGGGAACACCTCGGGCGCCAGCGTACCGCTGGTTCTCAGGGAGGCGCTGGATCTCGGTCGGCTCTCCCCGGGCGACCTGGTGGTGCTCGCAGCGTTCGGTTCGGGGCTGAGCATGGGGGCAACCGTAGTGCGCTGGTGCGGGCCCGAGGACTTCGCCGCCACGGCCGGTACGGCAGGAGGAGTTCGGTGAGCGCCGTTGGCCGGCGAGCACCGCTCGCGGGGGCCCCGACCGCCTTGCTGGGTGTCGGCAGCTACGTCCCGTCGCGACGGATCACCAACGAGATGATCTGCGAGAGACTCGACAGCTCGGACGAGTGGATCCGGAACCGCTCGGGCATCCGCACCCGATACTGGGCGGCCGAGGAGGAGACCGTCGAGGTGATGGCGGTCGGCGCGGCGGGGCAGGCGTTGCGGCACGCGGCCCTCTCCCCTGAGCGGATCGACTGCGTGATCGTCTCTACCGTCTCGCACCTCCGGCAGTTCCCCTCACTGGCGGTCGCCGTGGCCGACCGGCTCGGTACGCGGGCCCCCGCCGCATTCGACCTGACTGCCGGATGTGCGGGGTTCTCCTACGGCCTCGCGATGGCGTCGGACCTCGTCACGGCTGGCAGCGCCGAGCACGTCCTTGTCATCGGCGTGGAGCGGCTGTCCGAGCAGCTCGATGTCGAGGACCGCGGCACGGCCTTCCTCTTCGGCGACGGTGCCGGCGCCGTGGTGGTGGGCCGCGCGGACGAGCCGGGCATCGGCCCCGTGGTGTGGGGTTCGGACGGCTCCCAGCGGCACACCATTCGGCAGACCGCGGCCTGGTCCTCGCTCCGCGAGGACCGCACTGCCCCGTGGCCGGTCATCGCCATGGAGGGGCGCGAAGTGTTCCGCTGGGCCGCCTACGAGATGGTCTCCGTCGCGGCACGCGCCTTGGAGCGTGCGGGCGTAGAGCCGGAGGCACTGGCTGCCTTCGTCCCGCACCAGGCCAACCTTCGGATCACGGAAGAGCTGGTCAAGGGTCTCGCGCTCCCCGAGCACGTGCCCGTGGCCCGCACCATCACCGACTACGGCAACTCCTCCGCCGCGTCCATCCCCCTGGCGCTCCATCAGATCCTGAGTGCCGGAGAGGCCGAACCGGGCGGCCCGGCGCTGCTACTCGCGTTCGGCACCGGCCTGGTGTACGCGGGGCAGGTCGTCACTCTCCCCACCGCGCCGCCGGAACCGCCGCGACCGGCTGCCGCACCCACCGCACAACCATGACCCACCCGTCACATCAACCAAGGAGCAGCCCCATGAGCAGGGACGCCATTCTCGACACACTGCGCGAGATCCTCGACGAGGTCGCCGAGGTACCGGCCGACCGGGTCACTCTCGACGCCGGTTTCACCGACGATCTGGAGCTCGACTCGCTTGCCATCGTGTCGGTCTTCGTCCTGGTCCAGCGAAGGTTCGGTGTCGATGTCCCCAACGAGGACGCCGACACCCTGACTACCGTGCGGGCCGCCGTCGACTACCTGGAGCAGCGGGACGCGGCCGCCGTCTGACCCGACGTGCGACCGCGGGCCGGCACGCACATGTCGTGCGGGCCGGCCCACCCCCGGGCGCGCCCCACCGAATCCACCGGCCCAACCACCCACTGGGAGGAGCAAGCTCATGCACCACCCGCCCTCGCTCGGCCGTGCCACGCCTGTCACCGCGAGCACCCTGCGCCAGCGCCCGTCGGGAATGCCCGTCCACCGGTACCGGGGCCACGACCGGGTCCCCCTGCCCGACCGCACCTGGCCGGACCGGCGCGTCGTCGCCGCGCCGCGCTGGCTGTCCACCGATCTACGCGACGGCAACCAGGCACTGGCGAGCCCGATGTCTGCCGAACGGAAGCGCAGGATGTTCGACCTGCTGGTGCGGATGGGCTACAAGGAGATCGAGGTGGGCTTCCCCTCCTCCGGGCGCACCGACTACGACTTCGTCCGGTCGCTCATCGAGGAGGACGTGGTGCCGGACGACGTCACCATCACCGTGCTCACACAGGCGCGTGACGAACTCATCGAGCGCACCGTGCGGTCGATCGTCGGCGCACGCCGTGCCACCGTCCATCTCTACAACGCCACCAGCCCGCTGTTCCGGGAAGTCGTCTTCCGCCTCGGCCGGGAGGAGGTCCGCGGGATCGCTACGGCCGGCACCCGGTCGGTACTGCATCACGCC
Source organism: Streptomyces otsuchiensis (assembly GCF_004305975.1). Classification (GTDB taxonomy): domain Bacteria; phylum Actinomycetota; class Actinomycetes; order Streptomycetales; family Streptomycetaceae; genus Streptomyces; species Streptomyces otsuchiensis. Next base: position 35,479 of record NZ_BHZI01000002.1, read on the forward strand.
GAGCGTCTGTTGGACGGGCGCACCGCCTTCGGCTACCAGTACAGTCCCGAGGTCTTCACCGACACGGAACTCGACTTCGCGCTGGAGGTCTGCGAGTCGGTGATGGACGTCTGGCAGCCCGAGGCCGGCCGCGAGATCATCCTCAACCTGCCGGCCACCGTCGAGCGCTCCACTCCCTCGACCCACGCCGACCGCTTCGAATGGATGTCCCGCCACCTCTCCCGGCGTGAGTTCGTCTGTCTGTCCGCGCACCCCCACAACGACCGCGGCACCGCCGTCGCAGCGGCCGAGCTGGCGGTGATGGCGGGCGCCGACCGCGTCGAGGGCTGCCTGTTCGGCCAGGGCGAGCGCACCGGCAACGTGGACCTGGTCACCCTGGGCATGAACCTCTTCTCCCAAGGCGTGGACCCGCAGATCGACTTCTCGCAGATCGACGAGATCCGCCGGACGTACGAGTACTGCAACCAGATGGACGTGCACCCCCGCCACCCCTACGCGGGGGATCTCGTGTACACCTCCTTCTCCGGCTCGCACCAGGACGCCATCAAGAAGGGCTTCGAGGCCATGGAGGCCACCGCCGCCGCCCAGGGCCGGCCGGTCGGGGAGCTTTCGTGGTCGATGCCCTACCTCCCGGTCGACCCCAAGGACGTCGGCCGCACCTACGAGGCGGTGATTCGCGTGAACTCCCAGTCGGGTAAGGGTGGCGTCGCCTACGTCCTGAAGACGGAGCACGGCCTGGACCTGCCGCGCCGCACCCAGGTCGAGTTCTCCCGAGTCGTGCAGGACCGCACAGACTGCCACGGCGATGATGTGCCGCCGACAGAGCTACTGGCCCTCTTCGAGCGGGAGTACCTGCCCGACCCTGCGGCACCGTGGGGCCGGATCACACTGCGCTCCGCGCAACTGGAGAGCGGCGGGGAGCGCGACCGTCTGTCCGTCGAGGCAGAGATCGGCAGTGAGACGGTACGGCTCACGGGCATCGGCGACGGCCCCGCGGATGCCTTGTCCGTCGCACTCCGGGACGCCGGCATCGACCTCTCGGTCCTGGACCGGGTGGAGCACCCGCTCGGCGCGGATCGCCGGGTCTGCTATGTATGGTGCACTGTGGAGGCTGGGCAGTTCGGAGGGGTTGGCATCGGTTCCGACCCTGTGCGCGCCACGGTGGATGCGTTGGTGTCGGCCGTCAACCGCGCCTACCGCGTGCCTTCGGACGCCACCGAGGCCGGAGAGGACGGCCCACGCAGCAGCCTCCACACTTCGCTGGCGGCCTGAGGCGCGGACGGCCGGTTCGTCATCGAGACCCACTCCGTGAAGACCCCGACGAAAGCCCCGGCGAGGTAGTGGCCGCGCAGTCGCGCCGCAGCGGGTCCGGTCCCGGCGTCATCCGCGCCGACGAGCTGGGCCTCCACTTCCTGTGCCAGCAGCTCACGCAGCCGGTTCACGAACCGCGCGGACCCGCCGGGGCCCAGCATGCGCTGGTAGAGCGTCGCATTGGCATCGACGTGGCGGAAGAGGTCCACCACCTCGTCCGGAGTTCTCTCCGCCGGACGGGTGAGCGGACACTGCGCCGCGGCGCGCGCGAGCCGGCCCACCTCCTCTTCCATGGCGTCCAGCAGCAGAGCGTCACGGTCACGGTAGTGCTGGTAGACGGTCGCGCGGTTGACGGTGGCGCGCTCGGCGATGTCGGCGATGGTCATGGACTCGATGTCACGCTCTCCCGCCATCTCCAGGGCGGCGGACCGCAGTAGGGCGCGCGTTCGCAGCACGCGGGGATCGACACGGCCGGCGGTCTTCTTCTCCATGCGGACCAGGATAGGCACTTCTCTGACACCTGACTAGTAAACGACGAGCGTGGTTTATATGTCGGGTAGCGCCGTTCCCGACGGTACCCGCGCACCCGGACCACGGGACGGTTCGGCCGAGCCCCGGAGCCGGCAGATCCGCCGCCCGGGTCCGGCCAGACCGCATCCGCACCGGCCCCGGGGGCCGCGGCGCCAGGCGGGAACAGTGACGATCAGCCGTGCGATGGCGCGCCCGCAGGTCCTGCGCGGCACACCAGGACCGGCCGGCCCGAGAGAAAGGACCATCATGACCATCGCCGGGCGACTACACACCGCTGTGCGGCCCTACCGTGTACGGCCGACCAGGGCGACGATCCGCCGCTTCGCGGCGTCGATCGGCGCCACCGACCCGAGCTGCTTCGATGTGTCCGCGGCGCGCGCCGCCGGCCACCCCGACCTCCTTGCTCCGCCCACCTACCTGTTCGGCCTGGACATGGAGCAAGGACGGGTCTTCGACATGCTGGAGAGTGCAGGGGCGGACCCTCGCGACTGCCTGCACGTTGAGCAGGAGTTCATCTACGGCGCCCCGGTCCACGCCGGCCGCGCACTCGTGTTCACGCCCACCTTCGACACCGAGGGCCACCACCGACGGGGCATGGAGTTCCTCACGCGGCGCACGGTGGTGCACCGGGACGACGGTACCGAGGTCGCCGCGTTGCGCCAGGTGATCGCTGTCCCGAGCCCGGCGGACGGGACTGCAGCGTGAACAGCCGCGGCCGGAACCGGCCGGAACCGGGAGCCGAGCTTCCAGGGCTCCCCGCACGGCTCGCCACCGCTGAGCTCGTAGCCGAATTCGCGGAGGCATCGGGCGACCGCAATCCTCTGCATGTGAACCCCGCCGCCGCCCGGGCCGCCGGACACCCGGACGTCCTCGTCCACGGCATGCTCACCCTCGGCTGGCTGGCCGAGCTGGTGTCCTCATGGGAAGCGGTGAGAAGTATCCGTCAGCTCCGGGCCAGTTTCGTGGCACCCGTACCGGCCGGTACACGGCTGAGTGTCTTCGGCACCGTCACCGAGCTGTGGGAAACCGACGACGGAACGCACGCATCTCTGCGGCTGACGGCGCACCGCGCAGACGGCACCGTCACCGCGCGCGGGAAGGCAATCGTCACTCTCGGGGAGGTGGGCAGTGCGTCGTGACGGCCCCGCGACCCACGGCCCGCCGATCACGACCGGCACGTGCGGGATCGGCCCGTCCCACTCCTGTTCGGCCTCGTCGGGGTCGCCACGGTCCGCCGCGCCGCACCGCCCGCTCCCCCGCGCCGCGGCACGACTGTGGGTCTGGGGCGGGCACGCGACCGGGGAGACCACCCCGGAAGACGTCTCGATGCTCTCGGCGGCGGAGCGAGCACGCTTCGACTCATTCCGGGACCCGGCCAGGGCCTCCTGGTACGCCGGCGCCCACGCGGGCCTTCGACGGGGCCTCGCGTCACTGCTGGGTGTAAGGCCCGCCGATCTGGAGTTCGGCCGTGCCCCGTGCCCCGGCTGCGGGGACACAGACCACGGCAAGCCCGTGATCACCGAGCCGCTGACGGCACTGGGGATGAGCCTCTCGCGTTCGGGTCCGGCGTGGCTCGCCGCGGCCGCAGAGGGAGTCTCCGTGGGCGTGGACATCGAGCGGCGGCGGGCGCACTATCCGGCGGGGCTACTGACGGCAGTGCTCAGCGGACCGGAGCGGGCTCACGTCGCTGCAGCGCCGGCCGGGGACAGGGCGAGGGAGTTCGCCCGGTGCTGGGCGCGCAAGGAGGCCGTCGTCAAGGCGAGTGGCGTCGGAGTGGCGACGGACCTGCGCCGCGTCGACACGCGCCCGGGGCACGCCGCGCCCCACGTACAGCACGCCGGGTCGCCCTGCGGGACGGATAGCTGGGTGGTGCGGGACCTGCCGGCCGCGACGGGCCACGTCGCCGCGGTCGCCCTCCCCTCCACCGCCGGGAGCCGGGCTTCGGAGAGGCGGCCTCGCCCGGGCGCCTCATGAGGCGAGGATGCCTTCCTCCATCGCCCGCACCACGGCCATAGTGCGATTGGGGCAGTTGAGTTTGGCCAGCACGTTGCTGACCAGCCGCTTGACCCCGTGCTCCGATATGACCAGCTGCCGGGCCACCTGCTTGTTACTCAGCCCCTGAACCAGCAGGTGGAGCACCTGGAGCTCACGCGGCGTGAGCGCCGCCCCGCGGCCCTCCGGGAAGGACCTGCGGGCCCTGCCCGCACGTCCCAGGAGTGCCCGGGCGAGAGTGGCAGAGACGAAGAGTTTGTCCCCCAGTATGTCGGTGACGGCTGCGCTGAGGATGTGGGCGTTGAGGTCCTGGCGGTCGACGTAGCCGTGACCGCCCAGCCGCGCCGAGCGGGCGACATCCTCGTCGTCAGCGCCGTCCACCAGCACCAGCAGTCGCACGCCGCGCGCGGCCAGTCCGGATAGCACCCCATCGGGCCACCGCTCCTCCGCCTCGTCCGCCGCCAGGACCACCAGCTGCCGTGACGAGCCCTCGAGCCGGCTGACGGCATCCTCTCCGGCGGCGAAGGAACTGACCGCGGTGTCCTTTGCGTTCGAGCGGATCATGGCTTCGATGCCGTACCGCTGCACCGCATCCCCCAGCACGACGCTGATCTCCGACTTCGGTCCGCACATCGTGTCCACAGCAACCTTCCCCCTCGTCCGAGCATGGCCGGGTGAGTGCCTCTCACCGTGATACCGGGCGAGCATAAAACCATCCGTACGGTTTTGACAGGGGCCATTTCGCGCTGGACCAATCAATAACAGCCATCCCTAGGGGGAGGTTTCACATATTCATCGCCAATTGGGCGACATGCATCGAGGACAACAGACCAATTGGCCGGTTTCTCTCACTCGACTGCCTCCGGCCCCGCACACCGCAGGGTGCGCGTGACCGGAGGCAAGTGACAGAGCGTCAGGCCACCGCAGTGGTCTCCCGTTCGGCCGGGACACCGGTAGCGGCGTCCCGTGAGTCACGCCGCGCGGTGACGACGAGCACGACCATCAGGGCCGTCTCGACGACCGCGAGCATGGGCAGCGCCGCCGGGCCGTACAGCGAGAGCATCAGCCCACCCAGCACTCCTCCCAGTGATGTGCCCAGGTACATGGCACTGGCATTGAGCGCCATCACCTCGTTGCCGGACGGACCCGCCCGGCCAAGCAGCCATACCACCAGCGGCGGGTTGAGCAGACCGATCGCGAACGCCATGAACATCACAAGCACGACAAGCGCTGCGAACGGAGTCGAGCCCCACAGGACCATCCCGGAGAGCACGACCATGACGGCGACCAGCATGCCCGCCCCGATCGCGACGGTCCGCAGCGCACCCAGCTTGTCGCTGGCAGCGCCTCCGACCTGAGTGGCCACCACACCCGCGAGGCCAGCAGCCACGAACAACATCGCCACACCCGCGGTATCCACCCCCCCGGCCGCGGCGCTGATCGGCGCGATGTAGGTCATCATCATCATGCTGCCGGCGGACAGCAGCATCATGGCGCTCAGGCCACGCAGTACTGGCCCCTTGGTCGCCGGGGCAAGCCGCTCGCGCAGCCCCGACGCAGGCGGCAGCGCCAGCACCGGAAGCAGGGTGAGCATCGTGACGAGCACGAGGACACCGAGTCCGACGCACATCCAGAAGGCGGCCTGCCACCCCCACATCCCCCCGAACCAGGTTCCCAGCGGGACACCGAGCAGTTGCGCCAGCATGATGCCCGCACTCAGGGCACCCAGCGCGCGTCCGCGCCGCCCTTCCGGCGGAAGGGTACCTGCCGCGTTGAAACACATGGGCGTCACCGCCGCGGCCGCCATCGCACTGATCACCCGGGAGACGAGCAGCACCTCGTAGTCCGAGGTACTCGCAGCCACGACGTTTCCGGCGATGAACATCGCCATGCCGGCGACAGCCAGCGCCCGGCGGGGGACACGCGCCGTGAGCACGGCGGCGACCGGAGCCGAGATCGCGTAGACGATCGAGTAGACGGTCACCAGCTGGCCGATCGCCGCCTCACCTCTGCCGAGATCCTCGGCCATGTCGCGCAACAGGCCCGCGACCACGAAGTCGGCCGTGCCGAAGGTGAAGATCGCGAGCACCAGTGGTACAAGCCACCGCCCCATGGGGTCCTACCTCTCCAGGCGTCAGAGCTGCACGACGGAGTGGCCGGCAGTCACCGGTCACAATAAACCAACACTCGCCGTCTATGCAACGCGCGTTGGTTACATGGCCGCCCACTGTGACGTGCCCTTCCCCCAGCTCTTTCGGGCACCGCATCAGGGATCGGACGGGACGGGCACCAGCGCCTACCGTTCCGGAAAAACCGTTCCTCACACGGGAGAAGGGGAGGACGAGTATGTGCGGCATCACCGGATGGGTCGCGTTCACTCGTGACCTGACGGCTCACCAGGACGTCCTGGAGGCCATGACCGCGACCATGAACCGGCGGGGGCCGGACGCCGACGGGACGTGGGTCTCACGGCGAGCGGCGGTGGGCCACAGCCGCCTGTCCGTCATCGATCTCGAGGGCGGGCGTCAGCCCATGGTGACGCGGGTGCACGGCCAGAACATCGTCCTCACATACAGCGGCGAAGTGTACAACTACCGCGAACTGCGGCAGGAACTCATTGGCAGAGGGCACTCCTTCACGACCCGGAGCGACACGGAGGTGGTCCTGCGCTCCTACATCGAGTGGGGCACCGGCTGCGCCGAGAGGCTCAACGGCATGTTCGCCTTCGCCCTCTGGGACGCCCGCACCGAGCGGATGGTGCTCGTCCGCGACCGGGCGGGCGTCAAGCCGCTCTTCTACCACCGCACCCGGGACGGCGTCCTTTTCGGCTCGGAACCGAAGGCAATCCTGGCCCACCCAGAGGTAGTCCGACGCGTCCGCACCGACGGGCTGCGGGAGATGTTCTCCTTCACAAGGACCCCCGGCGAGGCCGTATGGGACGGCGTGCGGGAGCTGCCCCCGGGCACGCTCGCGGTCGTCGACCGCTCCGGCGTCCGGGAGCGGAGGTACTGGCGCCTGGAGGCTCGGGAACACACCGACGACCTCGCCGCCACAACGGCACACATCCGCGCGCTGCTGGAGGACATCGCCGCGCGCCAGATGATCTCGGACGTGCCCCGGTGCGTGCTTCTCTCGGGTGGTCTCGACTCCAGCGCGCTCACCGCCATGGCCGCCGGCGGGTTGCGCCGGCAGTCCGCCGACGCACGGGTGCGCACCTTCGCCGTCGACTTCGTCGGCGGCGCCGACACCTTCCGCGCCACGCGGCTGCGGGAGACTCCCGACGCTCCCTACATCCGCGACGTGGTCCGTCACGTCGACACAGACCACCGGGACATCGTGCTCGACGCGCGCGGGATCGCCGACCCGGAGCTGCGCAGCCGCACGGTCGCGGCGCGCGACCTGCCGGGGGTCCACGGAGACATGGACCTCTCGCTCCACCTGCTGTTCGAAGCGATCAGCCGCGAGTCGACGGTGGCCCTGTCAGGTGAAGCAGCGGACGAGCTGTTCGGGGGGTACGTCTGGTTCCATGATCCCGGCGCCCAGCAGGCCGAGACATTTCCCTGGACCGCGATATTCGGTGAGGCGGAGCGCGAGGCGCTCACACTGCTGCGACCCGAGGTGCGCGCCCGCCTCCAGCTGGAGGAGTACGCGCGCCAGCGGTACAGCGACGCGGTGGCGGAGGTCCCGCGGCTGACCGGCGAGGAGGGGCTCGAACGACGAATGCGGCGCATCGGCTACCTGAACCTCACGCGATGGATGCCGTCGCTGCTGGAACGGAAGGACCGGATGAGCATGGCCACCGGACTGGAGGTCCGGGTCCCGTTCTGCGATCACCGGCTGACCGAGTACGTCTTCAACACCCCCTGGAGTCTCAAAACGTTCGACGGCCGGGAGAAGAGCCTGCTGCGGGCCGCCGTCCGCGACCTGCTGCCCGAGTCGGTCGCCGATCGGCGCAAGAGCCCCTATCCGTCGACGCAGGACCCGTTCTACCAGCAGGAGCTGCAGCAGCAGGGCAAGCGGGTACTCGCCGACCCGGGCGACGACATCTTCGACCTCGTCGACCCCGAATGGCTGGCTCGGGCCGTCGCCGGGGACGCGGGCGAGATGTCCCTGCCGGTCCGTCACGGCCTGGAGCGGATCCTGGAGTTTTCCGCGTGGATCGACCTCTACCACCCGAGCATCGACCTCGACTGAACGACAGCGGCCGGTGAGTGGGCCCGTTCCGGGCCCACTCACCGGCCGTCCCCCTGGCAGGGTTGACCCCCTCGATCAGGAGACCGCCGTCGCTCGCCGGAAACCCTCGACGGCCTTGCCGACGAACTCGCCCCGGTTCTCCCTGACCCAGTCGTTGGAGACGCGGACGCTCCGCGCGCGGCCGTTGAAGTGCGGCGCAACGAACCGGGCGAGGAGCTCGAAGCTGCGCAAGGTCTCCGCACGGGGCGCCCAGTCGTTCACGGCCACGAGCAGCCGGCCGAAGCCACCCGTCCGCTCCACGAGCCGTTGCACGGCCGAGACGCAGTCGTCGACCGAGCCGACGATGGCCGCCCCCGACGCCACCATGGCCTCGACCTCCTGCCCCGGGGGCGCGGACGAGAAGTCCACCGGCAGCCCCAGCGTGTCCTTGAAGTAGCCCAAAGCGTACCGCCGGAACCCCTCACGAACGTCGGAGTACGCCTGTTCGGTGGTCTTGGCGACGTGGACGGGCAGCACCAACCGCCAGTTCCGCCGGTCGACCACCCGTGTGTGCGCCGCGGCCTCCCGTTCCGCGTGCCCCCACTGGGCGGCGAGGTCGATCGGAGGGGCACCGGGGACCGGTGCCGCGAAGGACAGCGGGCTGAGGCCGTGCCGGCCGGCGAGCCGCATGCTGACAGGGGAGGACGCGCTGGAGATCGCCACCTCCAGCCCGTCCGAATACGGGGCGAGATGAAGCCGGGCGTCGCGGAGTTCGAACCAGTCGGTGGCCCGCGTCACCGTCTCACCTCGCAGCAGTGGGACGATCACCTCCAGCGCCTCCGCGGTCATGCGCCGCGTCTCGACCGCGTCGACACCGAGCATGTGGGCGTCGGCGGGCGACGAGCCGGAACCGACGCCGAACATGACACGGCCCCGGGTCATGTGATCGAGCTGGACGATGCGCGAGGCGGCGTGGAACGGATGGTGATAAGGCAGGCTGACCACGCCGGTGCCGAGGCGGATGCGGCGGGTTCGCTCTGCCGCCGCGGCCAGGAACACCTCCGGGGAGCTGATGGTTCCCCATCCTCCCGAGTGGTGCTCACCGACCCACGCCTCGTCGAGGCCGAGCTGGTCGAGCCATCCGATCAGTTCCAGATCACGCCACATCTGCAGGTCGGGTGCCTCCCCCGGTGGGTGCAGCGGCGAGATGAACGCGCCGAATCCCACGGCGTCAGTCGTCATGTGTAAACCCTTCGGGATGGCGGAAGTCGCGTGCCGGTGCCTACTGACGGGAGCCCTGGTCCGGGCGGGCCACGCCGATCCACACCATGGCCTCCGGCGCGGGCACGCACAAGGCCCGTTCTGGGTGCCCGAAGCGGCGGCACTCCACGACCGGAAGCAGGCCGATCGTCCAGCCCGATCGGGGCCGCGCCGACACCCCGCCCTGCCTACGCCAGCCCCTCGCCGCTGTCCGCAACATGCGTTGCGTATGCGACGAATGTCGCATACCGTTGGGGTCATGCGAATCGAGATCTGGGCAGACGTGGTGTGCGCGTGGGCGTACATCGGGAAGCGCCGGGTGGAGCGGGCGCTCGCCGGGCGGGACGAGGACATCGAGGTCGTGTGGCGGCCGTTCCGGATCGACCCGACCGCACCGGCCGGAGCCGTCGCCCTGGAGGAGGCGCTGCGCGACCCACTGATGGACGAGGCACTGCGCGCCTGCGCACCGGGGCTGACCCCGGCCCAGAACCGGGTCCGGATCTCCGAGGTGGCCGCGACCGAGGGCCTCGGGCCGAACTGGGGTTCTCCCTGGCGGGTCAGCAGTCACGACGCGCACCGGCTGATCGCGCTGGCGTACGAGCACGGGGGCGCGGGGCTCCAGGACGCCGTGGCCGAAGCCGTGATGCGGGCGAACTTCCTGCACTCCATGGACATCGGCGACCGCGCGGTTCTCGGCTCCGTCGCGGCCTCGGCGGGCTTCCCGCAGGGTGCCGCGCTGCTGCACACCGACGCCGGTGAGGCGTTGGTGGCCGAGCTGCTGTTGCAGGGTAAGGCGCGCGGGGTGCGGACCTCCCCCACGCTGGTCGTCGGTGACCGGGCGCTCGGCGGGGCGCAGTCACCGCGGGTCATCGCAGAGTTCCTGGCGCGGGGCCGGCCCGGCCGCGCCGTCCCGGCCGAGGTGGAGCGTCTGCGCTGGGCGGAGTCCCTGCTCGACCGGCGCGATCCGCTCGGGGCACTGGTGCTGCTGCGACCGCTGATGGAGGAGTTCGGGGCCGATCGCGGCGTCCGTCTGCTCGCGGCGCGGGCGTGTTTCGCGTCGGCGCAGCTCCGGCGGGCGCGGGCGCTGCTGGAGGCGGTGGTCGAGGAGACGCCGGCCGATCCGTACGCGCGGATGCTGTACGGGCGGACTCTCCAGCGGCTGGGGCTCGACGAGGAGGCCCGCGTCCATCTGCGCCTGGCCGACCCCGCCTCGGGTGCGATGAGCGGAACCGGCGGCTGAGCGCGGCGGCGGCTGAACGGGGGCGACGACCGCGCGAGGCGACGGCTGAACGCCCCCGCGTCGGTTGACCGCTGCCCGCCGACCGCCCGCGCGGGCGGTGGGCGGCGCCCCTCCCCGCCGGCGCCCCCGCCGGCGCCTACTCGAAGCGCGAGACGTCGCCCGCACCGCGGCGCACGATCTCCGCGCCGCCGTCGGAGAAGTCGATGACCGTGGTCGGCTCGGTACCGCAGTCCCCCGAGTCGATGACGGCGTCGACCACGTGGTCCAGCCGGTCCTTGATCTCCCAGCCCTGGGTCAGCGGCTCCTCCTCGTCCGGCAGCAACAGGGTGCTGGAGAGCAGCGGTTCACCCAGTTCGGCGAGGAGCGCCTGGACGACGACATGGTCGGGGATGCGGACCCCGACCGTCTTCTTCTTGGGGTGGAGCAGACGGCGGGGTACCTCCTTCGTCGCCGGGAGGATGAAGGTGTAGCTGCCGGGCGTCGCGGACTTGATCGCCCGGAAGACGTCGTTGTCGATCTGCACGAGCCGGCCCAGCTGCGCGAAGTCCTGGCAGACGAGGGTGAAGTGGTGCCGGTCGTCGAGCCGCCGGATCGACCGGATGCGGTCGAGGCCGTCGCTGTTGCCGATCTGGCAGCCCAGCGCGTAGCAGGAGTCGGTGGGGTACGCGACGAGGGCGCCCGCGCGGATGCTGTCGGCCACGGTGGTCATGGTCCGCGGCTGGGGGTTGTCGGGGTGCACGTCGAAATACTTGGCCATCGGGCGAGCTTAGTCCCCGGGTACCGCCGGGACGGCTCCCGGCGCGTGGCGGGGCACTCACGGCGTGGGCCGTTCGTACGCCTGGAGCACCCCTCCCGCGCAGAACAGCAGCGCGCCGCCGAGAGTGGCCCAGTTGGCGAGGCTGACGTTGACCAGGCTGTCGGTCGCCGGCTGGGTGTAGTCGGCGAGCGCGGAGACCATGAAGAGCACGGCCCCGAGCTGGTTGACGACCACGATCCACCACCCGAGGTCCCGCACCCGCACGACGACACGGCCGTGGCAGACCTCGTGGACGGCGAGCTGACCGGAGATCAGGAACAGCGTGCAGCCGATCATGTCGGGCGTCCACACGAGCCGGTCGATCTGCTGGGCGGAGAGCCCGCGCAGCAGCGAGTCGAGGAGATTGACGCCGAAGACGCCGGTGCCGCCCAGCAGGAGCAGGGCGCTCAGCCAGTCGACCCGCATGGGTTCGTAGCTCCACCAGCGCCACTCCCCCGCGACCAGACCGTCGTCCCGGCCGCCACGGCCGGGTGCGTTGACGCACTGGAGGAACTCGGCGTAAGCGCCGACGGTGAACAGCAGGCCGCCCGCCAGGTAGACCAGCGCGCAGCGGACGACCCCGACGGCGGTCAGCTCCGCCAGGGCGGCGCCCGCGACGAAGAGGGCACTGCCGACGGTGAACGTGGCGGACACGATCCGGTTGAGCAGGCGGAGCCGGCCCAGCACCGGAGCGGCGGCGTAGCGGTCGGCCGCCGGGCCGCGTGGGGCCGCGCGCACGCGCAGCAGCCCGCGTTTGCGGGCGGCACGCGACTCCCATTCGGCGGTTCCGCCGCTCTCCAGTGACCATTCACGGCGGGTGGCGAACAGGGGTGCGGCGCCGGTGTCCGGCCGGGGGCGTGCCATGGGGCGCATCGTATGGTTACCGGCCGCTTCCTCCCGGTACGCGCGCCGCCCTCCTCCCGGGAGGGGTGGCGCCACGGATTCGGGCACGGCGCCACCTCTGCCCATCCCACCGCTCACATCTGGCACGACGGTGCGCGAGGTCGTACTATTCAACCAAGAGGTTGAACAACGAGATGGTTGATGAGTGGACGAACAGATGACTCCCCGGCCGGAACCACCGCCGTCGGCGGGCGCACCGCCCGATCCGGCGGACCAGCCACCGCCCTCGGGCGGGCTCTCCCTCGACCTGGCGTTCGCCGCACTGGCGGACCCGGTCCGCCGGGCGGTGGTCGCCCGGCTGTCGAGGGGCCCGGCGACGGTGCTGGAACTCGCCGAGCCCTTCGCGATCAGCACCCAGGCGGTCTCCCGCCACATACAGGTGCTGGAACGCGCCGGCCTGGTCACCCGGACCAGGGAGGCGCAGCGCCGTCCGGTCCATCTCGCACCGGCGGCGCTGGAAGAACTGACCAGCTGGATCGACGGCTACCGGCTGCTCCACGAGCAGCGCTACCGCCGGCTCGACGAGGTGCTCGGCGCACCCCGGGCCGGCACCGGGTCCACCGGGTCCACCGGGTCCACCGAACAAGGAACGGAAAGAGGAGAGCGACCATGACCAACCCCGTACACATCACGGCTCCCGACGGGCTGCCCGTGATCGAGATGACCCGGGAGTTCGAGGCACCGGTGAGCGAGGTCTACCGGGCACACCGGGACCCGGAGCTGGTCGCCCGCTGGCTGGGCCCCGACGGCTTCACCATGGCCGTCGAGACCTACGACGTGCGGACGGGCGGACGCTACCGCTACACGCACCGGGACCCGGAGGGCAACGAGTACACCTTCAACGGCGTCTTCCACGTCGCGCGCGAGGACGAACTCATCGTCCAGACGTTCGAGTTCGAGGCCGTTCCGGACGTGGTGAGCCTGGAGACCCTGCGCTTCGAACCACTGGAGGGCGGCCGCACCCTGCTGCGCGCCCACAGCACCTATCCGAATGTCGAGTCGCGTGACGCGATGGTCGGCAGCGGTATGGAGAAGGGAGTCACCCAGGGCTACGCGCGCCTGGACGCGATCGTCGCCGCGTGACGCGTCGGTGAGCGGTCGGAGATGTGGGGCGTGCCGGTGGCGAGTCCGGCCGGCACGCCCCACGGCGCGTGCGCCGGCTCGGACCGGCGGAGATTTCCGCCGTGCCCCACGACGACGCGGCGCCTGCCGCCCGGGGACGCCGCGGCCGGCCGGCGAGGACGCCCCGCCCACCGTGCGCCCGGCGCACCGCGCGTGGGCGTGAGCGCCCCTTTGGAATGCCGCACGCTCTACCGGTGCCCACGGGCGGCATAAAAGATGAGCACACATCACATGAACCAGGTGCTCCGCGCCCCTGTCCCCCGGTCAGGCGGTCCCGCGGAGGAAGGAGCCCATGGTGTTGCTGCTCATCTCCCCGGACAGCGTCGAGGAGGCTCTCGACTGTGCCAAGGCGGCGGAGCACCTCGACATCGTCGACGTCAAGAAGCCGGACGAGGGCTCACTCGGCGCCAACTTCCCCTGGGTCATCAGGGAGATCCGCGAGGCGGTCCCGGCGGACAAACCGGTGTCCGCCACCGTCGGTGACGTCCCCTACAAGCCAGGCACGGTGGCCCAGGCCGCGCTCGGCGCCGTCGTCTCCGGCGCCACGTACATCAAGGTCGGCCTCTACGGGTGCACGACGCCCGACCAGGGCGTCGACGTCATGCGCGCGGTCGTGCGGGCGGTGAAGGACCACTGCCCCGAAGCGCTCGTCGTCGCCTCGGGCTATGCCGACGCCCACCGGATCGGCTCCGTCAACCCGCTCGCCGTACCCGACATCGCAGCGCGCTCCGGCGCCGACGCGGCCATGCTCGACACCGCTGTCAAGGACGGGACGCGGCTGTTCGACCACGTTCCCCAGGAGGTCTGTGCCGAGTTCGTCCGGCTAGCGCACGCCTCCGGTCTGCTCGCGGCCCTCGCGGGCAGTGTCAGACAGAGCGACCTCGGCCCGCTGACCCGGATCGGCACCGACATCGTCGGCGTGCGCGGCGCGGTCTGTGAGGGCGGCGACCGCAACGCCGGGCGGATTCAGCCGCACCTGGTGGCCGCCTTCCGGGCCGAGATGGACCGGCAGGCCCGTGAGCACGCGGCCGCGGCCCCCACCGCCGTTCCCGCCGTCACCTGACCGTCTGAGCACCTGGATGCCGACCTCCGTGCCGGCCCACGTCCCCGGACGGCGGGCCGCGTCCTACCCCGTCGTCGACCCGGCCACCGGGGAGACCTTCGACGAAGCCCCCGACCTGCGGCCGGACGAGCTGGACGCCGTCGTCGACCGGGCCCATCGGGCCTGGCCCGGCTGGCGCTCCGACCCCGCCGCCCGCGCCACCGCGCTACGTGCGGCGGCTGACGCGGTGGAGGCGGCCGGCGACGATCTCGCCCGGTCCCTCACCCGCGAACAGGGCAAGCCGCTCGCCGAGTCGGGCGCGGAGATCGCCCGTACGGCGGCCCGGCTGCGCTACTTCGCCGGCCTGACGCCCAGGACCCGGCGGATCGACGACGGCCGGCCCGTGCACAGCGAGATCCGCTGGCGCTCCTTGGGGCCCGTCGCCGCGATCGTGCCGTGGAACTTTCCCGTGCAGCTCGCGGCGGCGAAGTTCGCGCCCGCGCTCGCGGCGGGCAACACCGTGGTCCTCAAACCGTCCCCGTTCACGCCACTCACCACCCGGCTGCTCGGCTCCGTCCTGGCCGCAGCCCTCCCCGAGGACGTGCTGACCGTCGTCACCGGCCGCGAGCCGCTCGGCGCCCGCCTCGCCTCTCATCCGGGCATCCGCCATGTGACCTTCACCGGCTCGGTGCCCACCGGACGAGCTGTCGCCGGGGCGGCGGCGGCCTCCCTCGCCCGGGTCACCCTGGAGCTGGGCGGCAACGACGCCGCCGTGCTGCTGGACGACGTCGACGTGGACCGGATCGCGGACCGCCTGTTCTGGGCCGCGTTCCGCAACTGCGGGCAGGTCTGCATGGCGGTCAAACGTGTCTACGTCCCGGCACGGCTCCACGGTGCGGTGGTCGACGCGCTCGCCGACCGCGCGAGGACCGTCACCGTCGGGGCGGGCCTCGATCCGGACACCCGGCTGGGCCCGGTCAGCAACGCGCCCCAACTGGCCCGGGTCGAGCGGGTCGTGGGCCAGGCCCTGGCCGACGGTGCCCGGGCTGCGGCCGGCGGCCGGCGGCTGCAGGGGCCGGGCTACTTCTTCGCCCCGACGATCCTCACCGATGTCCCGTCCGGCAGCCCGGTGGTGACCGAGGAACAGTTCGGTCCGGTTCTGCCGGTGCTGCCGTACCGGAGCCTCGACGAAGCCGTCGACGCGGCCAACGGGACCGGCTTCGGCCTCGGCGGCTCCGTGTGGGGCACCGATCCCGACCGGGCCGGGGCGGTGGCCGACCGGCTCGAATGCGGCACGGCCTGGATCAACCACCACGCCGAGCTGTCCCTCGCCCAGCCGTTCGCCGGCGTCAAGAACAGCGGTGTCGGCGTCGCGGGCGGAGCGTGGGGGCTGTACGGCAACCTCCGGCCGTTCGTCGTGCACCGCCCCCGGGAGGAGTGACCGTGAGGTTCCAGGCGGCGGTACTGCGCTCGTACGAGGACCCGTTCGCGGTCGAGGAGGTGGCCCTGCGCGCGGAACCCGCCGCAGGCGAGGTCCTCGTAGAGATCGCGGGCTGCGGAATGTGCCGGACCGATCTCGCGGTCCGGCGGTCGGCCGGCCGCAGCCCGCTGCCGGCGGTGCTCGGTCACGAGGGGGCGGGGGTCGTGGTGCGGACGGGTGGCGGCCCGGACACCGCGATCGGTATCGGTGACCACGTCGTGCTGAGCTTCGACTCCTGCGGCCACTGCCGGAACTGCCGTGGCGCGGCACCCGCCTACTGCGACTCCTTCGCCTCACTCAACCTCTTCGGGGGACGTGAGGAGGCCGCGCCGCGGCTCACCGACGCGGCCGGGCGCGCCCTGGCGCCCCGCTGGTTCGGCCAGTCCTCGTTCGCCGAGTACGCGCTCGTCCCGGCCCGCAACGCCGTCCGGGTGGACCCCGCACTCCCCGTCGAACTGCTGGGCCCGCTCGGCTGCGGTTTCCTCACCGGCGCCGGTGCCGTGCTGAACACCTTCGGCGTCGGCCCGGGCGACACCCTCACGGTACTCGGCGCGGGGGCGGTGGGCCTGGCCGCCGTGATGGCGGCCACCGCGGCCGGCGCGCTGACCGTGGCGGTCGACCGGCACCCCCGTCGGCTGGCCCTGGCCGAACGGTTCGGAGCGATTCCACTGCACGCCGGAACGGCCGGGCTGCCCGGGCGAATCCGGCGGCTGACCGACGGCGGGGCGCGGTACGCGCTGGACACCACCGCCTCGCCCCCTCTCATCAACGACGCGCTCTCGGCCCTGCGCCCCACCGGCGTCCTCGGCCTGGTGGCCCGGCTCCACACCGCGCTGCGGCTCGAACCGGGCACGCTGGACCAGGGCCGGTCCATCCGCCACATCTGCGAGGGGGACGCCGTCCCCGGGCTGCTGATACCCCGGCTGACCGGCCTGTGGCAGGCCGGACGCTTCCCCTTCGACCAGCTGATCCGCACCTACCCGCTGTCCGACGTCAACGAGGCCGAACACGACTGCGAGGCGGGCCGCGTCGTCAAACCGGTCCTGGTCCCGGAGCGACGAGGCCGATGAGCGAGCCCGGCGGCCTCGTCGGCTCTCCCGTCCACACACCCGTCAATGGAGGAAACATGGTCGACACGATGCCCCGGCACACGGACGCGGAGGGCGTGGACGGAGGCGTGGGCGTGACCGCCCTCCTGGTCGCCGCGGCACGGGCGATCGAGACCCACCGGCACGACAGCCTGGCCCGGGACGTCTACGCGGAGCACTTCGTGCGCGCCGCCCCGGCGTGCGCGGACTGGCCGGTGCGCATCGAGCAGGCCCAGGGCGGGGACGGCAACCCGCTGTGGGGCCGGTTCGCCCGCTACTTCGGCCTGCGGACCAGGGTCCTTGACGACTTCGTTCTCGGGTCGGTCGGTACCGGCGCCCGCCAAGTGGTGCTGCTGGGGGCGGGGTTGGACACCCGCGCCTTCCGGCTGGACTGGCCGTCCGACTCCGTGGTCTTCGAGATCGACCGGGCGGGGGTGCTGGCGTTCAAGCACCGGGTCCTCGCGGAGCTGCCGGCCCGGCCGAGGGTGCGGCGCGTCCCCGTGCCGGTCGACCTGCGCGAGGACTGGGTCAGCGCGCTGACCGCCGCCGGCTTCGATCCCGCCGCACCGAGCGTCTGGCTGGCCGAGGGGCTGCTCTTCTACCTGCCGCGCCCCGCCGAGACCTACCTCATCGACACGGTGGACTTGCTCACGACCGCGGGCAGCGCGCTGGCCTTCGAGGTCAAGGTGGAGAAGGACCTGCTGGCCTACCGCGACAGCACCACCTACAGCGCGACGCGCGAACAGATCGGCATCGACCTGCTCCAGCTCTTCGACAAGGGACCACGGCCCGACTCCGCCGGGGAGCTGACGGCCAAGGGCTGGTCCACCCGGATCCACACCCCCTTCGAGTTCACCCGGCGGCACGGACGCGGTCCGCTCCCGGAGCCGAACGACGCGTTGGAGGGCAACCGGTGGGTCTTCGCGCACAAGCCGCGCGGCACGGCGTCCCCGGTCCGGCCGCCGGCCGTCTGAGCCGGGTCCCGTGCCGCCGGGTTCTGGATGCGGGTACCGGCTCTGGTGGCGTCCCGCCCGGGATGCTTCGATGGCCGGGTGACGATGCGACATCCTCTTCCGGCCGGCCCTCTCCTCGCGGCCGTCGAAGCCGAGGCCGCCGACGCCGCCGGCGCGCTGACCACCGCCGTGTCGGTGCTGGCCTTCTGCGGCGTGCTGGCGATGATCGGCTACGCGTTCTGGTGGGTGGCGCGCCGGCTGCGGGGTGGCAGGGCCCGCTCCGGCGGCGCGCCCGCCCGTGGGCCTGTGTCGGCGCGCCCCGGTTCGCCGGGCAGGTGGCGGGTCCGGGACTTCCCCGCGACCGCCCCCGAACGGCTGCCGAGGCGCTGGCCGCGCCCCGGGCAGATCCACTACGCGGCGATCCCGTTCGACGACGGCACCGGGGCGAAGGACCGGCCGTGCCTGGTGCTGGCGGCCAACGACCGGGAGATCGCCGTGGCGAAGATCACCAGCCGCGAGTACCCGCCCCGGCGGCCCCTCTACCTCCCGCCGGGGACGGTGGACGACCGCCACGGGCGGGCCAGCTATCTGGAGCCGGAGAGCGTGTACCTCCTGCCCCACTCGGCCTTCCGCCGGTCGGCGGGACGGGTCGGCAAGGGGCTCTGGAGCCAGGTGATGGCGCGCGTCGGCTGACCGTTCGGGTCCGCCGTGCGAGGGCGTGTGCCCGGCTCCTGGCCGGTCCCGTCCGGAATCGGGTACCGGGAATCCGGGGCGTCTTGTCCCCGTACATACCGAGCTGTCGCCCGCCCGGAAAAGTTGGTCCTCTGCGGCCGTTCGCGTTGTCGGTCCGCTGCTCTACCGTGTCTAGGCATGGCCCCCCACAACGGGCCGGCGATCCACCGTGCACGGGTACGGCAGCCGGCCTCACCGGTGTCCGCCGACGCACCGCCCGTGCCGGCGCCGGCCGCGCGCGGCCGCGGACCGGCGGCCGCGACCAGGGCAGGACCGGGGCGGGGCCGAGACTGAGCTGGTGATCCAATGCTCGGCACCTGACGGTGCCGACGGGGGACTTGGATGTGCCGTTCGCACTACGGGGCGACAACTCCTTACCCTCCGCACGCGCTACATCGCGGGCATGGGCCACTTCAGCACATTGCAGAGTCGTGAGTTCGCAGGACCGACTACGGGGTGACGATGTGGTGTTGAGGCAGAGTTCGAGAACGGCCACCGACCGAACGAGGGAAGCGGGGCCCGGGGGCACACGCGCCCCGGTGGCGTTACGACTGGTAGGACATCTGGGGGAACTGCGGGACATCTGCGAGCTGCTCGACCTGCCGGGCGAGCGGCTGCTGACCCTGACCGGCCTGGCCGGGATCGGCAAGAGCACGCTGGCGCGCGCCGCGTTCGACGCGAAGGCGCGGCCGGGCCTGGACCGGCTGCTGGTCCTGGAGATGTCGGACCTCACCGACGACGCGGAGGCGTACGCCCGCCTCTGCGCGCTGCTGCCCGGTGCCGGCGAGGACGTGGACGTGCCGCCCGGCGGGCGGCTGCTGGTCCTGGTCGACGACTGCGATGTCGTCATCGGCGGTGTGGTGCCCGGGGTCTGCCGGCTGCTCGCGGCCCGGCCGGAGGCGGCGGTGATCTGCGCCAGCCGGCTGCCACTGGACATCCGGGCGGAACACATCCATCCCGTTCACGCGCTCTCCCTGGGACCGCACGGCGACGCGGTGCGCCTGTTCACCGAGCGGGTCAGCCCGCACTACCGGCACGTCGTCGCCGCGGAGCAGCACGAGGTGCTGGAGATCTGCGAGCACGCCGAAGGCATCCCACTGGTACTGGAGCTGGTCGCCGAGGCGGTGGGTCCGCTCTCGCCGAGGGAGCTGCTGCACCGGCTGCGGATGGGCCGCTACGGCCGTCACCGCAGGCTGAGGGACCTCCCGGAGCGGCACCGCTCCATCGAGCACGCCCTCGCGTGGGGGGAGGCGGCCCTGGCGCACGAGGACACCGAGCTGCTGAAGCGGCTGTCGGTGTGCGACTCCCCCGTGGACGTCGCCACCGCGCGACGGCTGCTCGACACCAGCTCGGAGCAGGCGGTCCACGGCCTGGGCACTCTGGTGCACAAGAGCCTGCTGATGAGCGGGGCGAGCGACCGCGGCGGCTACCAGTTCACGATGCCGCGGGTCATCCGGGACCACTACCGGCGCGAGCTGGAGCGCGAGCCACAGATGATGTCCGCCGTCCGGCGGCGGCACGCCGCCACCACGATGGCGCTGCTCGCGCAGGTCCGGCGCGATCTGCGGGCCTCCTCGTCGGTCCCGGCCGGTGGCGGTCGCCGCCCCGAACGGCTGGACATCGCCCGCAGCAGGCACTCCGATGTGCACGCCGCCGTCCGCTACCTGCGGGAGGCCGGGCAGCACGCGGAGGCGCTGCGGCTGCTGACCCTCCTGGAGGAGCCGCTGCTGCGGCACGGGCTGGTCGCGCGGTGCACGACCTTCGGTGAGTACGTGGACGCGATGGAGTCCGTGGCGCAGTGTCTCGCCGAGCGGCCGCGCGGTGGGCGCCCGGCCGCCGAGGCGATGGTGATGACGGCGGGGTGGGCGATGACCTGGGGGCAGGTCGACCGGGCACGCTCCCTGCTGGCGCAGGCGGACGCGGCCTGTCCCGAGGACGCCCCCGGCGCGCTGCGCGCCAGGATAACCGCCGGCCGCTGCGAGCTGCTGCGCAGGACCGGGCGCGACGCCACGGCCCGGCCTCTGCTGGCGGGAGCCAGAAGCGACCTGCTGGCGGCCGGAAGGCACTCGGCCGCCGCCACCCTGGTGCGCACCGAGGCGTTGCTGCTCGCGGCGGAGGACCCGCGGGCCGCCGAGCGGCTGCTGCTGGGCGCCGACCGGGATCTGGCCGGGCGTCGCTGCGACCCGCTGGTGCGGGCCGCGGTGCGTATCGAACTGGCCCGGCTGCTGCGGGACTCCGGACGGACGACGGCCGCCCACGGTCTGGCCCGGGAGGCGGTGGCGGTGCTGGCCCGTTCCACGGCGCCGCCCCATCTGGCGGCGGCCGCCGACACCCTGGCGACCGTGTCCGCCGTCTCCACCCCGGCCGAACGCGAGGTGGTCGCCACGCTGCTGGCCGGGGCCGCCGAGCTGCGGACGTCCTGCGGTATCGGCGGCGAGGAGGACGGCGTGGCGCTGACCACGCTGCGGGCCGCGCTCGGCGCGGCCGGTCCCGTGCCCGGCGGGCACGGGCGGGTCGGCACCGGGCAGCTGCTGGCGGCCGCGCGTTCGGCGCGGCCCGCCGATCCGGATCAGGCGCCCTCCCGTGGTGGGCCGCGTCCGCTGGCGGCACGCACCGCGGTCGGCGGGTACGACCGGCCACCGCGCGCGGCCGGCGTTCCCGCGTCCGCCGCCGCCACGTCCGCCGGTTCCGGGGGCACGAGTACGGCGCACGGCCCCTCCCGCACCCCGCACGACGCGGCGGGAGAGCTGACTCCGCGGCAGTACGAGGTGGCGCTGCTGGTCTGCGAGGGGCTGACCAACCGCCAGATCGCGCGCCGGATGGAGATCTCGGAGTGGACGGTGGTCAACCATCTGCGGCTGGTGATGCGCAAGCTGGGCTGTCCCTCCCGTATCCATGTGGCCCGGCTGATGCGTGGCGGGCGGTGAACCCGGCCGGGCCGGCCACCGGTGACGGCGGACGGTCCGGCGGTCCCCGGCTGGTGGCCCGCCGGGCGGGCCCGGACGGAGCGCCCTCGCTGCGGGTGTGGCTGGGGCGGGCCGGCGCGGTCACGCCCGCCGACCGGGAGTTACTGGACGAGCCGGAGGCGGCTCGCGCCCGGCGGCTGCCGCCGGGGGAGGTACGGGATCGCTATGTGGCGGCCCGGGCCGGTGTCCGCCGGCTGCTGGCCACCGAGTTGGGCCGCCCGGCGGCCGAGGTGCGGTGGGGGCGCCACCCCTGCCCCCGCTGTCCGGACCCGGCTCACGGACGGCCCCGGCTGCTGGGGCCGCCGGCGGCGCCGGAGGTCGGGGTCTCGCGCAGCGGACCGTGGTGGCTGCTGGCGGTCGCCGCCTCGGGCGGGGTCGGGGTGGACATCGAGCATCTGCCGGTCGCGGGCCGCGAGTCGCTGGTTCGCCGCTGTTTCAGCGGGGCGGAGCGGGAGTGGCTGGCGGCGCTGGAGCCGTCCGCGCGGGCGGCGGCGCTGGCCCGGGGGTGGGTCCGCAAGGAGGCCGTCACCAAGGCGTGGGGCGTGGGCGTGGCGGCGGAGCTGCGGAGCGTGGAGGTGCTGGCCGGGACGTGGCGGCCGGGTGCGGCGAGCGGCCTGGTCACCGCCGACGACGGAAGCGGCTGGGAGGTGTCGGACCTGGTGCTGCCGCCGGAGGCCGGTGGCGGGCCGGTGGGCGGCGGACGGCCGGTGGCGGCGCTGGCGCTCCCGCTCCGGACTGACGGGCTGACGGACTGACGGGCTGACGGGCTGGCGGGCCGGCGGCCCCGACCACCCGCCGGCGCGGGCGCGGAGCGTCGCGCGGCCCCGACGGGAGCTGGGAGCTCCCCGTCGGGGCCGTTCGCCGCGTGCGCCCGGGCCGCCGGGTCAGCCGGCGGCGTGCCAGCGGATCGCGGCGGCTCCCGCGAAGTCGCCGGCGTGGGCGAACCCGGCCAGCACCAGCAGGCTGTCGTCGGCGACCCTTCCCTCCCGCAGGGCGTGGTCGAGCGTGACGGGCACGCCCGCGCCGAAGAGGTTCCCGAACCGGTCGTAGGTGTCGGGGTGACGCTCGGGTTTGATCTCCAGCCGTTCCTGCCACTGCCGCAGGAAGACCCGGTTCGGCTGGTTGGTCACCAGCAGGTCGATGTCGGCCGGTTCGGCGTCGATGTCGGCGCAGACGGCGCGTACCACCTCCGGCACCAGCCGGTTGCCGCGCTCGACGATGTCGGCGACCTTTCCCGGGGTGAAGCCGACGTGCATCTGGCTCTCCCCTGCCTCCCAGTACTTGCGGCCGTCGGAGAGGGTCAGGCCGCAGTCCTTGGAGTACTCGCCGAGGTTGCGGGTCTTCACGGACAGGATCGGCGACTGGGCGGAGGCGGTGACGTAGGCGACGCCGCAGCCGTCTCCGGGCACCATCGCCTCGGGGAGGGTGCGCACCCGGGACTGGGCCATCACCGTGCCCGCGCCGTTCTGCACGTTGCACAGCAGCGCCGCCCGGGCCTGGCCGCTGCCGATCAGCGCCCGGGCGACGCGCAGCATGTGCACGAAGGAGGCGCAGCCGCCGTTGTGCGCGTCCAGCACCCAGCTGGGGCGGAGGCCGAGCCGATGGCTGATCTCGGCTCCGGAGCCGGTGAACGGGAGGTCGGGCAGCAGCACGTTGGTGAGGACCGTGTCGATGCCGGCGGCCTCGTCGGGTCCGATCCGGTCCAGCAGGGTGCGCGCCGCCTGTTCGATCATGTCGGCCGCGCTCTCCTCGCGGGCGACGTGGTGACGGTGGGCGGGCGGGCCGAACATCTCGTGGCCGGCCATGGGGGCGTCGTCGCCCTGCTGGTCGAGGAACCACTGGGTGTCCACGCGCCGCGGCGGCAGGTAGGAGGCCAGCTCCATCAGGCTGACGGTGCTCATGCGGTACCGGACTCCCGAGCCTCGCCGTTGCCGTGGTGGTACTCCATGATCTTCTTGAGGTTCTGCAGCTCCACCCAGTGGCCGGCGTAGAAGAGGTTCCAGAAGTCGCCGACCCAGGGCCGGTCGGGGCTGGTGGCCAGCTCCGGGTGGGGGTTCTTGTCGTAGTACGGGTGACGGCAGTTGGTCCACAGCACCACCGAGCCGGGCTTCTTCAGCACGGCCTGGGCGTCGACGATCCGGTAGAGGTAGATCATCCACAGTTCGTCGCCCTGGTCCCAGGCGCAGTGCATGTCGACGGTGAGGGCCTGCGGGTCGGTCTTGAACTCCATGTAGATCTCGGTCCGGTCGTCGACGAGGGTGTCGCGGCCCACGTGCAGTCCCGGCCGGCCCTCGACGGGCCGGAAGTCGCGGGTGCTGTAGGTGTACTCGTTCAGGTTGCGGATGTCGCTCAGGTAGTCGAAGACGGCGCGCGGCGGGGCGTCGATGTACTCCTCGACGGTGCAGAACCGGCCGTAGACCTCGTCGTAGGTGAAGCTCTCCTTGGTCACGGACTGGGCCTGCTCGACGGCCTCCTCGCGGGAGGTGGTCTCCCAGCGCAGCAGGCCGGGGACATCGGCGATGAACGGCGGGATCGCGGGCGGCGGGGTGTACGGGGCGGTGGTCATGGGTGGTTCCTTC
>NZ_BHZI01000003.1 GCF_004305975.1 Streptomyces otsuchiensis
CGACCACTCCACCCACCGCCCCAACGCCACCTCACACTCCACCAACGACTCCCGGAACACCGACGACCACACCGCCAGCTCCCGACCCATCCCCACCCACTGCGAACCCTGACCCGGAAACACGAACACCACGCCACGCCCGCCGTTCGCCACACCCCGCGGGGAACTGGTGGACGTTCCGCCGACCACCGATCCCAGGCCCGCCACCGCGCTCTCGCGGTCTGCGGCCAGCACCACCGCGCGGTGCTCCAGTCCCGCCCGGGACAACAACGACCGACCGACATCGAGCAGTTCAGGACCGGACTCACCCGACACGAACTCGCGCAAGCGGTCGGCCTGGCCCGCGAGGGCCGCGGCTGTCTTCGCCGACACCACCAGCGGCACCGGCCCGGCACCGGCCGAAGGCTCCGGCACCGAGACCGCCACCTGCTCAGCCGGTTCAGCCTGCTCGATGATCACATGCGCGTTGGTGCCACTCATCCCGAACGACGACACACCCGCCCGACGCGCACGACCCGTCTCCGGCCACGCCCGCGCCTCAACCGCCAACTCCACCGCACCAGAAGACCAGTCCACATGCGGAGTCGGCTCGTCCACGTTCAACGTCGCCGGCACCACCCCGGACCGCAACGCCTGCACCATCTTGATCACACCCGCCACACCGGCGGCCGACTGCGTGTGCCCGATGTTCGACTTCACCGATCCCAGCAGCAGCGGCGCACCTTCGCCTCGCCCCTGGCCGTAGGTCGCCAGCAGCGCCTGCGCCTCGATCGGGTCGCCCAGCTTGGTCCCCGTACCGTGCGCCTCCACCACATCCACGTCCGACGCACCGAGACGCGCGTTGGCCAGTGCCTGCCGGATCACCCGCTCCTGCGACGGACCGTTCGGCGCCGTCAGACCGTTCGACGCACCGTCCTGGTTGACAGCCGAACCCCGCACCACAGCCAGCACCTCATGGCCGTGACGCACCGCGTCCGACAACCGCTCCAGCACCAGCACACCGACACCCTCGGACCAGCCCGTACCGTCCGCCGCACCCGCGAACGACTTGCACCGGGCGTCCTCGGCGAGGCCGTCCAGGCGGCTGAACTCGGTGAAGATGCTCGGGCCCGCCATCACCGTCACACCGCCGGCCAGGGCCATGCCGCACTCGCCGTTGCGCAGTGCCTGCGTCGCGAGATGGATCGCCACCAGCGACGACGAGCACGCCGTGTCCACCGTCACCGCGGGCCCTTCCAGGCCGAACGAGTACGCCACCCGGCCGGAGAGCACACTGGTGGCGCCGCCGGTGAGCTGGTAGCCGGCGATGTCCTCCGGAAGGTCCTTGTCGAGGCCGTAGTACGAGGAGGCGGCGCCCGCGAACACTCCGATCGGCTCACCTGCGACCGCCAGGGGGTCGAGCCCGGCCGCCTCGAACGCCTCCCATGCCGTCTCCAGCAGCAGTCGCTGCTGGGGGTCCATCGCCAGCGCCTCACGCGGCGAGATGCCGAACAGTTCGGCGTCGAACCCGGCCACGTCGTCGAGGAATCCGCCGAGCCGCGCGTACGGGAGGTCCGTGGCGTCGATGTCCCAGCCGCGGTCGGTCGGGAAGGCGGTGATGGCATCCTCCCCGGAGCGCACGAGCCGCCACAGGTCCGCGGGCGACCGGACCCCACCGGGCAGCCGGCAGGACATGCCGACGATCGCGATCGGCTCGCCGAGGTCGGTGGCGGCGCCGGAAGGCGCCTGGTCCGCCGGCCCGATCTCACCGACCAGTTCGGTGCCGAGGTGGTCGGCGAGTGCGGCCGGAGTGGGGTGGTCGAACAGCAGCGTCGCCGGCAGGCGCAGCCCGGTGGCCGCGTTGATGCGGTTCCGCAGTTCGACGGAGGTCAGGGAGTCGAATCCGAGTTCCTTGAACACCCGGTCCGGGGCGACCGCGTCCGCGCCCGCGTGCCCGAGGACGGCAGCGGCTTCGGCGCACACCAGCCCGGTGAGCAGGCGGTGCTGTTCGGCGGCGGGCAGCGCGGCGAGACGTCCGGCGAGTCCCGTTCCGCCGGTGACCGTGCCGGCGGCGCGGCGCGCGGGGGCGCGCACCAGGCCGCGCAGCAGCGCGGGCACGGGCCGCAGCGTCCGGGCGACGGACACATCGAAGCGCAGCGGCAGCAGGTACGGCAGGCCGGTGGCGTGGGCGGCGTCGAAGAGGGCGAGTCCCTCGTCGGCGGTGAGCGCGCCGCCGACGCGGGTGGCGCGGGCGAGATCGGCGGTGCCGAGGTTGCCGCTGATGGCGCTCTCCTCGGCCCACAGGCCCCAGCCGAGCGCGGTCGCGGCGAGTCCCCGGGTACGGCGGTGCTGGGCCAGGGCCTCCAGGAAGGCGTTGGCGGCGGCGTAGTTGGCCTGGCCCGGGGTGCCGAACGCGGAGGACGCGGAGGCGTAGACGGTGAAGAGAGCCAGGTCGTGGCCGGCGGTCAGTTCGTGCAGGGCGAGCACGGCAGCGACCTTGGGGCGCAGCACGCCGGTGATCCGTTCGGGCGTCAGCGCCTCGATGACGCCGTCGTCGGCGACTCCGGCCGCGTGGACCACCCCGGTGAGCGGGTGCTGTGCGGGGAGGGTGGCCAGCAGTTCGGCCAGTGCCTCCCGGTCGGTGACGTCGCACGCGGCGACTCGTACCCGTGCGCCGAGCGCGCCGAGTTCGTCCGCGAGTTCCTGGGCGCCGGGGGCGGTCGGCCCGCTCCGGCTGGAGAGGACCAGATGCCGTACGCCCCGGTGTTCGACCAGGTGCCGGGCCAGCAGCGATCCGAGGGCGCCGGTGCCACCGGTGATCAGGACAGTGCCGTCCGGGTCGAGGGCGCGCGGCAGCGTCAGGACGTTCTTGCCGACGTGGCCACCCGACCCGACGTGCCGGAAGACCTCGGCCGCCAGCCGGACGTCCCAGGTCCGCGCGGGGAGCAATGTGAGGCGGCCGGTCCGGAAGAGCGTCAGGACCTGCCGCAGCATCTCCTGCAGCCGGTCCGGGCCTGCCTCGCCGAGGTCGAAGGAGCGGTAGCTGCGGTCACCGAACGAGTCCGGGTCGCGCAGGTCGGCCTTGCCCATCTCCACGAAGCGGCCGCCGGGGGCCAGCAGCCGTGCCGAGGCGTCGACGAACTCGCCGGCCAGCGCGTTGAGGACGACGTCCACACCGCGTCCGCCGGTGCGCTCCGCGAAGGCCGTCTCGAAGCCCAGGTCACGCGAGGACGCGAGATGCGCCGCGTCCAGGCCGGTCGCCGGCCACTTGGCCGGCGAGGCGGTCCCGTAGACCTCGGCGCCCAGGTGCCGGGCGATCTGTACGGCGGCCATCCCCACGCCGCCGGCGGCGGCGTGGACCAGCACCGACTCGCCGGACGCCAGCCCCGCCAGGTCCACCAGCGCGTAGTAGGCGGTCAGGAAGGCCATCGGCACCGAGGCCGCGTCCGAGAAGGTCCATTCCTGCGGCACCGGCGCCACCATCCGCCGGTCCACCACGGCCAGCGGCCCGAAGCCGCCCTCGAACAGGCCGAAGACGCGGTCACCCGGCGCGAGGTCCGTGACCCCGGGGCCGACCTCGGCCACGATCCCCGCGGCCTCCGATCCCATGAGGGCCGAGGGGTCCGGGTACTGCCCGAGTGCGATCAGCACATCGCGGAAGTTGACCCCGGCCGCGCGGACCTCGACCCGTACCTCGCCCGGTGCCAGCGCCGCGGTCGCGTCGGAGGCGGGGGCGAGGGCCAGGTCGCGGAGGGAGCCGGAGGCCCGGTCGGCGGTGAGTCGCCAGCCCTCGGTGTCGGGCACGGCGAGGGCGCCGGACGCCGAGGCGCGGGCCAGCCTGGGGGCGAGCAGGGTGCCACCGCGCAGTGCGAGCCAGGGCTCGTCGCCGTCCGCGAGCGCGGCGAGCAGGTCGGCGCCGGTGCCTGCGTCGGTGCCGGTGCCTGCGTCGGTGCCGGTGTCGGTGTCCAGCAGGACGAATCGGTCGGGGTGCTCGGCCTGCGCGGAGCGTACGAGACCGCCCACTGCGGCCCCGGACAGACCGGTGACATCGTCACCGGGTACCGCGGCCACGGCGGCGCGGGTGACCAGCACCAGACGGGACGCGGCGAATCTCTCGTCTGCCAGCCATGCCTGGATGCCGGCCACGACCTCGGTGACGACGGCCTCGGTGTCCACGTCGGCCGCGTCAGCCACGGGCCACGCGACGACATCGGGTGCGGCACCGGAGAACCCGGCCATGAAGGCGGCGAGTCCGTCGGTGGCCGTGGCGAGCGAACCCCGCCGGGCCGGCACCGGCACGGGCGTCCAGTCGAGGATGAACAGTGAGTCGTCGTGGCGCGGGCCGACGGCGGTCGCGGTCCGCAGGGTGAGCGTCTCGACGGTGGCGACGGGGGCACCCTCGGGGTCGCTGATCCGCAGCGTCCAGGCGTCCACGCCCGCGGGTGCCAGGTGGACGCGGGCCCGGGTGGCACCGGTCGCGTGCAGGGTGGCGCCTTCCCAGGCGAAGGGAAGCCCGGCGCGGTCCGGGTCGAGGCCGGTGAGGTGCAGCGCGGCGTCGAACAGGGCGGGGTGCAGTCCGCAGCGGCCCGCCTCGCGCTGGGCGGACTCGGGCAGCTCGACTTCGGCGTACAGCTCCTCGCCCGCCCGCCACGCGGCCTTCAGCCCCTGGAAGAGGGGACCGTACGCGAAACCGGCCTCGGTGGCCCGCCCGTAGAAGCCGTCGAGCTCCACCGGTTCGGCGGCGCGCGGCGGCCATGTCCGCACGGTGCCGGTCGGAGCTGCGGGGGAGGCGGCGAGCAGGCCGACGGCGTTGCCGGTCCATTCCTCCTCGCCGTCGGGACGCGAGTGGATCTCCAACTGGCGAGTGCCGTCCTCGCGTTCGGCTCCGGCGCTGACCTGGATCTGTACGCCTCCGCGCGTGGGCAGCACGAGCGGCGCGGTGAGGGTGAGGTCCGCCACGGTCCCGCAGCCGATGTGTTCCCCTGCCTGCCAGGCGAGTTCGACGAACGCGGTGCCCGGGACGAGGACGCTGCCGAGGATGGTGTGGTCGGTGAGCCAGCTGTGCGTGGCGGTGGAGAGCCGGCCGGTGAGCAGGACCCCTCCCCCGGCGGCGAGCGACACGGCGGCACCCAGCAGCGGGTGCCCCGCCGCGCCGAGCCCGGCGGAGGTCAGGTCTCCGGAACTCAGCCGGACGCTGGGCCAGTACGCCTGCCGCTCGAACGGGTAGGTGGGGAGTTCGACGCGCCGGGCGCCGGCCGCGGCGAGCGGCGCAGCCCAGTCGACGGGGGCGCCGTGCGCATGGACGCGCGCGATGCCGTGCAGCAGCGACGCGCCCTCGTCCGCGCCGGAACGCAGGGCGGGGACGGCGGTGGTGTCCTCGGCGATATACGGGACGAGGGCGGACAGGGAACCGTCCGGGCCGAGTTCGAGGAAGCGGGTGGCGCCGAACTCGTGGGCCCGGCGCACGGCGTCGGCGAAGCGGACGGGCTCGACGATCTGCCCGACCCAGTAGTCGGGGGTGGCCGGGTCACCGGTGGCGGTGGTGAGGACGGGGATCGTCGGGGCGTGGTACGTCAGCGACCGCGCGACGGCGGCGAACTCGTCGAGCGTCGGTTCCATCAGGTGCGAGTGGAACGCGTGCGAGACGGCCAGCCGTTTCACGCGCACACCCCGCGCCCGGAACCGCTCCTCCAGCGCACCGACCGCGTCGGCGTCACCGGAAACGGTGACCGAGGTGGGCCCGTTGACCGCCGCCACATCGATCCCGTCGGGCAGCGCCAGCCCGTCCTCGGCCGCTTCGACGGCGAGCATCGCGCCGCCCTGCGGCAGCGCGTCCATCAGCCGGGCGCGCGCCGACACCAGAGCGCAGGCGTCCTCCAGCGACAGCACCCCGGCGAGGTGCGCGGCGGCCAGCTCACCGATCGAGTGGCCCACCAGCATGTCCGGGGTCAGCCCCCAGGACTCCACCAACCGGAACAACGCCACCTCGATGGCGAACAGAGCGGGCTGGGTGTACGCGGTGCGCGCGAGGAGCTCCGCCTCCTCCCCGAACATCACGGCCTTCAGGGGGCGTTCGAGGTCGACCCGCGCGCATACGGCGTCGAGCGCTTCGGCGAACACGGGGAAGGCGTCGTACAGCCCACGCCCCATCCCCAGCCGCTGCGCGCCCTGTCCCGAGAACAGGAACGCGGTGCGCCCGGGCGCCGCCGTGCCGGACTCCGTCTCCGGCACGGCCGTGCCCTCGGCGAGGCCCGCGAGCGCCCGCAGCGCGTCGTCGCGCCCCGCCGCCAGGACGACGGACCGCTCGGCCAGCGACGCACGCGTGGTGGCCAGCGAGTAGCCGAGGTCGGACAGGCGGGTGTCGGGGCGCTCGGCCAGATGCGCGTGGAGTCCGGCCGCCTGCGCGCGCAGGGCGCGCGGGGTGCGGGCGGAGAGCGGGAGCGGGGTCAGCGGCGGTTCGGCGGCCGCCGGCGACGGCACGGGCGGGGCCCCTGTGGCCGCGGGGTCGGGTTCGGGCGCCTGCTCCAGCACCGTGTGCGCGTTGGTGCCGCTCACCCCGAACGAGGAGACGGCGGCGCGCCTGGTCCGGCCTGAGCCGGGCCAGGGCCGGTTCTCGGTGAGGAGTCGGACGGCGCCGGCCGACCAGTCGACCTGCCGGGTGGGCTCGTCGGCGTGCAGGGTGCGGGGCAGCACGCCGTGCCGGAGTGCCATGACCGTCTTGATGACGCCGGCGACACCGGCGGCGGCCTGGGTGTGCGCGATGTTGGACTTCACCGAGCCGAGCCACAGCGGGCTTTCGGCGGGGCGGCTCCGGCCGTAGGCGGCCAGCAGCGCCTGCGCCTCGATCGGGTCGCCGAGCCTGGTGCCCGTACCGTGCGCCTCGACCAGGTCCACGTCGGCGGGAGCCAGGCCGGCCGAGGCCAGCGCGTCACGGATGACCCGCTGCTGCGAGGGGCCGTTCGGCGCGGTCAGCCCGTTGGACGCGCCGTCCTGGTTGACGGCCGAACCCCGCACCACCGCCAGCACGTCGTGGCCGTTGCGTACGGCGTCCGAGAGCCGTTCCACCAGCAGCACCCCGACGCCCTCGCCCCAGCCGGTGCCGTCCGCGCCGTCGCCGAACGCCTTGCACCGGCCGTCGGCCGCCAGCCCCCGCTGACGGGAGAACTCCACGAACGCGGCGGGCGTGGCCATGACGGTGACGCCGCCCGCGAGAGCCATGGTGCATTCGCCCCTGCGCAGCGACTGCACGGCCAGGTGCAGTGCCACCAGCGACGCCGAGCACGCGGTGTCCACGGTGAGGGCGGGGCCTTCCAGCCCGAAGACGTAGGAGAGCCGTCCGGACAGCACGCTCGCTACGGCGCCGGTGGCGAGGTAGCCCTCGGCGGCCTCCGGGTCTGCGGCGAGCGCGGTGGCGTAGTCCTGGCCGTTGGTGGCGGCGAACACGCCGACCCGCCCACCGCGCACCGACTTCGGGTCGATACCGGCTCGCTCGAAGACCTCCCAGGAGGTCTCCAGGAGCAGCCGCTGCTGCGGGTCCATGGCGACGGCCTCGCGCGGCGAGATCTCGAAGAGCCCGGCGTCGAACTCGGCTGCGTCGTGCAGGAATCCGCCCTCATGGCCGTAGCTGCCGCCGGACCGCTCGGGGTCCGGGTCGAGGAGCGCGTCCAGGTCCCAGCCCCGGTCGGTGGGGAAGGAGCCGACCGCGTCACGGCCCTCGGTGACCAGTTGCCACAGCTGTTCCGGGGTACGGACGCCACCGGGGAAGCGGCAGGCCATGGACACGATGGCGATGGGCTCGGAGTCCCGGTCCTGCTGTTCGCGCATTTCCTGGCGCGCCTGACGGAGCTCGCCGGTGACGAACTTCAGGTGGTCGAGCAGCTTCTCTTCGTTCGTCATCAGGATGACTCCCCGCGGGCAGGACCGTACATAGCGTCAGGATTTGCCGAATTCGTTGTGGATGAGGTCGAAGAGGTCGTCGGCGCTCGCCGACTCCAAGTCGATGTCCGCGGACTCCGGCCTGGAGCGTGCGGGTGGCACGGCCGCCGCGGCGCCGAGCCGGTCGACCAGTTCGCGCAGGCGGGCGAGCAGGACCGCTGTCTCCTCGCCGTCGGGCGGGGTCTCGGCGAGTGCCGCCTCCAGCTTCTCCAGCCGGGCGACCGCGCTCTCCCCGCCCGCGGCCGGGCCCGCACCGCTCACGAGAAGGCCGCGCAGGTGCGTGGCGAGGGCGGCGGGGGTCGGGTGGTCGAACACCAGGGTCGCGGGCAGGGTCTGCCCGGTGGCGGCATCGAGCAGGTTGCGCAGTTCGACGGCCATCACCGAGTCGGTGCCCAGGTCGCGGAACTGCCGGTCCGGGTCGATGGCCGCCGGGCTGCCGTGGCCGAGGACGGCGGCGGTCCGGGAGAGCACCAGGTCGACCAGGAGGCGCTCCTGTTCCACCTGCGACGCCCCGGCCAGCCGTTCGGCCAGACCCGGCCCCTGCCGGTCGGGCGCGGGCGGCTCGGGCCGGAGTGCGGCGGGCAGCAGGTCGAGCAGCCGCCCACCGCGCCCGGCGTCCAGAACAGCGCCGAAGCGGCTCCAGTCGATACCGGCCACGCAGAGCGTCGTCCGCTGCTCGGCGAGGGCCGCTTCCAGCGACAGAAGCGCCTCCTGCGGCGGCAGCGCTGTCACACCGGTGCGCTGCTGCTGCTCGCCCGCCGCCGTGCTCCCGCCCACGCCTGCTCCGGCCCACGGTCCCCACGCGAGGGCCGTGGCGGGACGCCCGGCCGCTCGGCGCCGCTCGGCGAAGGCGTCCAGCGCGGCGTTGCAGGCGGCGTAGGCGGCCTGCCCGAGGTTGCCGACGACCCCGGCGAAGGAGGTGTACAGCACGAAGGCGTCGAGCTCGTGGTCCGCGGTCAGTTCGTCGAGGTGCCGGACGGCCGCCAGGCGCGCGTCCAGCACGTCCGCGACCCGTTCGGGGGTGAGCGAGCCGATCACTCCGTCCTCCACCGTTCCCGCCGAGTGCACGACGGCGGTGAGCGGCAGTTCCTCCGGTATGTCCGCGACCACCTCCGCGAGCGCGGCGCGGTCGGTGACGTCGCAGGCGACGAGGGTGACGCGACTGCCGAGGGCGGTCAGTTCGGCGGCCAGCTCGGCGGCGCCGGGTGCCTCCGGGCCCCGGCGCCCGACGAGCACCAGGTGCGGCGCGCCCCGCCGGGCGAGCAGGCGGGCGGTGTGGGCGCCGAGTGCGCCGGTACCGCCGGTGACCAGCGTGGTTCCGGCCGGGCGCCACTCCTCGGCGGTACCGTCCGTGGTGCTGCGGGCGCTCTGGACGAGGCGCCTGCCGAGTACGCCGGTCCGGCGGATCGCCGCCTGGTCCTCGGGCCCGTCGGCGCCGAGCAGCGCGGCCAGCCGTGCACCGGCCCGGTCGTCCCATTCGGCGGGCAGATCGACCAAGCCGCCCCAGCCGCGGGGCATCTCCAGGGCGGCGACCCGGCCGAAGCCCCAGAGTGCCGACTGGTCCGGGTCGGGCCCCGGGTCGTCCGTGGAGACTCGCACCGCGCCCCGAGTGGCACACCACAGCGGGCCCGTCACTCCCGCGTCGTCGAGCGCCCGGGTGAGGGCGACGACGGACGCCAGGGCGCCGGAGCCCGATGCGGGCGGCAGAGCCAGCACGCCGGCCGGGGTGGCCTCCGCCGTCGCGGCGCGGAGCCGGGCCGCGAGGGCGGCGGGGTCGGTGCCTCCGGGGATGACGAGGGTACGCACGCCGGCGTGGTGAAGCGCGGAGCTGACGTCGTCGGTACCGGCGTCAGCGCCGTCGTGCCCGCCGGGCGGCGCCACCAGGAACCACGTGCCGGTCGGCCGGGCAGCCCCGTCGGCCACCGGCACCCAGCGCACCTCGTACTCGCCCTCTCCCGAGGGGGTGCGGTGCCGGGCCGGGAGGGCTTCGGGCCAGAAGCGGGTGTGCTGGAAGGGGTAGGGCGGCAGGGTGACGGGCGGGGCCTCGGGGAACACCGCCGCCAGGTCCACCGCCGTCCCCTCGACCCACAGCCGGGCGACGGCCGCGAACAGGGACTCCACCTCCGGACGGCTGCGGCGCATCGCGGGCACCGCACCGGGGACGAGGGCGGACAGGGCACCGTCCGGGCCGAGTTCCAGGAAGCGGGTGGCTCCGGTGTCATGGGCCTGGCGCATCGCGTCGGCGAAGCGGACCGGCTCACGCACCTGTCCCACCCAGTAGTCGGGGGTGGCGATGTCGCCGGGCGCGGTGGTGAGAACGGGGATCTGCGGGGCGTGGTAGGTCAATGACTGCGCGACGGCTGCGAATTCGTCCAGCATCGGCTCCATCAGCGAGGAGTGGAACGCGTGCGAGACGGCCAGCCGCTTGACCCGTACCTCCTGCGACCGAAGCTGCTTCTCCAGCGCCTCGATCGCCTCCGCCGCACCGGAAACGGTCACGGAGGTGGGCCCGTTGACCGCCGCGAGGTCCACCCCGTCCGGCAGTTCCAACTCGCCCTCAGGCAGCTCCACGGCCAGCATCGCCCCACCGGCAGGCAGGGCATCCATCAACCGCCCACGCGCCGACACCAGAGCGCACGCGTCATCCAGCGACAACACCCCCGCCACATGCGCGGCGGCCAGCTCACCGATCGAATGCCCCACCAGCACATCGGGAGTCACACCCCACGACTCCACCAACCGGAACAGCGCCACCTCCAACGCGAACAACCCAGCCTGCGCATAGACAGTCCGCTCCAACGACCCCGCGTCCTCACCGAACACCACCCCACGCAAAGGCAGCTCCAACTCCACCCGCGCACACACCGCGTCAAAAGCATCCGCGAACACCGGGAACGCCCCGTACAACTCCCGGCCCATACCCAGCCGCTGCGAACCCTGACCCGAGAACAACAACGCCGTGGAACCCTCACGTGCTGTTCCCCAAATGGCCCTGGCGGACGGCTCGTCCGTCGTCAGTGCCGCCAGGCCGTCGGAGTAGCCCGCGGAGTCCTCGGCGAGCACGACGGCGCGGTGTGACAGTCCGAGGCCCGTCGTGGCGAGTGCCCGGCCCGCCGCGACGGCGGAGACGCCAGTGTCCTGACAGAGCGTGATGAGCCCCTTCGCCCGTGCGTGCAGCGCCGTGCCGGAGTGGGCCGAGAAGGCCCAGGGCAGTACGGAGCGCTGGGCAGGTGCCGGGGGCAGGGCGACATCGGCCTGTTCCAGGACGACATGGGCGTTGGTGCCGCTGATTCCGAACGAGGAGACGGCTGCCCGGCGCGGCCGGCCGGCCCGTGGCGTCCACGGCGTGGTCTCGGTGAGGAGACTGAGGCTGCCGGTGTCCCAGTCGACGGAAGGTGACGGTTCTGCCGCGTGCAGGGTGCGGGGCAGCTCACCGTGGTGCATCGCGAGCAGCAGCTTGATGACGCCGGCGACGCCCGCCGCCGCCTGCGTGTGCCCGATGTTGGACTTCACCGACCCCAGGTAGAGGGGTTCGGAGCGGTCCTTGCCGTACGTCGCGAGCAGTGCCCCCGCCTCGATCGGGTCGCCGAGCTTGGTACCCGTGCCGTGCGCCTCCACCGCGTCCACCTCCGACGGGAACAGCCCGGCGGAGGCGAGCGCCGCGCGGATCACCCGCTGCTGCGCGGGGCCGTTCGGCGCGGTCAGGCCGTTGGACGCACCGTCCTGGTTCACCGCGCTGCCCCGCAGCACCCCGAGCACGCGGCGGCCGTTGGCCCGCGCGTCCGAGAGCCGCTCCAGCAGCAGCAGTCCGGCGCCCTCACCCCAGCCGGTGCCGTCGGCGTCGGCGGAGAACGCCTTGCAGCGTCCGTCGGCTGCCAGGCCGCGCTGGTGGGCGAACTCGACGAACGCGGTGGGTGCGGCCATGACCGTGACGCCTCCCGCGAGTGCCATCGAGCACTCCCCCGACCGCAGTGACTGCGCGGCCAGGTGCAGGGCGACCAGCGACGACGAGCAGGCGGTGTCCACCGTGACGGCCGGGCCCTCCAGCCCGTATGTGTAGGAGATCCGGCCGGAGAGCACGCTGGCCGCGCTGCCGGTTGCCACGTGGCCCTCAAGCCCCGAGCCGGTGGCGGGGAACAACCCGGCGTAGTCCTGGCCGTTGGTGCCCACGAAGACGCCGACACGGTTGCCCTTGAGCGAGGCGGGGTCCAGGCCGGCCCGCTCGAAGGTCTCCCAGGAGGTCTCCAGCATCAGCCGCTGTTGCGGGTCCATGGCCTGCGCCTCGCGTGGCGAGACGCCGAACAGATCCGCGTCGAATCCGGCCGCGTCGGGGAGGAAGGCGCCGCGACGTGCGAAGTCGGGGGCGTCGCGAAGGTCCCAGCCACGGTCGGCGGGGAAGTCGCCGACCAGGTCGAGGCCCTGGGACAGCAGTTCCCAGAACTCCTCCGGGGTGGCAGCTCCGGGGAACCGGCAGCCCATCGCGACGATGGCGACCGGGTCCTCGGGCGCGGGAGCGGCGGGCGGGGCAGGAGTCACGGTGGCGGAGGCAGCCGTGTCAGCGCCCCCAGTCAGCTCGGCGCGCAGCCAGGCGGCGAGGGCGGCCGGTGTGGGGTGGTCGAAGATCAGGCCCGCCGGGAGCGGTAGCCCGGTGGCGGCCCGCAGCGCGTTGCGCAGCTCGATGGCGGTGAGCGAGTCGAAGCCGAGGTCGCGGAACGCCTTGTCGGGCGCGACGGTGGCCGCCGTACCGTGGCCGAGCACGAAGGCGGCCAGGCTGCGCACCAGTTCCTCGGAGATCCGGCGCCGCTCGCCCTCACCCGCGGCGGCGAGGCGCGCCGCGAGGCCGTCGGCACCGGCGGCGTCGTCGGCACCTTCGGGTGTGTCGGTGGGGGCGAGTTCGCGCAGCAGCGGACTCGGTCGCGCCGCGGTGAAGCCGGCGGCGAACCGTGTCCAGTCGACGTCCGCCACGACGACGGCAGCGGCCGTCCCGTCGCCGTCCGCGACCGTGCCGCCGAGCATCCGGCTGAGGACGGTGACGGCGAGGTCCGGCGGCAGGGGGGTCAGTCCGGAACGGCGCAGCCGCTGGGTGAGGGCCTCGTCCTCGGCCATGCCGGACTCGGCCCACGGCCCCCAGCCGATGGACGTGGCCGGCAGTCCCTGGGCGCGGCGGCGCTCGGCGAGGGCGTCGAGGTGGGCGTTGGCGGCGGCGTAGTTGGTCTGGCCCGCCGTGCCGACGGCGCCGGTGAAGGACGAGAAGAGGACGAAGGCGTCGAGCGGGAGGTCGCGGGTGAGGGCGTCGAGGTTCTCGGCGGCCAGGGTCTTGGCCCGGAGCACCTGTTCGAAACGATCGGGGGTCAGGCCGTCGAGTACCCCGTCGTCCAGCACGCCGGCCGCGTGGACGACGGCGGTGAGCCGGTGCTGCTCGGGTATCCCGGCGAGCAGGGCGGCGACCGCGTCGCGGTCGGCGACGTCGCAGGCCACGGCCGTCGCCGTGGTGCCGGTCGCCGCCAGTTCGGCGGTCAGCTCCGCGACGCCGGGCGCCTCGGGTCCGCGCCTGCTGACGAGCAGCAGCCGGGTGTGGCCGCGCGCGGCGAGCAGGCGGGCCACCTGGGCGCCGAGCGCTCCGGTGCCGCCGGTGATCAGCACCGTGCCGTCGGCGCGGGGCGCGGGCGCGGTGGCCGGGGAACTCGGTACGGCGGCGACGAGGCGGCGGGCGAAGACGCCTTCGGCCCGGATCGCCACCTGGTCCTCCACCTCGCCCGCGCGTGCGTCACCGGCGGCGAGGACGGCGCAGAGCCGGTTCCCGGCGCGGGCGTCGAGGGTCTCGGGCAGGTCGATCAAACCGCCCCAGGCGTGCGGGAGTTCGAGGGCGGCGCCCCGGCCGAAGCCCCAGATCTGGGCTTGGGCGGGGTCAGGCGGGCCGTCGGCGCGGCCGATCGAGACCGCGCCCCGGGTGAGGGCCCACAGCGGAACGTCGGCGTCGGCGCAGGCCTGGGTGAGGGAGAGCGTGGCGGCGAGCCCACGCCCGAGGGCCGCCCCCGTGCGCAGCGCACCGGGGCCGGTCCCCAGCAGCGAGACGACTCCGGCGAGTTCGCCGCAGGAACGCAACTGGTCGGCGAGGGCGGTGCGGTCGGCGCCGGGGTCCGGCAGGGCGAGGACGGTGGCGCCGCTTCGCCGCAGCGCATCGGCGACCTGGGCGTACAGGTTGTGTGGATTGCCCTCGTTCTCCGGGCTGTGCGGGCTGTCCGGGCTGTCCGGGCTGTCCGGGCCGACGATGAGCCAGGCGCCGTCGAGTACGGCGGGCGCCGGGGCGACGGGCCGCCAGACCGCGCGGTAGTACCAGGTTCCGACGGCCGCCTCGGTGCGGCGGCGGTCGTGCCAGGACGCGAGGTGCGGCATCAGGCCGGCCAGCCCGCGTCGCGTCTCGTCGTCGGGCAGCCCCAGGGTGTCGGCGAGCCGGTCGACCTCGCGCCCGGCCACGGCCGTCCAGAAGCCGTCCTCGGAGCGTTCGCGGGGGGCCGTGGCGCCTTCGTCGGCGACGGTGTCGGGCCAGTAGCGCTGGTGCTGGAAGGCATACGTCGGCAGCTCGACGGCGTGGCCCGCGAGCGGTGCGAAGTACCGGTCCCAGGCGATGTCGGCGCCGTTCACGTACATCTCGGCGATGGCTCGCAGCACCGTGGCGTGCTCGTCGTGGCCGGAGCGCAGGGCGGGGACGACGGTCACGTCCTCGACGAGGTGCGGGACGAGGGCGGACAGGGCACCGTCCGGGCCGAGTTCCAGGAAGCGGGTGGCGCCCGCCTCGTGAGCACGGCGCACCGCGTCGGCGAAGCGCACCGGCTCCCGCACCTGTCCCACCCAGTAGGCGGGGGTGGCGATATCGCCGGGCGCGGTGGTGTCCACGGGGATCTGGGGGGCGTGATAGGTCAACGCCTCGGCTACGGCTGCGAATTCGTCCAGCATCGGCTCCATCAGCGAGGAGTGGAACGCGTGCGAGACGGCCAGCCGCTTGACCCGTACCCCCTGCGACCGAAGCTGCTTCTCCAGCGCGGAGATCGCCTCCGCCACACCGGAAACAGTCACGGAGGTGGGCCCGTTGACCGCCGCCAGCTCCGCCCCGTCGGGAAGCTCCAGCGACTCCTCGGCCAGCTCCACGGCCAGCATCGCCCCACCGGCGGGCAGGGCATCCATCAACCGCCCACGGGCGGACACCAGAGCGCACGCGTCATCCAGCGACAACACCCCCGCCACATGCGCGGCGGCCAGCTCACCGATCGAGTGCCCCACCAGCACGTCCGGGGCCATCCCCCAGGACTCCACCAACCGGAACAGCGCCACCTCCAGCGCGAACAACCCCGCCTGAGCGAACACCGTCCGCTCCAACTGCCCAGCTTCCTCACCGAACACCACCTCACGCAGCGGCAGTTCCAACTCCACCCGCGCACACACCGCGTCAAAAGCGTCCGCGAACACCGGGAACGCCCCGTACAACTCACGGCCCATCCCCAGCCGCTGCGAACCCTGGCCGGTGAACAGGAACCCCGTCCGCCCGGGCGCCACGACACCGTGCGGCGCCTTGCCGCGTCCTGCCGCCAGCGCGTCGAGTTCGCGCAGCAGTTCCTCGCGCCCCGTCCCGAGTACCACCGCGCGGTGCTCCAGGGCCGCGCGCCGGGTCGCCAGCGAGAGCCCGACATCGGCCGGCTCCTCGGCTGCGGCCGTGGCGCGCAGCCGGGCCGCCTGGGCGCGCAGGGCCTCCGGGGAGGCTCCGCTCAGCATCCAGGGCACGAGCGTGTCCGGCGTCCGCGGACCCGGGAGGGGGGCGGGTTCGTCCGGTGCCTGTTCGATCATGGTGTGGGCGTTGGTGCCGCTGATCCCGAACGAGGAGACCGCCGCGCGTCGGGGTCGCCCGGCCGAGGGCCATTCCCGCTCCTCGGTGAGCAGTTCCACCGATCCGGACGACCAGTCCACGTGTGGCGAGGGCTCGTCGGCGTGCAGGGTGCGGGGCAGCACGCCGTGCCGCAGCGCCATGACCGTCTTGATGATGCCGCCGACGCCTGCCGCCGCCTGGGTGTGCCCGATGTTGGACTTCAACGACCCGAGCCACAGCGGCTGTTCGGCGTCCCGCTCCTGCCCGTAGGTGGCCAGCAGCGCCTCCGCCTCGACCGGGTCGCCGAGCTTCGTTCCGGTGCCGTGCGCCTCCACCAGGTCCACGTCGCCGGGCTCCAGGCCGGCGTCGGCGAGGGCGGCGCGGATGACCCGCTGCTGCGAGGGGCCGTTCGGGGCCGTGAGGCCGTTGGACGCACCGTCCTGGTTGACGGCCGAGCCGCGCACCACCGCGAGGACGTCGTGCCCGTTGCGCCGCGCGTCGGACAGCCGCTCCACCAGCAGCACACCGGCGCCCTCGGACCAGCCGGTGCCGTCCGCGTCCGCCGAGAAGGACTTGCAGCGGCCGTCGGGCGCGAGCCCGCGCTGCCTGCTGAAGTCCACGAACACGCTGGGTGTGGACATCACGGTGACGCCGCCGACGACGGCCATCGAGCACTCGCCCGCACGCAGCGAGCGGGCGGCCAGGTGCAGCGCGACCAGGGAGGACGAGCAGGCGGTGTCCACGGTCACGGCCGGGCCCTCCAGCCCGTACGTGTAGGCGATCCGGCCCGAGACCACGCTGCCGGCGCCGCCGGTGGCCCGGTAGCCCTCGGTCTCGGGGAGGGCCTCGGCGGCAGATGCGTAGTCGTGGTACATGACGCCGGCGAAGACACCGGTGTCGCTGCCGCGCAGGGCGGCCGGGTCGATGCCGGCCCGCTCGAAGGTCTCCCAGGACAGCTCCAGCAGGAGTCGCTGCTGCGGGTCCATGGCCAGCGCCTCGCGCGGCGAGATGCCGAACAGCTCGGCGTCGAACTCGGCGGCGTCGTGCAGGAAGCCGCCGTACCGTGCGTAGGTGGTGCCGGTGCTGGACGGGTCGGGATCGTGCAGGCGCGCGAGGTCCCAGCCGCGGTCGGTGGGGAAGCCGGTGATGCCGCCGCGGCCTTCCCGGACCATCCGCCAGAGTTCGTCGGGGCTGTCCACCCCGCCCGGGTAGCGGCAGCTCATCGCGACGATGGCGATCGGGTCGTCCGCTGCGTCGGTGTTCCGCGAGCGCGGTGCGGCCGCGACGGCGGCCGTACCGCTCAGCTCCTCGCAGAGGTGGGCGGTCAGCGCGGCGGGGCTGGGGTGGGAGAAGACCAGGGTGGCGGCCAGCCGCAGTCCGGTGGCGGCGGCCAGCCGGTTGCGCAGTTCGACGCCGGTGAGGGAGTCGAACCCGAGGTCCTTGAAGGTCCGGCCGGTGTCCACGCCCGTACCGGAGGTGTGCCCCAGCACGGACGCGACGGTCGTCCTTACCAGCTCCTCGACGGCGCGGGTCCGCTCGGGCTCGGGCAGGGCCGCGAGGCCGTCGCTCTCCGCGGACGACGTGGCGGCGGCCGAGCGGAGCACGGGGCGCGCCAGGTGCCGCAGCAGCGGCGGTGCGGGGCCGTCACCGGGGACGGGTTCGGCGGCCATGGCCAGTACGTGGGCGGGCCCGGCGGAGACGGCCGCGTCGAGCAGCCCCACGCCCCGGGCGGGGTCGAGCGCGCCGCCGAGCGCGGCGAAGCGCGCGCGGTCCGCCGTGCCGAGTCCGGCGGCCATGCCCTCGGTGCCGCCCCACAGGCCCCAGCCCACCGCGACGGCGGGCAGGCCCTGGGCGCGGCGGCGGGCGGCGAGTCCGTCGAGGAAGGCGTTGGCAGCCGCGTAGGACGCCTGGCCGGCGGTGCCGAAGGAAGCGGCGACGGACGAGAACAGCACGAAGGAGGTGAGGTCGAGACCGCGGGTCGCCTCGTCGAGGAGGGCCGCCGCCTCGGCCTTGGGGCGCAGCACCGCGGCGGCCCGTTCGGGGGTCAGTGAGGTCAGCAGGCCGTCGTCGAGGACGCCCGCGGTGTGGACGACGGAGGTGATGGGGTGGTCGGCGAGCACCCGGCCGAGGTCGCCCCGGTCGGCGGCGTCTCCGGCGACGACCACCACGGTGGCGCCCCGCGCGGTCAGTTCGGAGGCGAGTTCGGCGGCGCCCGGCGCCTCGGTGCCGCGACGGCTGAGCAGGACCAGGCCCGCGACCTCGTGCGCGGAGACCAAATGGCGGGCGACGCGGGCACCGAGCGCCCCGGTGCCGCCGGTGATGAGGACGGTGTCCCGCGGGCCCCACGGCGGCTCGGCGCCGGCCCGCAGCCGGGTCGCGCGCGGGGTCAGCGCGGTGCCGGCGCGCACCGCGGTCTGCGGTTCGTCGGCGGGCAGGCCGGTGGCGAGGGCGGAGGCCGACGCGGCCGTGCAGTCCAGGTCCACCAGGCCGAACCGGCCCGGGTGTTCGGCCTGCGCGGACCGCAGCAGGCCCCAGACCGCGGCGGCGGCGGGGTCGACACTCTCACCGTCAGCTGTGGCGACCGCGTTCCGGGTGACGACGAGCAGCCGGCCACCGGCGAAGCGCTCGTCCTCCACCCAGGCGTGCAGCAGGCCGAGTACGGTGGTGACCGTGTCGTGCGTGCGCCGCGCCAGGTCCGCGCCGGCCGCGGACGGGTCCGGTCCGGCGCCCACGCAGGCGAGCAGCGTGCCGGGCACGGCCCGCACGTCGGCCAGGGCGGCGAGGCCGGGGAAGCGGCCAGCCGCGGTGACCGTGTCGAGCAGTTCGGTGGTGCCCACCGGTACGGCCGCGAACGGCACTTCGCGGTCCCCGTCGCCCGCGGGGGTCCATTCGACGCCGTAGAGGACACCGGAGGAGGTGCCGCCCAGCCGGTCGGCGGTCACGGGCCGGAAGGCGAGCGACCGCACCGTCAGCACGGGCGCGCCCGTCGGGTCGGTGAGGCGGACCGCGTACTCGTCGGCGCCGAGACCGGTCACGGTGACGCGCACCGCGGTGGCGCCGACGGCGTGCCGGGTCACGCCGGACCAGGCGAACGGCAGCAGGGTCGCTCCGTCCTCGCGGAGGAGCCCGGTGGCACCGAGCCCGTGCAGCGCGGCGTCGTACAGCACGGCCTGCGGTCCCTCGGGCAGTTCCACCTCGGCGTGGACGGTGTCCCCGTCGCGCCAGGCGGTGCGCAGGCCCCGGAAGGCGGGGCCGTAGGCGAGTCCGGCGGCCGCGAGTGCGTCGTAGGCGGGTGGGGTGGCCGTACCAGTGGGCGGCCACGGGTCGCCCGCGCCGGGAATGTCCTCGGTGGGGCGGACCGGCTCCAGGACGCCGACGGCATGGGTGGTCCAGTGCGCTCCGGAGTCGCCGTCGGGTCGGCTGTGGATCTCGACTGCCTGATCGGCCACGGTCATCTGGATCTGGACGCCGCCGTGTTCGGGCAGGACCAGCGGCTCGCGCAGGGTCAGTTCGGCGAGCCCCGGCAGCCCGGCGTCGGCTCCCGCGTGGAGGGCGAGATCGACCAGGGCGGTTCCGGGCAGCACGATCCGGCCGTGGACGACGTGGTCGGCCAGCCAGGGGTGGGT
Organism: Streptomyces otsuchiensis; assembly: GCF_004305975.1. Classification (GTDB taxonomy): domain Bacteria; phylum Actinomycetota; class Actinomycetes; order Streptomycetales; family Streptomycetaceae; genus Streptomyces; species Streptomyces otsuchiensis. Next base: position 19,402 of record NZ_BHZI01000003.1, read on the forward strand.
GGCCAGGCCGAGGACGCCGGTCCACACCAGCCGGCCGTCGCCCGCCAGCGGCACGACGGCGCCCAGCAGCGGATGGCCGGCTGTGGCCAGGCCGACGGCGGCCAGCGCGGTCGTGGAGGAGGTCTGGGAGGTCCAGTAGCGGGTGTGCTGAAAGGCGTAGGAGGGGAGTTCGACCGGGCGGGGGCCGCCCGAACCGGCGAGGGCCGTCCAGTCCAGCGCCACGCCTCGGGTCCACAGCGCGGCGGCTGCCTGGGCGGACGCGGTGTCGTCCTGGCCGCGACGCAGCAGCGGTACGGCGACAGCCTCCTCCAGCAGCAGCGGGACGAGGGCGGACAGGACGCCGTCGGGGCCGAGTTCCAGGAAGGTGCGCACCTCGGGGAGCGAGGCGAGGGCGTCGGCGAAGCGGACCGGCTCACGGATCTGCCCCACCCAGTAGGCCGGGGTGTCGATGGCGCCCGGGGCGGTGGTGCGGACCGGAATCCGCGGGGCGTGGTAGGTCAACGACTCCGCCACAGCGGCGAATTCGTCCAGCATCGGCTCCATCAGCGAGGAGTGGAACGCGTGCGAGACCGCCAGCCGCTTGACCCGGACCCCCTGCGACCGAAGCCGCTCCTCCAGCGCGGAGATCGCCTCCGCCGCACCGGAAACCGTCACGGACGTGGGCCCGTTGACCGCCGCGAGGTCCACCCCGCCCGGCAGCTCCAACTCGCCCTCGGCCAGCTCCACCGCCAGCATCGCCCCACCGGCGGGCAGGGCATCCATCAACCGACCCCGCGCCGACACCAACGCGCAGGCGTCTTCCAGCGACAACACCCCCGCACAGTGCGCCGCGGCGATCTCCCCCACCGAGTGCCCCACCAGCACGTCCGGGGCCGTCCCCCAGGACTCCACCAGCCGGAACAGCGCCACCTCCAGCGCGAACAACCCGGCCTGGGCGAACACCGTCCGCTCCAGCTGCCCGGCGTCCTCACCGAACACCACGTCACGCAAGGGCAGTTCGAGATCCACCCGTGCGCACACGGCGTCGAAGGCGTCCGCGAACACCGGGAACGCCACGTACAGCTCACGGCCCATCCCCAGCCGCTGCGACCCCTGACCTGCGAACAGGAACCCGGTACGCCCGGGCGCCGCGACGCCACGCAGCACACCCGCCGTGTCGTGGCCCGCCGCCACCGCCTCCAGGCGGGTCGCCAGTTCTTGGCGGTCAGCGGCGAAGACGGCCGCCCGGTGGTCCAGGGGGAAGCGGGTGACCGCCGAGGAGCGTGCGATCGCGGGCAGCGGCACGGACGGTTCGGCGTCCAGGAAGGCCCGCAGCCGGGCAGCCTGGTCGCGCAGGGCGGCGGCGCCGTGTCCGGAGAGGAGCACGGGAAGCGCGAGGCCGGACCGGTGCCCTTCCTCGTCCCGGACGGCCGGATCGGGCACCGGATCGGGCGCCGCATCGGGTGCCGCCTCGATCACCGCGTGGGCGTTGGTGCCGCTGATCCCGAACGAGGACACACCGGCCCGGTACGGCCGGTCCGCGGGGGGCAGGGTCACGTTGTCGGTGAGCAGCTTCACGGCGCCGGCCGACCAGTCCACGTGTGGCGTCGGTTCGTCGGCGTGCAGGGTGCGGGGCAGCACGCCGTGCCGCAGTGCCATGACCGTCTTGATGACGCCGGCGACACCGGCGGCGGACTGGGTGTGGCCGATGTTGGACTTCAACGAGCCCAGCCACAGCGGCCGTTCCGCGTCCCGGTCCTGTCCGTAGGTGGCCAGCAGCGCCTGCGCCTCGATCGGGTCGCCCAGCCGGGTGCCGGTGCCGTGCGCCTCCACCACGTCCACATCGGAGGGCTCCAGACCGGACGCCGCGAGGGCCGCGCGGATGACGCGCTGCTGTGCCAGGCCGTTGGGCGCCGTCAGCCCGTTGGAGGCCCCGTCGGAGTTGACGGCGGATCCCCGCAGCACGGCCAGGACGTGCTGTCCGTCGGCCAGCGCGTCGGAGAGGCGGCGCAGGACCAGTACGCCCACGCCCTCGGACCAGCCGGTGCCGTCGGCCTCGGCTCCGAACGCCTTGCAGCGGCCGTCCGGGGAGAGGCCGTCCTGCCGCGCGAACTCGACGAGGACGCCGGGGGTGGCCATCAGGGTGACGCCGCCGGCCAGGGCGGTGGAGCACTCGCCCGCGCGCAGCGACTGCGCGGCCAGGTGCAGCGCCACCAGCGACGACGAGCACGCGGTGTCCACGGTCACCGCGGGGCCGTCGAGCTCGAAGGCGTAGGCGATCCGGCCGGAGGCCACGCTCGCGGTCGTACCGGTCAGCAGATAGCCCTCGGAGCTCTCGGCCGGTTCGTGCATCCGGGGGCCGTAGTCCTGCGCGGTCGCGCCGACGAAGACGCCGGTGCGGCTGCCGCGCAGCTCGGCCGGGTCGGTGCCGAGCCGCTCCAGGGCCTCCCAGGTGACCTCAAGGAGCAGCCGCTGCTGCGGGTCCATGGCGGTGGCTTCGCGCGGCGAGATTCCGAAGAGCGCGGCGTCGAAGCCCGCGATGTCGTCCAGGAACCCGCCGGCCGTGGGAAGGGTGGTGTCCAGCGCGGCCAGAGACGGCTGCCAGCCCCGGTCCTCGGGGAGGCCGGTCAGCACCTCGCGGCCCTCGCTCAGCGCTTCCCACAGCGCGGCGGGCGAGTCGATGCCGCCGGGGAAGCGGCAGGCCATGGCGACGATGGCGACGGGGTCGTCGGCGTCGGCGCGCTCCGCGGAGGCGGTGGCGGTGGCGGTGGCCGTGGCGCGGGAGGAGCCGGCGGGGTCCTCACCGCGCAGCGTGTCGCACAGACGGCGGGCGGCCGCGGCCGGGGTGGGGTGGTCGAAGAGGAAGGTCGGCGCCAGGGTGAGCCCGGTGGCGGCGGCGAGCCGGTCCCGCAGCTCGACCAGGGTCAGGGAGGCGATCCCGAGCCCCTTGAAGGTCTGTTCCGGGTCGATGTCCCCGGCCGTGGCGAACCCGCCGACCACGGCGGCGTGGGACAGGACCAGCTCCCGCACCGTGCCGCGGGCGGACTGCGCTGACAGTGCGCGCAGTCGGCCGCGCAGCGAGTCGTCCGCGACCGCGGCGGCATCGCCGTCGGCGCCGGTGCCAGGGGCCGCGGCCTCCCGGGCGGGCTCGGCGGAGCCGTCCCACCGCTCGGCGGCCGCGCCGGGCCGCCAGTGGCGCTCCCGCTGGAAGGCGTACGTGGGCAGGTCGACGACCGCGCCCGGCGGGGCGGGCAGACGGACGTCCCGGCCGTGGGCGAGCAGTTCGGCGGCGGAGCCGAGCAGCCGCGCGAGCCCGCCTTCACCGCGCCGCAGCGAGCCGGTCACCACGGTCTCGTGCACGTCCAGTTCGGCCAGGGTGTCGCGTACGGCGGCCGCCAGCACCGGGTGCGGGGTGGCTTCGACGATGAAGCGGAAGTCCTCGGCGGCCAGCCGCCGGACGGCGGTGGCGAACTCGACGGTGGACCGCAGGTTCCGGTACCAGTAGGCGGCGTCCAGCCCGGCAGTGTCCGTCCACTCGCCGGTGACGGTGGAGAGGAACGGCAGCTCGGACGTGCGGGGTTCGATGTCCGCGAGCGCGGTCAGCAGCTCGTCGCGGATGAGTTCGACGTGCGCGGAGTGCGAGGCGTAGTCCACCGGGATCCGCCTGGTCTCGACGCCGTACGACACGCACCGTGCCGCGAAGTCGTCGAGGGCGTCGCCCGGCCCCGAGACCACGACGGCGGTGGGCCCGTTGTCGGCGGCGATGGAGAGCGCGGGCACGTCGTCGAGCCACGGGCGCACCTGCGCCACCCCGGCCTGCACGGACAGCATCCCGCCCTGCCCGGCGAGGGCGCCGAGGGCGCGGCTGCGGAGCGCGACCACCTTGGCCGCGTCCTCCAGCGACAGTGCGCCCGCCACGCAGGCCGCGGCGATCTCGCCCTGGGAGTGTCCGGCGACGGCGTCGGGCGCGACGCCCAGCGACCGCCAGGTCTCGGCCAGCGCCACCATCACGGCGAAGAGCGCGGGCTGCACCACGTCGACCCGCTCCAGCGTGGGCGCGCCCTCGGCGCCGCGCAGGACGTCCGTCAGCGAGAAGTCGGTGTGCGGGGCGAGCGCTTCGGCGCAGGCGTCGATCGTGCGGGTGAACACCTCGTCGGTGTCGAGGAGTTCGGCGGCCATGGCGGGCCACTGCGAACCCTGCCCGGAGAAGATCATGGCCAGCCGGCCGGTGCGCGCGGCGCCCTCGCTGACGCCGGTCGCCGGGAGCCCGGCGGCCACCGCGTCGAGCTGCGCGAGCAACTGCTCCCGGTCACCGGCGAGGAGCACGGCGCGCCGGGCGAAGCGGGTGCGGGTGGTGGCCACCGAGTGCGCCACGTCCGCCACGGCCAGGTCAGCGCCCTCCACCGCGTCCTTCAGCCGGGTGGCCTGGGCGCGCAGCGCCCGCGCGGTGTGGCCGGAGACCAGCACGGGCACGGGCAGTGCGCTCCCGTCGGCGGCCGGGTCCTGGCGCAGGGAATCGGCCGCCCGGGCCGCCGGGTCGGTGGCCGGACGGGCCGCCGGGTCGGGTGCGGGGCCCAGCACCAGGTGGCAGTTGGTGCCGCCCATGCCGAACGAGCTGACTCCGACGAATCCCCCGCCGCCCAGGGGCGCCGCCTCGGTCTCCACTCGAAGGTTCAGCCGTTCCAGCGGGATACCGGCGGGCGCGGAGCGGAAGTTGAGGCTCGGCGGCACGACGCCGCGCTCGACGGCGAGCGTGGCCTTCAGCAGGCCGGCGATGCCGGCGGCGCCCTCCAGGTGCCCGATGTTGGTCTTCACCGAACCGACCGGCAGCGGCGCGGTGCGTGCGGCGCCGAGGACGGCGCCGAGAGCCGCGGCCTCGACGGGGTCGCCGACCGGGGTGCCGGTGCCGTGCAGTTCGACGTAGCCGACCGCGTCGGGGGCGACCCCGGCGCGGGCGTACGCGGCGCGCAGGACGGCCTCCTGGGCGGCGGTGCTGGGCGTGGTGAGGCTGGGGCCGCCGCCGTCGTTGTTGACGGCGCTGCCGTGGATGACCGCGTGGACACGGTCGCCGTCGGCGAGGGCGCGGGCCAGCGGCTTGAGGACGACGACCCCGCCGCCCTCACCGCGTACGAAGCCGTTGGCGCGTTCGTCGAAGGTGAAGCAGCGGCCGTCCGGGGAGAGTCCGCCGAAGCGCAGCGCGGAGACGGTGCTGTCGGGGGCCAGGATGAGGTTGACGCCACCGGCGAGCGCCAGCTCGGACTCCCCGCGCGCCAGGCTCTCGCACGCGAGGTGGACGGAGACCAGGGAGGAGGACTGGCCGGCGTCCACGGTGAGGCTGGGGCCGCGCAGTCCCAGGGTGTAGGACAGGCGGTTGGCGATGAGGCCGCGCTGCAGCCCGGGCATGGAGTGCCGGTCGATGCCCGCGCCACCCTCGCGGTGCAGGAGGGCGGCGTAGTCGTCCCAGATCGCTCCGAGGAAGACACCGGTGCGGCTGCCGCCGAGGTCGGCGGGGATGTGCCGGGCTTCCTCCAGCGCCTCCCAGGCGAGTTCGAGAGCGAGGCGCTGCTGCGGGTCGGTGGCGGCGGCCTCGCGCGGGGAGATGCCGAAGAAGCCGGCGTCGAAGTCGGCGGCGCGTTCGATGAATCCGCCGTGCGTGGCTCCGGGAACGCGCACGCGGTCGGCGGGGGTCTCGGTGATCGCGTCGGTACCCGTGGCGAGCAGGTCCCACAGCGGTGCGGGGCCGGGCGCGCCGGGCAGCCTGCACGCGTACCCGATGATCGCGAAGGCCTCGGAACCACCGGTGTACGTCTCCGACATGAATGCCCCGAAATCACTTGACGGCGCGGAATCGCCGGACCCGAATCCGGCCGGCTGCCAGGGCAGGCGGTTACGCGCCCACCGTGTTCCGGCCACTCTTCCTCGACTGAAGCACTCGGACGCTAGCCAGGGGCGTGACAGGCGGCCAACCCCTAGCCTCCGCGCCGCCGCCCCTGACCAGGTGACTAGGGGGCGGCTCGGCGGTCCGGCTCGGGGGTGCGCGAGGCGGCTGGTGTGTTCCTGACGGTCTCCCTCTGGGGCCGGTGATGTTCGGCGGTCAGCCGAGGATGCCGCGCTGGTAGGCGACCGCCACGGCGGCGGCGCGGTCCCGCACGTCCAATTTGCCGTAGATGTGGGTCAGGTGCGTCTTGACCGTCGCCTCGCTGATGAACAGCCCGCGAGCGATCTCCCGGTTGGACTCGCCGCGTGCCACCTGCTCCAGCACCTGTACCTCACGTGCGGAGAGCGTGGCGTCGGCCGGTGGCGCGGCGGGGACGCGCACCGCCGTGACCAGGCGTGAGGCGACCGCCGGGGACAGCACCGTGCGGCCTGCCGCCGCCGCCCGGATAGCCGCGAACAGCTCGTCCCGCAGCGCGTCCTTCAGCAGGTATCCGGTGGCCCCGGCCTCGATCGCGGGAAGGGTGTCGGAGTCGGTGTCGAAGGTGGTGAGCACCAGCACGCGGGCCCGTGCGCCGCGCCGGGTCAGCTCGGCGATGGCCTCCACGCCGCTGCCCTCCGGCATGCGCAGGTCCATCAGGACGACGTCCGGGTCCACACGCAGCGTCATCTCCACCGCCTCGGTGCCGCCGGACGCCTCTCCGAGCACGGTGAAGCCGTCCGCGGGCTCCAGGATGCCGCGCAGGCCGTCGCGCACCACCGGGTGGTCGTCGACGATCAGCAGGGTGATCGCCTTGTCGTTCTCAGCGTTCATAGGGCACCGACGGTACGCGTGCGGACACGGCGGTGCCCAGGCCGGGCTCGGACTCCACGGTCAGCTCCCCCGTCAGCCGTTCCGCACGGGCACGCATGCCCTGCAGGCCGAATCCGGAGGCGGTGTCGCGCTCGGGCAGGGCGGACGGGTCGAATCCCTCGCCGTCGTCGCGTACGTCGAGCACGACGTCCTCTCCCATGTAGGACAGGGTCACGCCGACCCGGGTCGCCTTCGCGTGGCGTGCCGTGTTGGACAGTGCCTCCGCCGCGATGCGCAGCAGCGTCGCCTCCACCTCGTCGTGCAGCGGCTCGTCAGAGCCGGTGAGGGTGAACTCGGCGTTCACGCCGGTGCGTTCGGACCAGCGGACGACGGTCTTCTTCAACGCCTCGGGCAGGTCGTCCTCGGCCAGCGCGACGGGCGCGAGGTTGGCGACGGCCCGGCGTGCCTCACCGAGGCTGTGGCGGGCCAGTTGCAGGGCCCGTTCGGCGTGGACGCGGGCCGGGCCCGGCTCCTGGGTGTCGGTGACGACCTGGAGCTGGGCGATCACGCCGGTCAGGTCCTGGGCGACGGTGTCGTGGATCTCCGCCGCCAGCCGGCGGCGCTCGTCGGCGATCCCGGCCTCCCTCGCCTGGAGCAGGAGTTGCTGGTGCAGGGCGGCGTTCTCCACCAGGGCCCGCTCCAGCGCGAGGTTGGCGTGCTCCAGCTCGCGGATGGTCGCCACGCGTTTCCGGGCGCGGTCCTCCTCCTTCCCCGCGTCCTGCTGGACGGTCAGGAAGATGCCCATGTTGGCGGCGACCAGCATGCAGTAGAACACCCAGCTCGCCGTGTCGTCGGGCGGCAGCCCTCCGATCTGCGCGCCGGCGATGGTCGCGGCGGTGGCCAGCAGGCCGAGGGGGATCCATCGGCGGGGCAGCAGCCGCTCGATGTCGAAGCATCCGACCGCGGCGTAGAAGGCACAGAACGGGTTGGTCCAGGCGAGGCCGAACCCCAGGGCGGAGCGCAGCGCGTAGTACGTGGCGCCGACCGCACCGGGGCCGTGCCGACCGCGTGCCACCCGGCCCCACCACAGCTCCAGGACGAGAGCCGCGACGGCGAACACCCCCGCCGCCGCCCAGTCCGCGCCGCCCATGCCGACCAGGGAGGAGGTCGCCGCGGCGAGCACCAGGCTGAGGACGAGGAGGACGGGAGGGCTGAAGCGAAGGAGCAACCGCGGCCGCGCGTGGTGCGCGGCCTGCGGCTCGGCGACCGGGAGGGATGCGTCGGGTGCCACGCCCTCAGTATCGGCCATGGCACCCGGCGCGCGGGACACGTGCCTCACTCCCAGCGGAACCAGCGGGCGGCGGCGCCGGAGAGCACCAGGGTCCACAGCGCCAGCACACCGAGGTGGATCCAGTCGGGCCAGTCGCCGGCGGTGGCCTGGTTCAGGGCCTGGGCGGCGGCACCGAAGGGCAGCGTCTCCACGATGCTGGCCATCAGGTCGGGCATCTGCTGGATGGGCATGTAGACACCGGCCGCGAGCATCGCGGGGAAGAACACCGAGATGCTGACCGCCTGGGCGATCTTCGTGTTGGGGGACAGCGCGGAGATCAGCGAGCCGAGCGCCATCACGCAGACGACCGACAGCAGCAGGGTCAGCAGGTAGCCGAAGATCTGGCTCGGCAGGGCGACGCCGGAGAAGATCCGCCCCACCGCGAGGGTGAGCACGGCGGAGATCAGCGAGGCTGCGGCGTGCAGGCCCACCTGGGCACCGAGAACGGAGCTGGGGCGCAGCGGGGTGGTGGACATCCGGCGCAGGATGCCGCGCTCGCGGTAGCCGGTGATGACCGGGGGCATGGCCATCAGGCCGGCCATGATCATCGAGAGCAGCACGGCGACGGGCACGTAGGCCTCGACCGTGGAGAGACCGCCGATCTCCTCCTTGGGCTCCGTCATGGCCGGGATGAAGCCGAGGATCAGCAGCAGCAGCGTGGGGAAGGCCATGACCCAGAACACGGAGCCGGGCTCACGGAAGAAGAGGATCAGCTCGGCACGCAGCACGGCCCGCCCAGGACGGGGCGTGACGTCGGTGGAGGGCACCGGGGGTGTGGAGGTGGCGCTCATGCGTCGGCTCCCGTCAGGTCGAGGTAGGCGTCATCGAGGGTGGAGTCGGTGACACGCAGCTGGTGGGCGCTCACGCCGTTGCGGGCGAGCAGGCTGATCACGGCGTTGACGGTCTCGTCGGTGCCGCCGAGGGTGATCCGTCCCTCGTGCTGCGTGACGGAGGCGAGGCCCGGCAGGGCGGCCAGCTCGTCCTCCTCCAGCGGGCGGGAGGGGGTGAAGGAGATGACCGTGCCGCTCGCGGACTGCGCGACCAGACCGGAGGGGGTGTCGAGTGCGACGACCCGCCCGCGGTCGAAGATCGCGAGCCGGTCGCAGAGCCGCTGTGCCTCCTCCATGAAGTGCGTGACGAGGAGGATGGTGACACCGCTCGCGCGGACGTCCTCGATCAGCGACCACACCTCGCGCCGCGCCGCCGGGTCGAGGCCGGTCGTCAGCTCGTCCAGGATGACGACCCGGGGGTTGCCGACCAGGGCGAGCGCGATGGCCAGCCGCTGCTTCTGGCCGCCGGAGAGCTGCGCGAAGCGGGTGTTGAGCTTCTCCTTCAGGCCGAGACGCTCGGCCAGGACGCGCCAGTCGGCGGCGCGCGGGTAGCAGGCGGCGAACAGCTCAAGCGACTCGGCAACGGTGAGCTTGCCCTGCATCTCGCTTTCCTGCAGCTGCGCGCCCATGATGAGCGTGGTCTTCGCGCGGTCCACGTGCGGGTCCAGCCCACACACGCGAACCGTGCCGCTGTCCGGGACGCGCAGTCCGAGGATGTGCTCGACGGTGGTGGTCTTGCCGGCGCCGTTGGAGCCGAGGACGCCGAAGATCTCACCCTCCTCCACCGCGAGGGAGATGCCGTCCACGACGGGGCGTCCGCCGTAGCTCTTCCGCAGGTCGGTCACTTCAATGAGGCTCATGACCTCACAGTGCCAGCCGGCGCCGGGTCGGCACATCACCTATCCCGCTGGCAGGGGGATCAACCGATCGGTTGATCCCCCTTACACCCCCTAGCGGAAGACCCCTACGACCCTGACATCGCACCGGGTCCTCGGGTGCGGGCCACCTCGGCCTCTGACCTGCGACCGGCCGCGGGTCAGGCCGTCGGTCAGGCCGCGGGTCAGGCCGTCGGCGTGGCGGTTCCGACGAAAAGGCCACGCGGTGCGAGGGGGTCCTTCACGTACTCGACCTCGCACCCCGCCCGGGCGAAGGCGGTCTCGTACTCGTCGCGGGTGAACAGCGTGGTGCGGTGCACGTCGTGGAAGTGCGTGATACCGCTCTCCGCAGAGGCGACCAGGAAGTGCACCTCCATGTGACTGACCCCGCCGTCCCGGACGGTGTGGGAGACGCGGACGTAGGTACGCCCGCCCGACTCGACCGTGTCGGTACCCACATAGCCCTCCAGGAAGTCCTCGGGAAGCCAGAAGGGCTCGATGACGATGACACCGCCCGGCGAGAGGTGACGGGCGAAACTACGGAGCGTCGCGGTGAGTTCGTCGAGGTCGGCGCAGTACGCCACTCCGCTGAACAGGCTCACCACCGCGCCGAAGGTGCGGTCGAGGGCGAAGTCGCGCATGTCGCCCCGGTGGATGGGGACCCCGGTGTTCTTCCGGGCCAGCTGCACCATGTCCTCGGACAGGTCGAGGCCCTCGACGTGCCCGAACGACTCGGCGAAGCGCGTGAGATGGTCACCGGAACCGCAGGCGACGTCCAGCAGCGAGTCGGCGCCAGCCAGCCGGTCCCGTACCAGGGACGTCACCAGGGCGGCCTCGCCCGTGTAGTCCTTGCCCCGGCCCCGGTAGAAGGCCTCGTACATCTCGCCGCGGTCGTAGATGCTCTCGTGCCGGTCAGTGGTCACGCGTCTGCTCCTTGTGGTCGTTCGGTCGTCTGGGTGTCCACGCGCCTGTCGCCTCGCCTGTCCGTCCCCGCGCGGCCGTCATCGGCCCGGGCGCCGGGAAGGCGTGCGGTACGCACGAACTCGCCGTAGTCGTAGAGGTAGTCGTCCAGTTCGTACGGAGCCGAGCAGAGCACCAGGCAGATCGCGTCGGGCGAGAAGTCGGCGAACTCGGTCCATACGCCGGGCTCGACGTGGAGCGCCTGGTCCGGTCGGTCCAGGCGCACCCGGGCACGTGAGAAGCCGTCGTCCACGACCACCTCGAAGGACCCGCTGGCGGCCAGGATGAACTCGTGCAGTTCCCGGTGCATGTGCAGCCCCCTGACCGCCTGCCGGGGCACTCCGTGCACGAAGAAGACCCGCTCGATCGGGAAGTCGACCTGCTGCCCCCGCTCGATCACGGTGAGCGAGCCTCGCGGGTCGGTGTTGTCCGGGAGCGTGACGAGACGGCAGCCGCGTACCGCCGCGAGGGGCGCCTCGGGAGTCTGGTCAGGGGCCATGGGGGCCTTTCTCAGGTGTGGGGTGTGATCGGTGCGGGCACTCCGGGCGGGTGGGCTTCGCCGGGGTCATCGGGGCAGCTCCTCGATCCACCGGTGGACCGCGCGGGCCGTGGTCCCGGCGTGCTCGGCCATCATGGTGAAGTGGTTGCCCGGGACGTCGACGACGTCGCGGGCCGCCTTCCACGAGCTGCGCCAGTCGCGGCCGCCGGCGGGCTCGCGCAGCGGCTCCGAGGCGCGCAGCAGGAGGGTGGGAATGCGGCTGTCGGGCCGCGGGCTCTCCCAGAACAGGCCGCCGTACCAGGTCATCGCGGTGAGACGGCTGTCGTCCATGGGCACGAACTGCTCCGCCCGGTCGAAGATCCCTTCGGAGAGCTCGGCGCTCCACTCGGCCATCTGCGGGTCGTCCAGCGGGTAGACGTCCGCCAGCACCAACCCGGCCGGTGGCGCGCCAAGTTCGATCATCCGCACCGCCAGCCGGTGGGCGAGGATCGCGCCGCCGGAGTGCCCGAAGAGGACGACCGGCGTGTCCTTCGCGTGGGCGATGATGCCCTGGGCCTGCCAGTCCAGGGCGACTTCGGGTGTCGCGGGCAGCAGCTCGCCACGGCCGTAGCCGAGGACGGGCACCGCGGCCACGGGCCGCGCGCCGCGCAGGGGCGCGGCCAGCCGGACGAACTCCTGCGGACCGCCGCCGGCCGTCAGTCCGCTGACGCCGATCAGCAGTTCGGTCGCCGGGCCGTCGGCCAGCGTGGTGAGCGCCGCCGGTCCGCCCGCCTGGGCCACGTCGTCGGCCATCGGCCGGAACTTCGCGGTTTCGCCGACCAGTTCCAGGAACTCCTTGATCCGCCCGGTGCCCATGGCCTCCCGGTAGAGGGAGTCCAGCAGGCCGACCGGGTTCCGGTCGGTGGGCGAGATGCCGAGCGCGACGGCCGGTACCGCGCCGTCCGGGGTCCCGCCGTCGGCGGCCGTGGCGGCGAGGTGGCGGGCGAGGGCGGCGGGCGTGGGGTGGTCGAAGACGACGGTGCCCGGCAGTGACAGGCCCGTCGCCCGCTCCAACGCGCCGCGGATCTCCAGCGCGGCGAGCGAGTCGACGCCCAGTTCCAGGAACTGCCGGTCGGGGGCGACGGACGCGGCGTCGGTGTGCCCGAGCACCGTGGCGGCGGTCCCGCGGACGAGGTCGAGCGCCGCCTGGTGCCGGTCGGGACCGGCGAGGCCGAGGACCGCGCGCGGTCCCGGTGCCGGGTCGCGCACAGCGGCGGACAGGGCCCGGACCTGCGGGAGTTCGTCGAAGAGCGGGCGGTGCCGGGCGAGGGTGTAGGCGGGGTGGAAGCGTTCCCAGTCCACATCGGCGACGACGGCGCAGGGCGCCGCACCGGCCACGGCCTCGCGCAGGGCGGACCAGACCGTCTCGGGCTCCACGGGGCGCAGACCGTGCCGCCGCGCGGCCGGGTTCTCCTCTTCCGTCGCCCACGGCCCCCAGGAGATCGAGGTCGCCGGCAGGCCGAGGGAGTGCCGGTGTCCGGCGAGGGCGTCCATCCGGGCGCACGCGGCGGCCCGTACGGCTGCTCCGGTACCGCCCCAGACGCCGGTCACCGAGGAGATCAGGACGAACGCCCTGAGGCCGGTGGCCAGTTCGCGGGTCACCTCGTGGAGCACCCGGGCGCCGTCGGCGGCGGCCCCCGCGCGCAGCTCGCCGGGGCTCAGCTCCGTCCAGGGGGCGTCCTCGCCCGCGCCGACCGCGTGGAACACGGCGGTGAGGGGGCGGTCGGCGGGGATCGCCGCCAGCACCTCGGTGACAGCGGCCCGGTCGGTGACGTCCGCGGCGGCGAAGGTGACGCCGACGGGCAGGCTCTCGGCGAACTCACGGGCACCGGGCGCTTCGGCGCCCCGGCGGCCGAGCAGCACCAGGTGCCCGGCTCCGTCGGAGGCGAGCGCCGTGGCGAGCGCGGTGGCGAGCGCCCGGCCCCGGCGGCCGGTTCCGCCGGTGACCAGCACGGTGCCCGAGGGCTGCCAGGGTGCGGCGCCGACCGGCGGGGCGGTGACGATCCTGCGGGCCATGGGAGTGCCACGCAGGGCGATCTGGTCCTCGCCCGCGCCCCCGGCGGCGAGCAGCGCGGCCAGCCGCGCCGCCGTCCTCGGGTCGGGGCGGGCGGGCAGATCCACCAGACCGCCCCAGCGGTCCGGGGCCTCCAGCCCCAGGGTGCGGCCCAATCCCCAGACGGCGGCGCCGGCGGGGTCGGCGGGCGGGTCGGCCGGTCCGGTGGCGACCGCGCCCGTGGTCACACACCACAGGGGCGCGTCGGCGGCGAGGTCGCCCAGTGCCTGGGCGAGGGCGAGGACGTCACCGGGCTCCGCCGCCAGGCAGAGCACTCCGGTGGCCGTCGGCACGTCGGCCGACGCGCGCCGCAGCGCCTCGGCGCGGGACTCCCTGCTGCCACCGGCGTCGGTGACTTCGGTCAGGCGCATGCCCTGTTCGCGCAGCAGCGTGAGCAGGCCGGCGGTGTCCCCGTCCCCGGGGGTCACCGCGAGCCAGGTGCCGTGCGGCACCGCCTGCTCCGGTTCGGGCAGAGCCCGCCAGGTCACCTCGTATCGGCCCGCGGGCGCGCTGTCCGGTGCCGCGGTGGGGTGCGGCTCGGGCCAGTAGCGGCGCCGCTGGAAGGCGTACGTCGGGAGGTCCGGGCGGGGCCCGGTGACGGGTCCGAGGAGCGCGTCCCAGCCGATCGGGACTCCGGCCGTGTGCAGCCGGGCGACGGCGGTGAGCAACGCGGCGGGCTCCTCCCTGCCCGAGCGCTGGAGCGCCACGCAGAGGGTGCCGGTGGTGGTGTCGAGGGAGCGGGCGCGTTCCAGGTTCCGCTCCAGCGGGACGGTGAGCGCGGCGCCGGGTCCGATCTCGGCGAAGCGGGTCACCCCCTGGTCGAGCAGGGCGCCGACGGCGTCGGCGAAGCGAACGGTGGCGCGTATCTGGCGGACCCAGTACTCCGGGGTGGACATCGCCCCGTCGTCGGGGAGCCCGGTCACCGTGGACACCAGCGGGATGCGGGCGGGGTGGTACTCCAGGGACGCGGCCACGGCGGCGAAGTCGTCCAGCACGGGGTCCATGCGCGGGGAGTGGAACGCGTGCGAGACATCCAGGTCGCGGACCCTGCGGCCGGTCAGCCTGCCGTCCCCGGCCAGTTCCGCCAGGGCGTCGGCGTCGCCGGAGAGAACGACGTCCTCCCAGCTGTTGACGGCGGCGACCGCCACCCGGGCCCCGTGACCGCTCAGCGCGGCGTGCGCCTCGGCCTCGGTCATCCGCACGGACATCATCGCGCCGCCCTCGGGCAGCGCCCCCATGAGCCGTCCGCGGGCGGCCACCAGGGTGCAGGCGTCGGCGAGCGAGAGGACGCCGGCGACGTGGGCGGCGGCGAGTTCGCCCACGGAGTGCCCGGCCAGCCGGTCGGGGGTCACGCTCCAGGACTCCAGGAGCCGGAAGAGCGCGACCTCGAAGGCGAAGAGGCCGAGCTGCGTCCAGGCGGTGCGGCCCAGCGCGTCGGCGTCATGGAGGACGACCTCGCGCAGCGGGCGGTCGAGACTCGGGTCGAGGTGGGCGCAGACCGCGTCGAAGGCGTCGGCGAACACCGGGTAGGTCTCGTACAGTTCGCGGCCCATACCGGCGCGCTGCGCGCCCTGGCCGGAGAAGACGAAGGCGAGGTCGCCGCGTCCGGCCACGCCGGTGACGATCTCGGCTCCGGCGTCGGTTCCGGTTCCGGTCGCGGCGGTGAGCCCGCGGCGCAGCGCTTCGGCGTCGGATGCCAGTACGACGGCGCGGTGTTCCAGGGCGGCCCTGGCGGTGGCCAGTTGGCGGGCGGCGGCGCGCAGGTCGAGCGCGGCCCCGGTGCGGTCGAGGTACGAGCGGAGCCGGTCGGCCTGATCCCGCAGCGCGGCCTCGGACCGGCCGGAGACGGGCCAGAGCAGGAGCGGGGCGGCGGTGTCCGGCTCGGCGGCAGGAAGCGGCTCGGTCCCGGTCTCCCGAGGAGCCTCCTCGATGAGGACGTGGGCGTTGGTGCCGCTGATCCCGAACGAGGACACGCCCGCTCTGCGGGCACGGCCCGTCCGCGGCCAGGGCCGGTCGTCGGTGAGAAGCTCGACGGCGCCGGCCGACCAGTCGACCTCGGGGGTCGGCACGTCGACGTGCAGCGTCCTGGGCAGCACGCCCCGGCGGATCGCCTCGACGGTCTTGATGACGCCGGCGACGCCCGAAGCGGCTTGGGTGTGACCGATGTTGGACTTCACCGACCCCAGGTAGAGGGGTTCCGAGCGGTCCTTGCCGTAGGTGGCCAGCAGCGCCTGCGCCTCGATCGGGTCACCGAGCTTCGTGCCCGTGCCGTGCGCCTCCACCGCGTCCACGTCGCCGGCCTCCAGGCCGGCGGCGGCCAGCGCGGCGCGGATCACCCGCTGCTGCGCGGGGCCGTTCGGCGCGGTCAGGCCGTTGGACGCGCCGTCCTGGTTGACCGCGCTGCCCCGCAGCACCCCGAGCACCTGGTGCCCGTTGCGGCGCGCGTCGGAGAGCCGCTCCAGCAGCAACAGACCCACGCCCTCGCCCCAGCCGGTGCCGTCGGCGGAGGCGGCGAAGGAGCGGCAGCGGCCGTCGGAGGCGAGGCCGCCCTGACGGCCGAACTCGGCGAAGACGACGGGCGAGTGCATCACGGTGACGCCGCCCGCGAGCGCCATGGAGCACTCGCCGCTGCGCAGCGACTGCGCCGCCAGGTGCAGGGCCACCAGGGACGACGAGCACGCCGTGTCCACGGTGACCGCGGGCCCCTCCAGTCCGAATATGTAGGAGATGCGGCCGGACAGCACGCTGTTGGAGGAGCCGGTCATGACATGGCTCTCCGAGCCCTCCGGCAGGACGCCGGACATCGCGTAGCCCCCGGCGGAGGCGCCGACGAAGACGCCGGTGCGCGTGCCCCGTACGGCGGTCGGCGCGATCCCTCCGCGCTCCAGCAGCTCCCAGGCGCTCTCCAGCAGCAGCCGCTGGTGGGGGTCCATGGCGACCGCCTCGCGGGGCGAGATGCCGAAGAGGTCGGCGTCGAACTCCGTCGCGTCGTGCAGGAATCCGCCCTCGGCGGTGAATCCGCCCGGGTCGGGCCGGTCCCAGCCCCGGTCCACGGGGAACGGCGACATGGCGTCGGTCCCGGCCGCGACCAGCTCCCAGAGGTTCTCCGGGGAGTCGGCGCCGCCGGGGTAGCGGCAGCTCATGGAGACGATGACGACTGGGTCGTCCGCCTCGGCCCGCACCGCGGGGTGTGCCGGCCCCTCCGTGGCGGCCGGTTCCGCGACGCCGAGCAGACCGAGGAGTTCGGCGGCGGCCACACGGGCGGTGGGGTGGTCGAAGACCAGGGTGCCCGGGAGCCGGAGACCGGTGGCGCCGGCCAGGCCGTCGCGGACCCGGAGCGCGGTCAGCGAGTCGATGCCGAGCTCGGTGAAGGCGCGGTCCGGGTCGACGGCCTGGGGGCCGGTGTGCCCGAGAACGGTGGCGACCACGGTGCGCACCAGGTCGAGCAGGAGACGGTTCCGGTCGGCGGCGCCCACCGCCTTGAGCCTGGCGCGCAGCTCGTGGCCGTCGCCGTCGTCGGCCCCGGCCGTGGCCGCGGACGCGTCGGCCCGCTCGGTGGCCGTCCGCGGCAGGTCGCCCACCAGCGGGCTGGGCCGGCGGGCGGTGAACGTGGGGACGAAGCGGTCCCAGTCGACGTCGGCGAACACGCCGGTGGCGCGGCCGGAGTCGACGGCGGAGGCCAGGGCGGCCAGGCACAGTTCCGGCCGCATGGGGGCGATGCCCCGCTCGCGCAGGTAGTCACCGGCCTCCCGGTCGGCGACCATGCCGCCGCCGTCCCAGGCTCCCCAGGCCACGGCGGTGGCGACCTGACCGTGTGCCCGGCGGTGTTCGGCGAGCGCGTCGAGGTGGGCGTTG
Source organism: Streptomyces otsuchiensis (assembly GCF_004305975.1). Lineage (GTDB taxonomy): Bacteria > Actinomycetota > Actinomycetes > Streptomycetales > Streptomycetaceae > Streptomyces > Streptomyces otsuchiensis. The sequence continues at coordinate 36,549 of NZ_BHZI01000003.1, forward strand.
GCGGCGGCGTACGCGGCCTGCCCTCCCCCGCCCCAGACGCCGGCGACCGAGGAGAACAGCACGAAGAGGTCGGCCCGGTCGCCCAGCAGGGCGTCCAGGTGGACCGCGCCGAGCACCTTGGCGCGGGCGTCACCGGCGATCTCGGCCGGTGAGGTGACGGCCAGCGGCGCGGTGGTGGAGACGCCCGCGGTGTGGACGACTCCGGTCACCGGGTGGCGTTCCAGCAGGGCGGCGAGTGCCGCACGGTCGGTGACGTCGCAGGCCGCGACTACCGCGGTGGCTCCGGCCTCGGCCAGTTCGGCGACCAGTTCACCGGCGCCGTGGGCCTCCGGGCCCGACCGGCTGACGAGGAGCAGGTCGGTGACGCCGCGCCGGGCGAGCCAGCGGGCGACCTCGCGACCGAGCGCGCCGGTCCCGCCGGTGACCAGTACCGGGCCGCCGGGGGTCCACGGGGCCGTGGCGGGGTCCGGCGCGGCGCGCCGTACCCGGCGGGCGAACACGCCGGAGGGCCTTACGGCCAGCTGGTCCTCGTCCTCGGCGGCACCCGCCAGGAGCGCGCCGAGCCGGGCGGCGGAGCGGGTGTCCCCGGTCTCGCCCAGGTCGATCAGTCCGCCCCACCGCTCGGGGTGCTCCAGCGCGGCCACCCGGCCCAGGCCCCACAGCATGGTCCGGCCGGCGTTCACCGCCGCGTCGAAGCGGCCCACGGTGACCGCGCCGCGGCTGAGGCACCACAGGGGTGCGCCGATCCCGGCGTCGCCGAGTGCCTGCAGCAGGGTGACGGTGTCGGCGGTTCCGGCGGCGAGGACCTCGTCGCCGGGGTGCGGCAGTTCGGCGAGCGCCACCAGGGAGAGGACCCCGGTGAACTCGCCCGGATCGGTCAACTGCGCGAGGGCGGCCGTCAGTTCGTCGCGTCCGGCTCCGGCGGGAACGACGACCTCGGTCACGTCGGCGCGGCCCAGCGCGGTGCGCACGGTCTCCGCGTCCGTCTCCGCACCGGCCGGCGGGAGGGCGAGCAGCCATCGTCCCGTCGGCGCGGTGGACGGCAGGCCGACCAGGGGGCGCCAGGTCACCTCGTAGCGCCAGGAGTCCACGGTGGACTCCTGACGGCGGGCCCGACGCCAGGTGGCGAGGGCGGGCATCACCTGGTCGAGGCCCGGTGCGTCGATCCCCAGAGTCCTGGCGAGCGCGGTGGTGTCACCGCGTTCGACGTCGTCCCAGAACGCCTGCTCCGCCTGGCCGGTCCCTCCGGGGCCGCCGTCGGGTGCGGCGGGCGCGGCGGCGGGGTGCTCGACGGAGTCGGGCCAGTAGCGGTCGCGGTCGAAGGCGTAGGTGGGCAGTTCGACCGGGCGGCCCCCGAGGAGGAGGTGTTCCCAGTCGACCCCGACACCACGTACATGGGCCTCCGCGAGCGCGGTGAGCCAGCGTTCGCGGCCACCCTCGCCGCGCCGCAGGGTGCCGAGGACGGCGCCGGGGAGGTCCGCGTCCTCCAGGGTCTCCCGCAGGCCCACGGTGAGCACGGGGTGGGGGCTGACCTCGATCAGCACCCGGTGCCCGTCGTCCAGCAGGGCGCGGGTGGCGTCCTCGAAGCGGACGGTGGCCCGCAGGTTGTCGTACCAGTACGCGGCGCCCAGGGTGGAGGTGTCGATCCGCCCTCCGGTGAGGGCCGAGTAGAACGGCACGGCGGAAGGCGCCGGCTCGACGTCCGCGAGGTCGGCCAGCAGGCGTGCCCGCAGCCGCTCCACGTGCACCGAGTGCGACGCGTAGTCCACCGGCAGGCGGCGCGCCCGGATGCCGGCCGCCTCGCAATGGGCGACCAGTTCCTCCAGCCCCGCCACATTCCCCGAGACGACGGTCGAGCCGGGACCGTTGACCGCCGCGACCGAGAGTCCTTCCCAGCGGCCGGCCAGCTCGTGGGCCGCGTCGCGGGAGACGGCCAGCGACACCATTCCCCCGTGCCCGGCAAGCTCATCGGCGATGGCACGCGCCCGCAACGCCACCACCCGGGCACCGTCATCGACCGACAGCGCCCCCGCCACCACCGCGGCGGCGATCTCTCCCTGCGAATGCCCCACCACGGCGGAGGGGAGCACACCGACCGAAGCCCACAGCTCGGCCAGGGACACCATCACCGCCCACAACACCGGCTGTACGACGTCGACCCGCTCCAGCTCAGAGCCCTCGCCACACACGACCTCCAGCAGCGAGAAGTCGGTGAACGGCTCCAGCGCCCGGTGGCACTCCTCCATGCGTGCGGCGAACACCGGCTCCGCGTCGAGCAGTTCGGCGGCCATTCCCACCCACTGGGAACCCTGCCCCGGGAACACGAACACCGTGCTGCCCCGCACCACCTCGCCGCGCACCACGCCGGCTGCCTCCTCCGCGGCCACCAACGCCCGCAGCTGAGCCGCGTGGTCGGGGCCCAGCAGCACCGCACGCTGTTCCAGCACGGCGCGCCCGGTGGCCAACGACCAGGCCACATCCAGGGGATCAGCGCCGTCGACCGACAGCAGACGCTCCGCCTGCCCCCGCAGCGCGTCCCCCGTCCTGCCCGACAGCAGCCACGGCACCACGTCAGCGGCGCCCGACGGCTCCTCCGGCGTTTCCCGCGACGCGGCGCCGGCCGCGTCCCCGGCCGCGTCGACAGCCTGCGGCGCGGCCTCCAGGATCACGTGCGCGTTGGTGCCGCTCATCCCGAACGAGGACACACCCGCCCGGCGCGGCCGGTCGGTCTCCGGCCACCGCCGCACATCGGTCAGCAGTTCCACGGCCCCCGCGGACCAGTCCACCTGCGAGGACGGCTCCCGCACATGCAGGGTGGCGGGCAGTTCCCCGTGCCGCAGCGCCTCCACCATCTTGATGACGCCCGCGACACCGGCAGCCGCCTGGGTGTGCCCGATGTTCGACTTCAACGACCCCAGGTACAGGGGCTCTTCGCGGTCCTGGCCGTAGGTGGCCAGCAGCGCCTGGGCCTCGATCGGGTCGCCCAGCCGCGTGCCGGTGCCGTGCGCCTCCACGACGTCGACCTCGGCGGCGGTCAGCCGCGCGTCGGCCAGCGCCGCCCGGATCACCCGCTCCTGCGACGGGCCGTTCGGCGCGGTCAGACCGTTGGAGGCACCGTCCTGGTTGACCGCGCTGCCGCGCACCACCGCCAGCACGCGGTGCCCGTTGCGCTTCGCGTCGGAGAGCCGCTCCATCAGGAGCAGCCCGGCGCCCTCGCCCCAGCTGGTGCCGTCCGCGTCGGCGGAGAACGCCTTGCAGCGGCCGTCGGCCGCCAGCGCGCCCTGGGCGCTGAACTCGATGAACGTGCCGGGCAGCGGCATCGCGGTGACGCCGCCGGCCAGGGCCATCGAGCACTCCCCCGCGCGCAGCGACTGGGCCGCGAGGTGCAGCGCAACCAGGGACGAGGAGCAGGCGGTGTCCACGCTGAGGGCGGGTCCGCGCAGACCGAAGGTGTAGGAGACCCGGCCGGAGAGCACGCTGGCGGAGTTGCCGGTGCCCAGGTGCCCCGCTGTGGCGGCCTCCGAGCCGAGCAGCAGCGCCAGGTAGTCCTGGCCGTTGGTGCCCGCGAACACTCCGGTCTCACTGCGGTGGACCGAGGTGGGGTCGATACCCGCGCGTTCGAACGCCTCCCAGGCGGTCTCCAGCAGCATCCGCTGCTGCGGGTCCATGGCGAGCGCCTCGTTCGGGGAGATGCCGAACAGGCCCGCGTCGAAGGCCGCGAGGTCGTCGAGGAAACCGCCCGAGCCGGTGCGCGAGGGGCCGTCCTCGCCGAGCAGGGAGTCGAGATCCCAGCCCCGGTCGGCGGGGAAGTCACTCATGGCGTCGACGCCGTCCCGCACCAGGCGCCACAGCGACTCGGGCGAGTCGACTCCGCCGGGGAAGCGGCAGGACATGCCGATGATGGCGATGGGTTCGTCGTCCGCCGCCCGGCGGCCGTCTCCGGCGGAGGGGGCGTCGGCGGAGGCCGCCTCCTCGGACAGCAGGGCGAGCAGGTGTTCGGCGAGGGCGCCGGGGGTCGGGAAGTCGAAGACGAGGCCGGCGTTCAGGGTCAGCCCGGTCCGGGAGGCCAGGAGGTTGCGCAGCTCCAGGGCGGTGAGGGAGTCGAAGCCCATGTCGTGGAAGGCGCGTTCACGGTCCACGTCCGCGCGCGAGCCGTGACCGAGGACGCCCGCGACGGCCTCCAGGACGAGGTGTTCCACGTCGCGGGCCTGCTCGGCGGCGTCCACGCCCGGCCCGGTGAGCGCGACGGAACCGGCCGCCTGGGCACCGCGGACGACCGGGACGGCCTCGGGGAGTTCGGCGAACAGCCTGCTCGGCCGTACCGCGGTGAAGCCCGGCACGAAGTGTTCCCAGTCGATGTCGGCGACGACCAGCGCGCCGTCCCTCTCGGTCAGCGCGGTGGCCATGGCCTCCAGCGCCCGGCCCTCCTCCATGGCGGGCAGTCCGCCACGCGCCAGGCGGGCGGCGGCGGCCGGGTCGGCGGCCATGCCCGCGCCGGCCCAGGCACCCCAAGCGAGGGCGGTGCCGGGCAGGCCCCGGGCACGGCGGCGTTCCACCAGGGCGTCGAGGTGTGCGTTGGCGGCCGCGTAGGGGCCCTGCCCGGCGCTGCCGATGACACCGGCCACGGAGGAGAAGACGACGAAGTCGGCCAGCTCGCCGGTGAGTTCGTCCAGTACGTCGGCGGAGTGGGCCTTGGCGTCGAGCACCGCGGCCAGCCGCCCCGGTGTCAGCGCGTCGAGCACACCGTCGTCGACGATGCCCGCGGCGTGGACGACCGCGGTCACGGGGTGGCGCTCCAGCAGCTCGGCCACCGCGCCACGGTCGCTCAGGTCGCAGGAGACGACGACGGCGTCACAGCCACGCTCCGAGAGGTCCGCGACCAGCTCGGACGCACCGGGTGCGTCGGGGCCGCGCCGGCTCGCCACGACGAGGCGGGTGGCGCCGCGCTCGGCCAGCAGCCGGGCGACCTTGCCGCCCAGCGCACCGGTGCCGCCGGTGACCAGGACCGGACCGTCGACGTGCCACTCGGCGGGCTGCGTCTGGGGGGCGGCACCGGTGGGGGCGCGCCGCAGCCGGCGGGCGTGGAGGCCCGTCGGCCGGATGGCCGCCTGGTCCTCGCCCGAGTCCCCGGCCAGCAGCTGGACCAGCCGGTCGACGGCTCGCCGGTCGAGGTGGTCCGGCACATCGACCAACCCACCCCAGCGGCCGGGGTGTTCGAGGGCGGCGACCCGGCCGAGGCCCCACAGCTGCGCCGCTGCCGGGTCGCATACGTCGCCAGGTGCGACCGCGACCGCACCGGAGGTGAGGCACCACAGCGGTGCGGAGATTCCGGCGTCACCCTGGGCCTGGATCAGCCGCAGAAGTTCCGCGACGGTGTCCACGCAGGCGAGCACCCCGGCGACGGGACGGGCCCGCTCGGCGGCGGCCGAGGCCTGACCGGCCAGAGCGTCCGCGCACGCGGCGCGGTCCGCGCCGAGTTCCGTCATCTCGACGATGTCGGCGCCCGCACCACGGAGGCCGTCCACGACCCCGCCGGGCACCTCGCCACCGGCGACCAGCAGCCAGGTACCGGCCAGCCGTGCCTGCCGGGCGGTGACCGGGGTCCAGCCCACGCGGTAGCGCCAGGCGTCGGTGGTGGCCTTGTGGCGGCTGCGCTCCCGCCAGGCGGCGAGAGCGGGCAGGACGGTGCCGAGGCCGTTCCGCTGCTCGTCGTCAAGGCACAGCGCGCCGGCGACGGCATCGGCGTCGGTCGAGTCCACGGCCGCCCAGAAGTCCCGCTCGGCCGGGTTCTCCCCACCGACGGGGCGGGGAGCGGCGACCGGCGTGGGCCAGTACCGCTGACGGGCGAAGGGATACGTGGGCAGCGCGATGCGGGCGCCCTTGAAGGGGGCGAGGTAGCCGGCCCAGTCCACGGAGACGCCCTGGGTGTGCAGGCGGGCGAGGGCGCGGACAAGGGTGACGGCCTCGGGGCGGTCCGGGCGCAGCGCGGGGACGGCGGCCAGGGCGTCGTGCTGCTCCTCCACCTGGGAGCAGAGCACTCCCGCGGGGCCCAGTTCCAGCGCCGTCCTCACCCCGGTGAGCGAGGCGAGGGCGTCGGCGAAGCGGACCGGCTGCCGCACCTGTCCCACCCAGTATTCGGGGGTGGCCAGGTCGCCGGGAGCGGTGGTGAGAACGGGGATCTGCGGGGCGTGGTACGTCAATGCCTGTGCGACGGCTGCGAATTCGTCCAGCATCGGCTCCATCAGCGAGGAGTGGAACGCATGCGAGACCGCCAGCCGCTTGACCCGCACACCCTCCGCCCGAAGCCGCTTCTCCAGCGCGGCGATTGCCTCGACATCACCGGAAACCGTCACCGAGGTCGGACCGTTGACCGCCGCGAGGTCCACCCCGCCCGGCAGCGTGAGGGCATGCTCGGCCAGCTCCACCGCCAGCATCGCGCCACCGGCAGGCAGGGCATCCATCAACCGACCACGCGCCGACACCAAAGCGCACGCGTCATCCAGCGACAACACCCCAGCCACATGCGCGGCGGCCAGCTCACCGATCGAATGCCCCACCAGCACATCCGGAGTCACACCCCACGACTCCACCAACCGGAACAGCGCCACCTCCAACGCGAACAACCCCGCCTGAGCGAACACCGTCCGCTCCAACAACGCGGCGTCCTCACCGAACACCACCCCACGCAACGGCAGTTCCAACTCCACCCGCGCACACACCGCATCAAAAGCATCCGCGAAGACCGGGAACGCCCCGTACAACTCCCGGCCCATACCCAGCCGCTGCGACCCCTGACCCGAGAACAACAACGCCAGGCCGCCGTGCACGACCTTGCCGGCCACCGCGTCCTGGGTGGGCTCGCCGAAGGCGAGGGCGGTCAGTGCGGCAGCGTGGGAGTCGAAGACCACGGCACGGTGCGCCAGTTCGGCACGCGTGGTGGCCAGGGAGTGCGCCAGGTCGACGGGGTCCGCGTCCACTCCGGCGAGCAGCGCGGCTTGCCGGGCGAGTGCGTCCGGCGTGGCGCCGGACAGCAGGACGGGCAGCGGGATGTCCGGGCGCTCGCCTCGGGTGCCGACGGTTGTCTCCGTGCTTTCCGGAGCCTGTTCCAGGATGGTGTGCGCGTTGGTCCCGCTGATCCCGAAGGAGGACACCCCGGCACGGCGCGGCCGGGCCGCTCCCGGCCAGGTGCGGTTCTCCGTGAGCAGTTCGACCGACCCGGACGACCAGTCGACCTCGGGGGTCGGCTGGTCCACGTGCAGCGTGGCCGGGAGGACCCCGTGCCGCAGCGCCATGACGGCCTTGATCACGCCCACGACACCGGCGGCGGCCTGGGTGTGCCCGATGTTGGACTTCACCGACCCCAGGTAGAGGGGTTCCGAGCGGTCCCTGCCGTAGGTCGCGAGCAGCGCCTCGGCCTCGATCGGATCGCCCAGCCGCGTGCCCGTACCGTGCGCCTCGACGAGATCGACGTCGGTCGTCTCCAGTCCGGCCGAGGCGAGCGCGGCGCGGATCACCCGCTGCTGTGAGGGCCCGTTCGGTGCCGTCAGGCCGTTGGAGGCGCCGTCGGAGTTGACGGCGCTGCCGCGGACGACGGCGAGCACGTCGTGGCCGAGGCGGCGGGCGTCCGAGAGCCGTTCGACCAGCAGTACGCCGACGCCCTCGCCCCAGCCGGTGCCGTCGGCGGAGGCGGAGAACGCCTTGCAGCGGCCGTCGGCGGCCTGGCCGCGCTGTTTGCTGAACTCCGCGAAGACGGAGGGCATGGAGAGCACATTGACTCCGCCGACCAGGGCGAGGTCGCTCTCCTGGTGGCGCAGGGACTGGCAGGCGAGGTGGAGGGCGACCAGGGACGACGAGCAGGCGGTGTCCACGGTGACCGCCGGGCCCTCCAGCCCGAAGGCGTAGGCGACCCGTCCGGACAGCACACTGGGGGAACCGCCGGTGACCAGATAGCCCTCGCCGGCCTCGGGGTCACCCGCCAGCACGCCCAGGTAGTCCTGACCGCCGGTGCCGGCGTAGACCGCCGTGCGCGAACCGGCCAGCGACCGGGGGTGGATGCCCGCGCGCTCCAGCACCTCCCAGGAGGCTTCGAGGAGGAGTCGCTGCTGCGGGTCCATGCCCAGCGCCTCGCGCGGCGAGATGCCGAACAGCTCGGCGTCGAAGTCGGTCGCGTCGGGGAGGAAGCCGCCGGTCTGCGGATAGTCCCCGCCGAGCGCGTCGAGGTCCCAGCCGCGATCGGCGGGGAAGGGCCCCATGGCGTCGGTGCCGGACTCGACCAGCGTCCACAGGTCTTCCGGCGAGCGGACGCCGCCGGGGAAGCGGCAGGCCATGCCGACGATGACGATCGGGTCGTCCCCGACGGGGGCGCTGTCGCCTGCGGGCACCGCCGGGGCGGCGGCCTCAGGATCGCTGCCGGCGCCGGCGCCGGCGATCTCGGTGGCCAGGAAGCGGGAGAGGGCCAGCGGGCTGGGGTGGTCGAAGACGACGGTCGCGGAGATACGCAGACCGGTGGTGAAGGTGAGGCGGTTGCGCAGCTCGACGGCGCCCGCCGAGGTGAGGCCGAGTTCACCGAGCGCCCGGCCCGGCTCCACCTCGGAGCCCGACTCGTAGCCGAGGACCAACGCCACCTGGTCACGCACCAGTTCGAGCAGGAAGCGGTTGCGCTCCGCCTCCGAGGCTCCCGCCAGCCGCTGCGCGGGCGACTGGCTCTCCTGGTCGGCGGCGGCTTCCTGGGCGGGGCTCTGCTGTGCGGTCTCCCGGAGCTTGCGCACGTCGGGGAGTTCGTCGAGCAGTCGGCTGGGATGGGTGGCGGTGAAGAACCAGGAGAAGATCTCCCAGCGGATGTCGGCGAGGACGAGCGCGGTCTCGTCGCGCTCCAGCGCCGAACGCAGCCCCGCCAGGGCGAGTTCGGGCTCCATGCGGAAGATGCCGTGGCGTTCCAGGACGTCACCGAAGTCGCCGTCGGCCATGCCGGCGCCTGCCCACGAGCCCCAGGCCACCGAGGTCGCGACCAGGCCCTGGGAACGGCGGTACTGCGCGAAGGCGTCCAGGAAGGCGTTGCCGGGGGCGTAGTTGCCCTCCCCGGCCGAGCCGAAGACCCCGGCGAGCGAGGAGAAGAGGACGAAGGCCGACAGGTCCAGCTCCGCGGTGGCCCGGTGCAGGTTGAGGGCGGCGGCGGCCTTGGCCCGCAGCGCGGTCTCGACGCGGTCCGGCGTGAGCGAGTCCACGATGCTGGAGTCGACGACGCCGGCGGCGTGGAAGACGGCGGTCAGCGGCTGGTCGGCGGGCAGCTCCGCGAGGACGGCGGCCAGCGCGTCGTGGTCGGCCGCGTCCACCGCGGCCACGGTGACCTCGGTTCCCGACTCCCGCAGTTCGGCGGCCAGTTCGGCCGCGCCGGGGGCCTCGGGCCCGCGCCGGCTGAGCAGCAGCAGGTGTTCCGCGCCCGAGGCGGCGAGCCACCGGGCGACGTGTGCGCCGACGCCGCCGGTGCCGCCGGTGACGAGCACGGTGCCGGACGGCTGCCACACCCGCCGGGGCGGGGTCGGCTCGGCGCGGCGCAGGCGGGGCACGAAGACCCCGGTGGCGCGTACCGCCGCCTGGTCCTCGTCGCTGCCGGCGAGGACGGCGGCGAGCCGGGCCAGTGCGCGCGGTTCGGGTTCGGCGGGCAGGTCGACCAGCCCGCCCCACTGGGTGTACTCGTGGGCGGCGACCCGGCCGAGCCCCCACGTCAGAGCCTGGTCCGGGTGGGTGAGAGTGTCCCCGGGTCCGGCGGCGACGGCGCCGGAGGTGGCGCACCACAGGCGCAGCGGTTCGCCTGTGTCGTGCGCGGCGTGCAGCAGGGTGATGGCGAGGGCGAAGGCGGCCGGGGTGGCGGGGTGTTCGGGGGCGTGACCGTCGGTGAGGAAGAGCAGTGACAGCACACCGCTCGCGCCACGCAGCCGCTCGGCGAGGGCGCCGCGCTCGTCCTCGTGGGTGACGGGCAGCAGTTCGGGAGCGGCGCCGGCCTCGGCCAGGGCCGCGGTGACGGCGGTGACCAGCGGGTGTGCGTGGTGGTCCGGCGGCACGGCCACCACCCAGCGGCCGTCGAGCCACCCGGCGGGGAGTTGTGCGGGGCTCCAGGCGGTCCGGTAGTTCCAGTTCTCGATCCGGCTGCGCTCGCGGTCCCGCCGGTGCCATGAGGAGAGAGCGGTCAGCGCCTCCTCCAGCGGGGTCCGGCCGCTGACGTCCAGCATGCGCTGGAGGGCGGGCAGGTCCTCCTGCTCGACGGCCGACCAGAACCAGTCCTGCGAGCGGTCCACGGTGAAGGTGTCGGGGTCGATGGCGTCCAGCCAGTAGCGGCGGCGCTGGAAGGCGTAGGTGGGCAGCTCGACGCGTTTGCCGCCCCGGCCGGCGTAGACCGCGGCCCAGTCGACGGGGACGCCGTGTACGGCTGCCTCGGCGACGGCGGTGAGCCAGCGCCGGACCCCGCCTTCGCCGCGGCGCAGGGTGCACAGCACGGAGGCGCGCAGCCCCAGGGCCTCGACGCTCTCGCTGATCCCCAGGTTGAGGCCGGGGTGCGGGCTGACCTCCAGGAACAGGGTGCGCCCCTCGGTCAGCAGGCCGCGGGTGACCTCCTCGAAGCGGACGGTGTTGCGGAGGTTGTCGTACCAGTAGGCGGCGTCGAGTCCTGCGGTGTCCGTGCGGGTGGCGGTGACGGTCGAGTAGAACGGCACCGTTGAGGTGACCGGCGCGACCGGTGCCAGGTCCTCCAGCAGACGCTCACGGATCCGCTCCACCTGCGCGCAGTGCGAGGCGTAGTCCACCGGGACCCTACGGGCCCTGATCCCCTCCTCCTCGCAGTGCGCAAGCAACTCCTCCACCGCGCCCGCCTCACCCGAGACGACCGTCGAACCGGGCCCGTTGACCACCGCGACCGACAAACCCTCCCAGCGGCCCGCCAGCACCTCCGCTTCCTTCAGCGGCAACGCCAGCGACACCATCCCACCCAGCCCCGCCAACTCCTGAGCCACCGCACGCGCCCGCAACGCCACCACCCGCGCACCGTCCTCCAACGACAGACCGCCCGCGACCACCGCAGCCGCGATCTCCCCCTGGGAATGCCCCACCACCGCCGCCGGCACCACACCCACCGACGCCCACAGCTTCGCCAACGACACCATCACCGCCCACAGAACCGGCTGAACCACCTCCACCCGATCCAACTCGGCGCCCTCACCACGCACCACATCCACCAGCGAGAACTCCGTGAACGGCGCAAGCGCCCGCCCACACTCCGCCATCGCCCCGGCGAACACCGGCTCCCGCTCCAGCAACTCCGCAGCCATACCCACCCACTGCGAACCCTGACCGGGAAAGACGAAGACGGTCCCGCCCTGTCCCGGGTCCTGGGTGCGGGCGATCACCTCCGGGGTCTCCCGGCCCTCGGCAAGCGCGGCCAGGCCACGGCGGAACCCGGCCTGGTCCTCGGCCAGCACCACGGCGCAGTGTTCCAGCGTCGCCCGGGTGGTGGCGCAGGAGAAGCCGATATCCACGGGCGCCGGGGCGTTCTCCTCCCCTGCCTCCTGGAGGTGGCTGAGCAGCCGCCCGGCCTGTCCCCGCAGCGCCTGCTCGGTGCGCCCGGACAGGATCCAGGGCAGGACGGGGAGGGCGGGCCGCTCCGGTCCGCCCTCCGTGACAGGCGCGGGCACGGGTACGGGCGCACCGGCGGGCTCCGGCGCGCGGTACTCCTCCAGCACCACATGCGCGTTGGTACCACTCACACCGAAGGACGAGACGGCCGCACGGCGGGGCTGCTCCCCGCTGGGCCACTCCCGCGCCTCCCTCAGCAACTCGACCGCACCGGAGGACCAGTCCACATGCGGCGTCGGCTCATCCACATGCAGAGTCCGCGGCATCACCCCGTGCCGCAACGCCTGCACCATCTTGATCACACCACCGGCACCCGCCGCAGCCTGCGAATGCCCGATGTTCGACTTGATCGACCCCAACCACAACGGCCGCTCCGCCGGACGATCCTGACCATAGGCATTGAGCAACGCCTGCGCCTCGATCGGATCACCCAGCGTCGTACCCGTACCGTGCGCCTCCACCACATCGACATCCGCCGCCGTCAACCGGGCCGCGGCGAGCGCCGAACGGATGACCCGCTGCTGCGAGGGGCCGTTGGGCGCGGTCAGCCCGCTGGACGCGCCGTCCTGGTTGACCGCCGAGCCGCGCACCACCGCCAGCACCTCGTGCCCGTTACGGACCGCGTCGGAGAGCCGCTCCACCAGCAGCACACCCACACCCTCGGACCAGCCGCTGCCGTCGGCCTGCGCGGAGAAGGCCTTGCATCGGCCGTCGGAGGCGAGACCTCCGGACAGGGCGAAGTCGACGAAGGTGTACGGAGTGACCATGAGCGCCACGCCGCCGGCCAGCGCGAGAGAGCTCTCCCCGCTGCGCAGCGACCGCATGGCCAGGTGAAGTGCCACCAGCGACGAGGAGCAGGCGGTGTCCACGGTCAGGGCCGGGCCCTCCAGCCCCAGGGTGTAGGACACCCGGCCGGAGACGACGCTGCCGCTGTTGCCGGTGCCCAGGTGCCCGGCGACCTCGTCAGGGACGGACATGACGCGCGTGGCGTACTCGTTGTACATGACACCGGTGAAGACACCGGTGCGGCTTCCGCGCAGGGACAGCGGGTCGATGCCGGCGCGTTCCACTGCCTCCCAGGAGGTCTCCAGCATCAACCGCTGCTGGGGGTCCATGGCGAGGGCCTCGTGGGGCGAGATGTTGAACAGCGACGGGTCGAAGTCGGCGACGCCGTCGATGAACCCGCCCTCCCGGGAGAACTCCACCTCCGCGGCGAGACCGGTGGTGAAGGGCGTCATGTCCCAGCCGCGGTCGGTGGGGAACTCGCCCATCGCGTCGGCGCCGTCCCGCACCAGGCGCCACAGCGCCTCGGGCGAGTCGACTCCACCGGGGAAGCGGCAGGACATGCCGATGATGGCGATCGGCTCGTGCTCGGTCGACTCCGCGGCACGTAGCCGCTGACGCACCGAGGCGAGGTCCGTGGTGACCCTCTTCAGGTAGTCCCGCAGCTTGTCCTCGGTCGACACGGCACGTGCGCCGACTGTCTCGTCCGGCATCGCCTCAGGCTCCCAGTTCGTTGTCGATGAAGGCGAAGAGGTTGTCGTCGTCCGCCGCGTCGAGGTTTCCGGCGGCGGTGACCAGGCCCGAGCCGTCGGCGGTGTCGTGCCGGGCGAGCAGCGCGTGCAGCCGCGAGACCACGCGGCTGCGGGTCTCGTCCCCCGGGCTGGTCCCGGCGAGGGCGGCGTCGAGCCGGTCCAGGTCGGCCAGGAACGCGGCGGGGCCGGTGTCGGCGCTCTCGACCACCAGTTGTTCCAGCAGGTGGTCGGTGAGACGGGCGGCGCTCGGGTGGTCGAAGACCAGCGTGGTCGGCAACCGCAGGCCGGTGGCGGCACTGAGCTGGTTGCGGATCTCGACCGCGCTCAGCGAGCTGAACCCCAGGTCGGTGAAGCCCAGTTCGGGGTGGATGGCCTCGGCGGAGGCGTGTCCGAGGACCGCGGCCGCGTGGCCACGGACCAGGTCGAGCACCACCTGCCGCCGCTCGGCCGGGTCGAGGGGAGCCAGGCGGGAGCTGAGCGACGCCGTCTCCGGCCGCTGCTCCTCGGCGGTCCGCCGGACGGGCGGTGGTACGAGGGTACGCAGCAGCGCGGGGACCGGAACGGTGTGCGCGTGGGCCCGCACGGCGGCCAGGTCCAGGCGTGCCGCCACCACGTGGGAGCGGCCGGTGGTGAGAGCGGCGTCGAGCAGGGCGAGGCCGTCCACGTCGGACAGCGCGGTTCCGCTGCCGGTCGCGTCCTCGCGTTCGCCCTCGGAGAGGTGGCCGGTCATGCCGGTGCCGGTGGCCCACATGCCCCAGCCGACGGAGAGGGCGTCCCGGCCACCGGCGCGGATGCCGGCGGCGAGCGCGTCCAGGGCGGCGTTGGCGGCGGCGTAGTTGGCCTGGCCGGGTGCTCCGAAGGTGCCGGCGGCGGAGGAGAAGAACACGAACAGTTCGGCCCCGGCCAGCCTGCTCAGGTGGAGCGCCGCGTCGGTCTTGGGGCGCAGCACGGCCGCGACGCGCTCGGGGGTCATCGACGCGAAGACCCCGTCGTCGAGGACGCCCGCCGCGTGCACCACGGTGGCGATCCGCCGGCCGGTCAGCACCTCGGCGAGGCGGTCCCCGTCGGCGGCGTCACAGGCCACGATCTCGGCCCGCGCGCCGAGGGCGGCGAGTTCGGTGGCGAGATCGGCGGCTCCGGGGGCTTCCGGGCCGGAGCGGCTGAGCAGGAGCAGTTCGGTGACGCCGTGGGTGGCGGCGAGATGCCGGGCCACGAGGCGGCCGAGCCCTCCGGTGCCGCCGGTGACCAGGACGGTTCCGGTGGGCAGCGCGGGCTCGCCCTCCGGCCGGGCCCGGACCAGGCGTGGAACCAGCGGGGTACCGCCGCGCAGCGCGGTCTCCGGCTCTTCGGGTACGAGCGCCTCGGCGAGCCCGGTGAGGTCGCCGTCGGTGTCGAGGAGGACGAACCGGCCGGGGTTCTCGGAGTGTGCCGACCGGACCAGTCCGCGCGCGGCGGCGCCGGGCAGGTCGGTGATGTCCTCACCGTCCCGCACGGCGACGGACCCGCAGGTCAGCAGCACGATGCGGGAGTCGTCGAAGCGCCGGTCCGCGAGGAGGGTCTGTGCCGAGTCGAGCACCTCGGCCACCCGCCGGTGCACCGCCTCCACGTCGTCGTCATCGGGTGTTCCCGCCCCGGAGAGGAGGACGACCTCGGGTACGTTCATGCCCGCGTCGACGTACTCGATCAGCGCGGCGGTGTCGGCGTGCCACTCGACGACGAGGTCCTCCTCGGCCAGGTGGTCGGCCGCGCCGAGGATGTCACCGCCGACCACGGCCCACGACGCGGGGAACGGGCCGGGGGCGGCGGATATCCAGTCGGTGGTGAACAGCGCGTCGCCGGGACCGCTCGCCGAGGTCAGCTGGGCGGCGGATACCGGACGGAACGCCAGCGACTCGACGTGGACCACCGGAGCGCCGGTGGTGGTCACGGCCTCCAGGCGTACGGAGTCCCCCGCGGCGGAACGGCTCAGCCGGACCCGCAGTTCGGTGCTGCCTGCCGCGTGCGTGGTGACGCCCTGCCAGGCGAAGGGGATCTGCACCCCGCTGGTGCCGGGGAGGAGCTCTCCGGCTCCGATGGCGTGCAGGGCGGTGTCGAAGAGGGCGGGGTGCAGACCGAACCCCTCGGCGCCGGCGCGCGCTTCCTGGGGAAGCGTCACCTCGGCGAACACCTCGTCGTCCCGCCGCCAGACGGAGCGCAGGCCCCGGAAGGCCGGGCCGTAGCCGTATCCGCTGTCGGCGGCGGGCTCGTAGAACCCGGTCAGGTCGACCGGCTCGGCGTCGGTGGGCGGCCACTGGACCGCAGCCGGGACGTACCCGGCCGGGTCGGCGGCGCGCACCGTGCCCCTCGCGTTCCGGGTCCAGGCTCCGTCGTCGCCCTCGGGGCGGGAGTAGACGGTGAGGGTGCGGGCGCTCTCCGTGGGGGCGCTCTCTCCGACGACGACCTGGAGGACGACCGCCCGGCCCTCGGGCAGGGTGAGCGGGGCCTCCAGGGCGAGGTCGTCCAGGTGCGGGCAGCCCGCCGACGTACCGGCCCGGACGGCGAGTTCGACCAGGGCGGTGCCGGGCAGCAGCACGGTGCCCAGCAGGACGTGGTCGGCTATCCACGGGTGGGTGTCCGCGGCGATCCGGCCGGTGAGCAGTACCCCGTCCGTGCCGGCCACCGGTACCGCCGCGCCGAGCAACGGGTGGTCGGCGCGGTCCAGGCCCATGGCGGAGACGTCGGCGGGCAGCGCCCGACTCTCGGGCCAGAAGCGTTCCCGCTGGAACGGGTAGGTGGGCAGCTGGACGCCGCTGCCGGTGCGGTCCTCAAGGACCGTGCGCCAGTCGACGGGGACGCCGTGCGCGTGGGCCTCGGCCAGGGCGGTCATCCAGCGGCGCAAACCTCCCTCACCACGCCGGAGCGTGCCCAGCGCCGCGCCGGTGCGCCCGGTGGCCTCGATGCTCTCCTGCACCCCGACGGACAGCACCGGGTGGGCGCTGATCTCCAGGAACACCGTCCGGCCCTCGGCCAGCAGGGCCTCGGTGACCTCCCCGAACCGCACCGTGTTGCGGAGGTTGTCGTACCAGTAGGTGGCGTCGAGTGCGGCGGTGTCCGTGCGGGTGGCGGTGACGGTGGAGTAGAACGGCACGGTGGAGGTGACCGGCGCGACCGGTGCCAGGTCCTCCAGCAGACGCTCACGGATCCGCTCCACCTGTGCGCAGTGCGAGGCGTAGTCCACCGGGATACGCCGCGCCCTGATCCCCTCCACCTCGCAGTGCGCCAGCAACTCCTCCACCGCATCCGCCTCGCCGGAGACCACCGTCGACCCGGGCCCGTTGACCACCGCGACCGACAGCCCCTCCCAGCGCGCCGCCAGCTCCTCCGCCTCCTTCAGCGGCAGCGCCAGCGACACCATCCCCCCACGCCCCGCCAGCTCCTGAGCCACCGCACGCGCCCGCAACGCCACCACGCGCGCACCGTCCTCCAACGACAGACCGCCCGCGACCACCGCAGCCGCGATCTCCCCCTGGGAATGCCCCACCACAGCCGCCGGCACCACACCCACCGACGCCCACAGCTTCGCCAACGACACCATCACCGCCCACAGAACCGGCTGCACCACCTCCACCCGATCCAACTCGGCACCCTCACCACGCACCACATCCACCAGCGAGAACTCCGTGAACGGCGCAAGCGCCCGCCCACACTCCCCCATCGCCCCGGCGAACACCGGCTCCCGCTCCAGCAACTCCGCAGCCATACCCACCCACTGCGAACCCTGCCCCGGAAAGACGAACACCGGAGAGACCCCGGAACGGCCCGAGCCGCGCACTACGTCGGGGTGCGGGTCGCCGGCCGCCAGCGCCTCCAGGGCGGCTGCCCGGTCCGGTCCCAGCACCACCGCACGGTGCTCCAGCACCGCGCGGCCGGTGGCCAGCCGCCACGCGGCGTCGGCCGAGTCCGCGTCGTCGGCGACGGGTACGAGCCGGGCGGCGGACTCCTGGAGGGCGGCGGCGCTCTTGCCGGACAGGATCCACGGCAGGACCGGGAATGTGGGCCGCTCCGGACCGCTCTCCACCGCAGGCCTGTCGGCCGCGGGTGCGCGGTACTCCTCCAGTACCACATGCGCGTTGGTACCACTCACACCGAAGGACGAGACGGCCGCACGGCGGGGCTGCTCCCCGCTGGGCCACTCCCGCGCCTCCGTCAGCAACTCGACCGCACCGGAGGACCAGTCCACATGCGGCGTCGGCTCATCCACATGCAGAGTCCGCGGCATCACCCCGTGCCGCAACGCCTGCACCATCTTGATCACACCACCGGCACCCGCCGCGGCCTGCGAATGCCCGATGTTCGACTTGATCGACCCCAGCCACAACGGCCGCTCCGCCGGACGATCCTGACCATAGGCGTTGAGCAACGCCTGCGCCTCGATCGGATCACCCAGCGTCGTACCCGTACCGTGCGCCTCCACCACATCGACATCCGCCGCCGTCAGCCGGCTCGCGGCGAGCGCCGAACGGATGACGCGTTCCTGCGAGGGGCCGTTGGGCGCGGTCAGTCCGTTGGACGCGCCGTCCTGGTTGACCGCCGAGCCGCGCACCACCGCCAGCACCTCGTGCCCGTTACGGACCGCGTCGGAGAGCCGCTCCACCAGCAGCACACCCACACCCTCGGACCAGCCGGTACCGTCGGCCTCCGCGGAGAACGAGCGGCAGCGGCCGTCGGACGCCAGACCGCGCTGCCTGCTGAAGTCGATGAAGACGGCCGGGGTGGAGAGCACGGTGACGCCGCCCGCCAGTGCCATGTCGCACTCGCCGTTGCGCAGTGCCTGGCAGGCCAGGTGCAGGGTGACCAGCGACGAGGAGCAGGCGGTGTCCACGGTCATGGCCGGACCCTCCAGCCCGAAGGTGTAGGACACCCGGCCGGCCAGCACGCTGCCCGAGGTGCCGGTGCCGAGGTAGCCCTCGACCCCCTCCGGCAGCACGGTCATGGTGGCGCCGTAGTCGTGGTACATGAGTCCGGCGAACACGCCGGTGGAGCTGCCGCGCAGCGAGCTCGGGTCGATTCCCGCTCGTTCGAAGACCTCCCAGGAGGCTTCCAGCATCAGCCGCTGCTGCGGGTCCATCGCCAGCGCCTCGCGCGGCGAGATGCCGAAGGGCACCGGGTCGAAGCGGTCCGCGTCGTGGACGAACCCGCCTTCGAGGACGTAGGACTTGCCCGCGGCGTCGGGGTCGGGGTCGTAGAGGGCCGTGGTGTCCCAGCCGCGGTTGTCCGGGAACGGGCCGATGGCGTCGGAGCCCGTCGCGACCAGGTTCCACAGGTCCTCGGGGCTGTTGACCTCGCCGGGGTAGCGGCAGCTCATCGCGACGATGGCGATGGGCTCGTCGCTGCCGGCGGTGCGGGCGGCCCGCGCGGGCGCCGCGGCGTCCGCCGCCCCCGTCAGCTGGGACAGCAGGTGGGCGACCAGGGCCTGCGGGGAGGGGTAGTCGAAGACGAGAGCCGCGGGCAGCCGCAGGCCCGTCACGGCGCCGAGCCGGTTGCGCAGTTCCACGGCGGTCAGCGAGTCGAAGCCCAGGTCGTTGAACGGCTTGTGGTCCTCGATCAGCTCCGCGCCGCTGTGCCCGAGCACACCGGCGGCCTCGGACCGCACCAACTCGGTGAGCAGCTGGACCCGTTCGGCCTCGCCGAGGCCGGCGAGGCGCTCGCCCAGCGGTGAGGCGGCACCGCGCACGGCGCGCGCCGCCTCGGGCAGGACGCGGCGGGTGACCAGGCCCCGCAGCAGGGGCGTCACGGCGGCGGGGGCGCGGTCCGCGGCCTCCCGCAGCTCGGGGAGGTTCAGGCGGAGGGCGACCAGGTGCGGGATGTCACCTGTCCGGACGGCGTCCAGAACGGCCAGCGCGTCGGCGGTGGCAAGGGCGGAGCCCACACGGCGGATCCTGGCCAGCCCCGTCTCGTCCAGCCCGGCGGAGATACCGGAAGCCTCCGCCCACAGGCCCCAGCCGACGGAGACGGCGCCCGGCCTGCGGTGGGCGACGGCGTCCAGAACCGCGTTCGCGGCCGCGTAGCCGGCCTGGCCCGCGGAGCCGAAGGTCGCGGAGACGGAGGAGAACAGCACGAACAGCGGTACGTCGCCGACCAGTTCGTCCAGGTGGAGCGCGGAGGTCGCCTTGGCGTCCAGCACCGCGTCGAGCCTGTCGGGGGTCAGTGAGGTGACCACACCGTCGTCCACGATCCCGGCGGCGTGCACCACACCGGTCAGGGGCCGGTCGGCGGGTATGCCGGCGAGGACCTCGGCCAGTGCCTCGCGGTCGGCCACATCGCAGGCGAGGGCACGGGCGCGGGCGCCCAGGGAGGCCAGCTCGGAGATCAGTTCGTCCGCCCCGGGCGCTTCGGGACCGCGTCGGCTCACCAGCAGCAGGTCACGGACGCCGTGTTCGGTGACCAGGTGCTGGGCGACGCGGCCGCCGAGGACGCCGGTGCCGCCGGTGAGGAGGACCGTGCCGTGCTCCTGCGCCGGGTCCGGCGCCGCCGGGGGAACGACGGCGCGGGCGAGACGGGGCGCGTACAGCCGGCCGTCTCGCAGGGCCAGTTGGGGCTCGTCGGTCTCCGGCAGGCCGGTGACGGGCGTGCCGGTGTCGGCCGGGTCCAGGTCGAGCAGGACGAAGCGGCCCGGGTGCTCGGTCTGCGCGCTGCGCACCAGCCCCCACACCGCGGCGGCGGCGGGGTCGACCGGGGTGTCACCGGCGGGCACGGCGCCCCGGGTGAGCAGGACGAGACGGGAGGCGTCGAAGCGCTCGTCGGCGAGCCAGGTCCGCACCTGCTCCAGGGCGCGGTGGGCGGCGCGGCGGACCGCGGCGGGCCCGTCGGGCGTCGCCGGACCGTCGGAGTCCTCGGCAGCGCCGTCGGCGTGGACGGCCACCAGGGCGGGGAGTTCGGCCGAGGCCGCCAGCTCCCCGGCGTCGGCGACGACCGTCCACGGGGTGGAGGGTCCGGACGCGGGCAGGCCGGCCCAGTCGACACGGAAGAGCGTGTCGGCGGGTATCCGGCTGTCCACGGGCGCCGCCGGCCGCAGCACCAGGGACTCAACGGAGGCGACCGGCCGTCCCGTCGGGTCGGCGAACTCCAGCGAGACGGCGTCCGTGCTCGTCGGGGTCAGGCGCACGCGCAGGGCGGTGGCGCCCTTGGCATGCAGGGTGACGCCGGACCAGCTGAACGGGATGCGAACGGACGGATCGTTCTGCGAGGGACCGGTCAGCGCCGCGCAGTGCAGTGCGGCGTCGAAGAGGGCGGGGTGCAGGTCGAAGCCCTCGGCGTCGGGGGCGTCCGCGCCGTCGGCCACGCCGGGAAGCGCCACGTCGGCGTAGACCACACCGTCGGCTGCGCGCCAGGCGCCGCGCAGGCCCTGGAAGAGCGGCCCGTAGTCGAGGCCGGCGGCGGCCGCCGAGGCGTAGAAGTCGTCCAGGACCACCGGCTGGGCGTCCCGCGGCGGCCACTCGGCCAGGGGTTCGCCCGTCGTCGGGCGTGCGGGGGCCAGAACGCCGGTCGCGTGCCGGACCCAGCCGCCGTCGGTGCCCTCGCTGCCGTCGGCGCTGTCGGCGCTGTCGGGCCGGGTGTAGAGGGCGATCTCCCGGGAGCCGTCCGCCAGCGGGGTGCCCACCTCCGCCTGGATCCGGATACCGCCCTGCTCGGGCAGTTCCACCGGGGTGCCCAGGGTCAGCTCGTCCACGACGGCACAGCCGACCTGGCCGCCCGCGTGCAGGGCGAGGTCGACGAGCGCGGTGCCCGGGACGATGACCGCACCGTGCACACGGTGGTCGCCCAGCCACGGGTGGGTGGCGCGGGACAGCCGGCCGGTGAGCACGAGGCCGCCGTCACCGGCCACCGAGACGAGCGCGCCCAGCAGCGGGTGCCCGGTGCCGTTCAGGCCGACCGTCCTGAGGTCGGCCGGGCTGCTGAGGGCCGGCCAGTAGCGCTGTCGCTGGAAGGCGTAGGTGGGCAGGTCTACCCGGCGGGGACTCCACGGTTCCAGGACGGCCGCCCAGTCGGGGTCGAGCCCCGCGACGTGCAGGCGCGCCACCGCCCGCAGCAGGGTGTCCGTCTGGTCGCGGCCCTTCCGCTGCAGTGGAACGGCGACGGCGGTGTCGTCCTCGGTGCCGACGAGAGCGCAGAGGACGCCGTCGGGGCCGGCTTCGACGTACCGGGTGACGCCCTGGCGTCCCAGTTCCCCGGCGGCGTCGGCGAACCGGACGGTCGAGCGGACCTGGCCGACCCAGTGCTCCCAGGTCGTCGGGTCGCTGTCGAGGCCGACGGTGGAGACCAGCGGGATCGTCGGCGGGTGGTAGGTGAGGTCGCGGGCGACCGCGGCGAACCCGTCGAGCATGGGTTCCATCAGCTGCGAGTGGAAGGCGTGCGAGACCGCGAGCCGCTTGACCTTGCGGCCCTGGGCGCGCAGCCGTTCCTCCAGTGCGTCGATCGCGGCGGCATCGCCGGAGACCGTCAGGGACGACGGCCCGTTGACCGCCGCGAGGTCGACGCCCTCGGGCAGTTCGATCTCGCCCTCGGCGGCCTCGACGGCCAGCATCGCGCCGCCCTCGGGCAGTTCCTCCATCAGCCGGCCGCGGGCCGAGACCAGGCGGCAGGCGTCGTCCAGCGACAGGATGCCCGCGACGTGGGCGGCGGCCAGCTCGCCGATGGAGTGACCCGCCAGGACGTCGGGGCGCAGCCCCCATGACTCGGCCAGGCGGAAGAGCGCGACCTCGACGGCGAACAGCGCCGGCTGGGTGTGGACGGTGCGGTCCAGCGCCGCCCCGTCCTCGAAGACGATCTCCTTCAGCGGCCGTTCGCCGCCGACCTTCTGGCACACCGCGTCGAAGGCTTCGGCGAACACCGGGAAGGTGTCGTACAACTCGCGTGCCATGCCCGCGTGCTGAGCGCCCTGCCCGGTGAACAGGAAGGCGGTCAGGCCGGGCCGCACGGCGCCGGTGAGTACGTCGGGCCCGGTGCGGCCCTCCTCGACGGCCCGCAGGCCGGCCCGGGCGTTCACCAGGTCGGTGGCGAGGACGACGGCACGGTGCTCGTGGGACTGGCGGGTCGCGCCGAGGGAGTGGGCGAGGTCGACGAGTTCGGCTGCGGGCTCCGTCCCGTCGTCCAGGAAGGTGCGCAGCCGTTCGGCCTGTGCCCTCAGGGCGGGCGCACTCCGGCCGGACACCGCGAGCGGCAGCGTGCCGGGGGCGGGCC
>NZ_BHZI01000004.1 GCF_004305975.1 Streptomyces otsuchiensis
GGGGAGGGGGCGGTGCGGGCAGGCTCGTTCTGCTGCGTCATCGCAGTGCTCCTGTTCGTCGTCTCGAGGCGCCGTTCGGCGTCCCCGGATCCCTTCCATGGTCGCACCGCACGGCCGTGGCCGAGAAGACCCGGGCGTCATGCCGAAGGAGATGTCGATCACGGAACCCCGGAGGCCCTGCGTGACGTCTCGGACTCCGAGAGCGATGGTGCGACCCCGCTGCCACCGGCCCGACGGGGCACGCGGGAGGGCCCGCCCCGGTGCCCGGGAGCGACACGGAGCGGACACCGCCGATGTGAGTCGGGGGCCCGTACTCGCCTATCGTTCCTGGGGCAATGACGTCACGGCCAGCGAGGGGGACAGATGGCACGCACCGAAACCTCCGCCGGAACGCCGGCGCCCGGTGCCGACGACCCGGAGCCGGCTGAGAGCAGAACACCCAAGTGGAGTGATTCCACGGGCCGCTGGCGGCGCGGTCTGATCCTCGCCGGGATCGCCCTGACGGCCGCCGCGGCCATGCTGCTGCACTCCAAGGTGCCCAACGCCATCGGCAACTTCGGGAGTCTGCTCCAGACCTTCCTGCCGTGGCTGGGTCTGGTGATCCCGGTGGTGGTCGGCTGCGCGCTGCTGCGCCGCTCGGTCTCCGCGCTCGCCGCGGCCCTGGTGACGGCGCTGGTCTGGCTGAACCTCTTCGGGGGGCTGCTGGTCGACAAGACCGGCGACGGCGGCTCGTTGATGGTCGTCAGCCACAACGTCGACGCGGAGAACTCCGACCCGGAGGCCACCGCCCGCAACCTGGCGGGCTCCGGAGCCGACCTGCTGGCGCTCCAGGAGATCCCGGAGGGTCAGGAGGAGGTCTACGACGGCCAGTTGGCACAGGAGTTCCCGTACCACAGCGTGCAGGGCACGGTGGGGCTGTGGAGCCGCTACCCGATGAGCCGGACCCAGGACATCGACATCGGCATGGGCTGGCCGCGCGCCATGCGCTCCACGGTCGCCACCCCGCAGGGTGAGGTCGCCGCCTATGTGGCGCACCTGCCCTCGGTCCGGGTGGAGTTCCGGTCCGGCTTCACCGCCGGCAAGCGGGACCGCGCCGCCGACACCCTGGCGGAGGCCATCGCGGCGGACAGCCAGGACCGGGTGGTCCTCCTGGGCGACCTCAACGGCACCATGAACGACCGGGCGCTGGCACCGCTCACCTCCCAGCTGCGCTCCACCCAGGGCGCGGCCGGGGCCGGGTTCGGCTTCAGCTTCCCGGCGGACTTCCCGGTGACCCGGATCGACCAGATCCTCGTGCGCGGCCTCGAACCGGTCTCGTCCTGGACGCTGCCCGCCACCGGCAGCGACCACCTGCCCGTCGCCGCCCGCCTGGACCTCTGAGGGGGCGCGGGGCTCCGCAATCCGTCACCCGTCACCCGCCATCCGCCATCCGTCATCCGTCACCCGGTCGTCCACGCGTCGCCGGAGCCCCGCGTCTCGGGGCGGCGGCCGGCGGCGCGGGGCCGCGTCACCCCCGGTCGCGCAGGGTGTGCGACAGTGGACACAGAGCCCCGACCGGCTCCCGGACGAGTGCGTCGTACCCGGACAGGACAAGACGACGCCCGGAGGGATCGTCGTGGCCTGGTTCTTTCTTGTCGTGTCCGGTGCGCTGGAGGCGGTCTGGGCGACCGCGCTGGGGAAGTCCGAGGGCTTCAGCCGGCTGGTGCCCAGCATCGTCTTCGGTGTCGCGCTGGTCCTCAGCATGGGCGGTCTGGCACTGGCCCTGCGCACCCTGCCCGTCGGTACGGCGTACGCGATCTGGGTGGGTATCGGCGCCGTCGGCACAGCCGGCTACGCGATGGCGTTCGGCGGCGAGCCCGCGACGCTGCTGAAGCTGCTGTTCCTCGCCGGCATCGTGGGCTGTGTGATCGGCCTCAAGCTGGTGCACTGACCGCGTCGGCGTCCGCGCTCCGGCGTGGCGGGCTGGCGGGCCCCCACCCCCGTGCGGGGCCCGCCACCGGCCGGTCGTTCGTGCGTCGGCCTGTCGCTCGTGCGCCGGGCGGTCGGCCGTACGCCGGGCGCCCGTTCGCGCGCCGGGCGCGTCAGCCCAGGCCCGCGCCCCCGGCCGCGCCTTCCGCGCCGGTCTCCCGCCAGCGGTTGGTGATCGGCAGACGCCGGTCCTTGCCGAATCCCTTGGGCGAGATCTTGGTGCCCGGCGGGTACTGGCGGCGCTTGTACTCGGCGGTGTCCACCAGCCGCAGCACCCGCGTCACCAGCTCGGCGTCGAAGCCCGCCGCGACGATCTCGGCGTGGCCCCGGTCGCGGTCGACGTACCGCTCCAGGATGGCGTCCAGCACCGGGTAGTCCGGCAGTGAGTCGGTGTCGACCTGGCCGGGGCGCAGCTCGGCGCTCGGCGGCTTGGTGATCGAGTTCTCGGGGATCGGCGGCGTCCCGCCCTGCCGGGCGGCGTCGTCGTTGCGCCAGCGGGCGAGCCGGAAGACGGTCGTCTTGTAGACGTCCTTGATCGGGCCGTAGGCGCCCACCGAGTCGCCGTACAGGGTCGAGTAGCCGCAGGCCAGCTCCGACTTGTTGCCCGGCGCCAGGACGATGTGGCCCTCCTGGTTGGAGAGCGCCATCAGCAGGGTGCCGCGCAGCCGGGACTGGAGGTTCTCCTCCGCGAGCCCGGTCAGCTCCGTCTGGCCCATGTAGGCGGCGAACATCGGCTCGATCTCCACCGTGCGGAACCGCAGCCCGGTGCGGCGTGCCAGCTCGGCGGCGTCGTCGCGGGAGTGGCCGGAGGAGTAGCGGGAGGGCATCGACACGCCGTGGACGTTCTCGGGGCCGAGCGCGTCGCAGGCGATCGCCGCGACGAGCGCCGAGTCGATCCCGCCGGACAGCCCGATCAGCACGGAGCGGAAGCCGTTCTTGTGCGCGTAGGCGCGCAGCCCCATCACCAGCGCGCCGTAGATCTCCTCCTCGTCGCAGGTGGACGGTGCCACCCGGCC
The DNA here is from genome assembly GCF_004305975.1 of Streptomyces otsuchiensis. GTDB lineage: Bacteria > Actinomycetota > Actinomycetes > Streptomycetales > Streptomycetaceae > Streptomyces > Streptomyces otsuchiensis. The sequence continues at coordinate 2,985 of NZ_BHZI01000004.1, forward strand.
GCCGTACACCGGCTCGTACCGGGGCAGCGGCTCGGCGGACAGTACCCGGTGGTCGATCCGCAGGCCGTCGTCCACCACCCCGGAGGGCGCCTCCCCGGCGGCGGGCAGCTCCAGGTCGAGCAGCAGCAGCTCCTCCGCGAACTGCGGCGCGCGGGCGATCACCTCGCCGTCCGCGCCGACCACGATCGAGTCGCCGTCGAAGACCAGCTCGTCCTGGCCACCGGTCATCGCCAGGTAGGCGGTGGTGCAGCCGGCCTCCTGAGCGCGCTTGCGCACCAGGTCCAGCCGGGTGTCGTCCTTGTCGCGCTCGTAGGGGGAGGCGTTGACGGACAGCAGCAGCCCGGCTCCCGCCGCGCGTGCCGCCGGTACCCGGCCGCCGTCCTGCCACAGGTCCTCGCAGATCGCGAGCGCCACGTCGACGCCCCGCACCCGCACCACCGGCAGCGTCTCGCCGGGCACGAAGTAGCGGAACTCGTCGAAGACGCCGTAGTTCGGGAGGTGGTGCTTGGCGAAGCTGAGCGCGACCTCGCCGCCGTACAGCACGGCGGCGGCGTTCTGCGGCGCGCCGGCGGGCTGGCCCAGCCGGGGGCGGGCGCCGGCCCGGTCGAGGTACCCGACCACGACGGGTGTCCCGCCCAGGGCCTCGCCCTCCAGCCGGGCGGCCAGGGCGCGCAGCGCGTCACGGCTGGCCTCCACGAAGGAGCCGCGCAGCGCGAGGTCCTCCACCGGGTAGCCGGTGAGCATCATCTCGGGGAAGGCGACCAGGTGGGCGCCGTCCGCCGCGGCCTGCCGGGTCCGGTGGACCACGGCGTCCGCGTTGCCGGAGAGGTCCCCGACGCAGGAGTCGATCTGGGCGAGAGCAAGACGTAGCTGAGGCACGAGGGCGAGTCTACGTGATTAATCGTCTAACTGACGAGATCTCTCGGGTGCGGCGCCGGTCACTCCGGCGGGCGCGAAGCGAAGGCGGGGACGGAACGGCGCATGACTGCCCGTGAACACCCCCGTGCCCGGCGTTCACGCCCTCTGCGAGCCCTGGGGCGCACGCCCCCACACGCCGCTGGCGCCGGGCCGTGACGCGGGTACGCAACGCCCGCGAAACGGTGTGGTGGAATGCTCATGTGCCCCCGGGCGGCCCGGGGTCTTCCCAGGGTCCGGTGCCCGGCGGCGTGACCAGCGAGGATGGGTGGAGATGGACAAGCAGCAGGAATTTGTGCTCCGTACGCTGGAGGAGCGCGACATCCGGTTCGTCCGACTGTGGTTCACCGACGTTCTCGGCTTCCTCAAGTCCGTCGCGGTGGCGCCCGCCGAACTGGAGCAGGCCTTCGACGAGGGCATCGGCTTCGACGGCTCCGCCATCGAGGGCTTCGCGCGCGTCCACGAGTCCGACATGATCGCCAAGCCCGCGCCCAGCACCTTCCAGATCCTGCCCTGGCGCGCCGAGTCCCCGGGCACCGCACGGATGTTCTGCGACATCCTGATGCCCGACGGCTCCCCGTCGTACGCCGACCCGCGCTACGTCCTCAAGCGCATCCTCTCCAAGACCTCCGACCTCGGGTTCACCTTCTACACCCACCCCGAGATCGAGTTCTTCCTGCTCAAGGACAAGCCCGTCGACGGCACCCGGCCCACCCCGGCCGACTCCTCCGGCTACTTCGACCACACCCCGCAGAACGTCGGCATGGACTTCCGCCGCCAGGCGATCTCCATGCTGGAGTCCATGGGCATCTCCGTGGAGTTCTCCCACCACGAGGGCGCGCCGGGCCAGCAGGAGATCGACCTCCGCTACGCCGACGCGCTGACCACCGCCGACAACATCATGACCTTCCGGCTAGTCATGAAGCAGGTGGCGCTCGAACAGGGAGTCCAGGCCACCTTCATGCCCAAGCCGTTCTCCGAGTACCCCGGCTCCGGGATGCACACCCACCTCTCGCTGTTCGAGGGCGACCGCAACGCCTTCCACGAGACCGGCGCCGAGTACCAGCTCTCCAAGGTCGGCCGCTCCTTCATCGCCGGACTGCTGCGCCACTCCGCGGAGATCTCCGCCATCACCAACCAGTGGGTCAACTCCTACAAGCGGATCTGGGGCGGCACCAACCGCCCGGCCGGCGCCGGCGGCGAGGCGCCCTCCTACATCTGCTGGGGCCACAACAACCGCTCGGCGCTGATCCGGGTCCCGATGTACAAGCCCGGCAAGACCGGTTCCACCCGCGTCGAGGTCCGCTCCCTGGACTCCGGCGCCAACCCCTACCTCGCCTACTCCGTGCTGCTCGCCGCTGGCCTCAAGGGCGTCGAGGAGGGGTACGAACTCCCCGCCGGGGCCGAGGACGACGTCTGGGCCCTCACCGACGCCGAACGCCGCGCCCTGGGCATCGACCCCCTCCCGCAGAACCTCGGCGAGGCGATCGATCTCATGCAGCGCAGCGAACTGGTCGCCGAGACCCTGGGCGAGCACGTCTTCGACTTCTTTCTCCGCAACAAGAAGCAGGAGTGGGAGGAGTACCGCTCCGAGGTCACCGCCTTCGAACTCCGCAAGAACCTCCCTGTGTTGTAGCGCCGTAGCGCCGGTCCGGCGGCGGGTGCGGTGCCCGTACGCCCGCTGTGCCGTGTCGGGGCCGGTCGGTAGTCTTTTGGCTGGTGGTGCCGCAACTCCGGTGGGTGCGGGGTCGCTTGGGCGCCGCGCTACGGGGCTGGCCGCGCCGGTCCGGCCCGGCACCAGGGGAGGGGCGTGCTCGGATGAGGCCGTTGGAGTCAGGGGACCCGGGCCGGGTGGGGCCGTACCGGCTGCTGGCGCGGCTGGGCGACGGCGGTATGGGCACGGTCTTCCTCGCGGAGAGCCTGGCCGGGGCGCGGGTCGCCCTGAAGTCGATCCGGAGCGGCGCCGCGCACGACGCCGGGTTCCGGGCCCGGTTCGCGCGGGAGATCCAGGCGGCCGGGATGGTGCGCTCGCCGTGGGTCGCCGCCGTTCTCGACGCCGAGCCCGGTGACGACGGCGGTGCGCCGTGGATCGCCACGGAGTACGTGCCCGGGCCGACACTCCACGAACTCATCACCCGCCACGGCCCGTTGCCGGGCCGCAGCGCGGGCGCGCTGGGGCTCGGGCTCGCCCGCGCCCTGGAGGCGGTACACGGCGCGGGGCTGGTGCACCGTGACGTCAAGCCGTCGAACGTCCTGGTCACCGTCGACGGCCCACGTCTGATCGACTTCGGGGTCGCCCGTCTGGTCGACGTGGCCGCCACCGGCGGTCTCACCCACACCGGGGCCTCCGTCGGCTCTCCCGGGTACATGTCCCCGGAGCAGGTGCTCGGCCGCCGGGTCACGCCCGCGGGCGACATCTTCTGTCTGGGTGGCGTGCTCGTCCACGCCACCACCGGACGGCTTCCTTTCCCCGTCGAGGAGGCGAGCAGTCCGCACGCGCTGATGTTCGCGGTCGTCCAGAACGAGCCGCGCCTCGACGACGTTCCGGAGGAACTGCGGGACCTGGTGGCCTCGTGCCTGGCCAAGACCCCGGAGGACCGGCCCGACGGCACCGCGCTGCTGGGAGCGCTGGACCGCTACCGCGCCGGGCTGGACGAGGACGCCACCGCTGACGGGGGCGACCCCTGGCTCCCCGGCCGTGCGCTCGCGGCGGTCGCGCGCATCTCCGTGCGGGGCATGGCCCGCGTCGACCTGCGGATCTCCGGCGGAGGCGGGGGCGAGAACCCGCTCCCGGGTGAGCCGCCCCCGGGCGAACCGCCACTTGACGGTGCGGCGTCCGCCGACGAGCCGGTATCCGCCGACGATCCGGGGCACGCGGGAGCACCGGAGGTCCCGGCGCCGGCCCCGGTCCCGGCCTCCGAGACCGTGCCGGTCCCCGCCTCGGCGGAAGAGGGCGGCACCGCGCCGCCGGTGCCGTGGGGCCCGCCGGAGACCTCGCCCGGCGTGGCCGCCGATCCGGCGACGGGCTCGGGCACCCCGGGCGGCGACTTCGCGCTGGACGACGACGATGACACCGGAGCCACCGCCAGTACCTCGGAGACCACGGACACCTCGGACACCACGGACTCAGCCGCCCCCGCCGCGCAGGACCCGGCCGCTGCCGACCTGCGCTGGTCGGTCCGGGGCAACGCCTCGGTCAGTGGCTCCGCCACGGCCGGAGCCACGGCCGGGCCCGGGGGCGGCACGGCGCGCGGTGGCCCGAGCGGACCGCCGCGCCCGTCCGGTCCACCGGCCGTCGCCCACTGGGATCGTTACCCGGGCCCCGCCCGGCTGGTTTCCCTGCGCAGCGTGGAGACCGCGCTCTACTGGCTGCTCGCCGTCTACGTCGGGTTCAAGCTGATCGCCGTCGTCTCCTACGCCGGCTTCATGGGCACCATCGACGAGTGGGAGGCGGCCAACTGGGCCGCGTGGGCCGACATCGACGTGATGACGGAGGACGTGAGCCTGCTCCTCGGTATCGAGGTGGTGCTGGGGGTGGCGCTCTTCGTCGTGGGGCTGATCTGGTTCTGGCGGGTCCGCAACAACGCCGAGGTGTTCTTCCCCGGTGAGGCGCGGTACACGACGGGCATGGCCGTGGGCGGCTGGTTCATCCCGCTCGCCTGGTGGGTGATCCCGGCTCAGGTCGCGCGCGACAGCTGGTACGCCTCGTTGCCCGACCACTCGCGGGGCCGTTCGGCCGGCGCGGAGGCCCGGCGCGCGCTCGACTGGCCGGGCCGGCACTTCCTCTCCTGGTGGTGGGTGGCGAACGTCGTCGCGTCGCTGGCCTACCTGGCTCTGTCGTTCACCATCCCGGCGATGACCGAGGTGCCCGACCGCCTCGCCGGGGTCGTGGACTTCGGGCAGATGTCGTCGCTCGCCGGCTGGACCATCGTCCTCCACCTGCTCTGCGTGCCCATGGCCCTGACCTGCGTCTTCCTGGTGCGGCTCCTCTCCGGGCACCAGCGCAGCCGCGCCTGGTACCACCTCGGCGGCCACTCCCGGCGCGCGCCGTTCCGCTTCTGAGCAGTCGGCCGCGGGGTGGTGGCGCCCGCCACGGCGGTGGGCGCCACCACGGCCGCCCGCTAGCCGACCAGGGCCCGCCAGGTCACCGGCCCGGCGAGGCCGTCGACCACCAGACGGTTGCCGCTCTGGTACGTGCGCAACGCCGACTCGGTGACGCCGCCGAAGTCACCGTCCACCGCGAGCCCCGCGCTCCGCTTGTTCAGCGCGGTCTGCAGCGCCCGGACATGGGAGCCTCCCGCGCCGCGCCGCAGCGAGTACACCAGCACCGGCCAGGTCTGCGGGCCCACCTGGCCGTCGGCCGCCAGCCCGTTGGCGGACTGGAAGGCCCGCATCGCCCCGCTGGAGACGGAACCGTAGACGCCGTCGACGAGCAGTCCGGCGCCGCGCCGCTGGTTGAGCAGATGCTGGATCGCCCGCACCCGCTGGCCCGACGCCCCGGGGTTGACCCGGGACCATCCGCCTCGCAGGTCGACACCGCGCGCGGCCATGAACGGCACCGGGTCGACCGGATTGCCGAGGCTGCCCGAGTGGGTCTCGAAGTGGACGTGGGGACCGGTGACGTTGCCGGTGGTGCCCATGTCGCCGATCCGCGCCCCGGCGGCGACCCGGGCGTTCAGTGCCACCCGGAAGGCGTCCAGATGCCCGTAGTAGGTGAACATGCCGCCCGCGTGCTGGATGACGATGCCGTTGCCGGTCCGGCCGCCGATCACCGCGACTCCGCGGCGGATCACCGTCCCGGCCGCCGCCGCGTACAGCGGAGTGCCGGAAGGGTTGGAGATGTCCTGTCCCAGATGCAGCCCGCCGCCGCGCGGGGCGTGGAAGCCGCCGCCGGAAGGGAAGCTGCCCTGCGCCGGGTTGCACCAGGCGCCGTTCATCGCGGTCGTGGCCGGTGCCGCCTGCGCGGTCCCGGGAAGGCCGGTCAGTGCCAGGCCGAAGCCGGTCCCGACACCGGCCAGCAGCCCGCGGCGGGAGATCCCGCCACGGGCGTCGTCATTGCCGGCGTCGTCACGGGTGTCCGGCCGTGCGTGGTCGTCGCACATGTCGTCGATCACTCTTCCTCGAAGTCATGGCACGGCCGGCGGTTCCGGCCGCGCCGCGGTGGGGGAACGGCGCTGTGACGACGCCGGCGGCGGTCCGGCGCTGCGAGGGCGTTACCCGCACCCACGCCGCCCCATGCGGCGGCCACCCCGGGACAGGGGTTCCGGAAACGGCGGACGGACGGCGAGGACGCCCGCGACGCGACGGCTCCCGGGGGCGCGACGGCCGGCCGGCGGCCGAAGCACGTCGCGTCGGACGCCGTCCGCGCGGGGAGTCGTTAGGCTCGACCCGCGGCCGCGTGCCGCGGACGTCACCGGCGTGACCTGCCCGGACCGGGCCGTACACGCCGGAGCGCGGCCCGGCGCGCCGGGGCGCGCACCCGGGCAGCAATGCAGGAAGGACACCACGTGTCGGTCGGCGGGCGGCGGGACAGCCGGTTCGGGCAGTTGATCAGGCGGGGGTTCAGCGACCCCGCCGCAGCGGTGAAACTGCTGGACTCCGCGCCGCTGCGGCCCCCCGGATCGGACGGCACCCTGCTCGACGGGCTCGGGGCGACCGCCGACCCCGACCTGGCGCTGCGCTCCCTGGTCCGCCTCGCCGAGAACCAGCCCGAGGAGGCCGACCGGACGCTGCTGCTGGAGACGCTCAACGCCAGCAAGCCGCTGCGCGACCGGCTGCTCGCCGTCCTCGGCGCCTCCGAGGCGCTGGGCGACCACCTGGCCGCCCACCCCGACGAGTGGCGCGTCCTCGCCGCCTTCGACACCGCCGACCTCTACCCCGGGCTGCCCGACTTCGAAGCAGCCCTCGCCGGAGCGGACGACCGCGACCGGCTGCGACTGGGCTACCGCCGCGCGCTGCTGATGATCGCCGCCCGTGACCTCAGCGGAAGCAGCGGATTCACCGAGACCGCCGCCGAACTCGCCGACCTCGCCACCGCCACGCTCCGCGCCGCCCTGCGCATCGCGTCCGCCGAGGAACCCGCCGACGCCGAACGCTGCCGCCTCGCCGTCATCGCCATGGGCAAGACCGGCGGCGGCGAACTCAACTACGTCTCCGACGTGGACGTCATCTTCGTGGCCGAACCGCCGGAGGGGGCCGAACCGGAGGCCGAGGGCCCCGCCCTCCAGGCGGCGACCCGCCTCGCCGCCCGGATGATGCGCATCTGCTCGGACACCACGGCCGAGGGCACCATCTGGCCGGTCGACGCCAACCTCCGCCCCGAGGGTCGCAACGGCCCGCTGGTCCGTACCCTCTCCAGCCACCTCGCCTACTACCACCGCTGGGCCAAGACCTGGGAGTTCCAGGCGCTCCTGAAGGCCCGGCCCGTCGCCGGGGACCGCGCGCTGGGGGAGGAGTACCACGCGGCCGTGTCCCCGCTGGTGTGGCAGGCGGCCGACCGCGACAACTTCGTGGTCGACGTGCAGCAGATGCGCCGCCGCGTCGAGGAGTCGATCCCCGCCGCGCACGCCGAACGCGAACTCAAGCTGGGCCCCGGCGGACTGCGCGACGTCGAGTTCGCGGTGCAGCTGCTGCAGCTCGTGCACGGCCGCAGCGACGCCGAACTCCGCAGCCCCACCACGCTCGCCGCCCTCGCCGCCCTGGCCGACGGCGGCTACGTCGGCCGGGCCGACGCCGCCCACTTCGACGCCTCTTACCGTTTCCTGCGCACCGTCGAACACCGCATCCAGCTCTACCGGTTGCGGCGCACCCACCTGATGCCCGACACCGAGGACGAACTGCGCCGCATCGGCCGCTCACTGGGCTTCCTCAAGGAACCGGTGCCCGAACTGACGCGGGCCTGGAAACGCCACACCTCGGTGGTGCGACGGCTCCACGAGAAGCTCTTCTACCGTCCGCTGCTGGAGTCCGTCGCCCAACTCGACGCGGGCGAGGCCCGGTTGTCGCTGGCCGCCGCGCAACAGCGGCTCGTCGCCCTCGGGTACGACGACCCCACCGCCGCGCTCCGCCACCTCAAGGCCCTCGCCTCCGGCGTCAGCCGCAAAGCCGCGATCCAGCGGACGCTGCTGCCGGTTCTCCTCGACAGGTTCGCCGACTCCGCCGACCCCGACGCCGGACTGCTCGGCTTCCGCAAGGTCTCCGACGCCCTCGGCGACACCCCCTGGTACCTGCGGCTGCTGCGCGACGAGGGGGCCGCCGCCGAGAACCTCGCCCGGGTCGTCGCCTCCGGCCGGTTCGCCACCGACCTGCTGCTGCGCGCACCCGAGGCCGTCTCCCTGCTCGGCGGCGAGGAAGGGCTGCGCCCGCGCGGCCGGGCCGCGCTGGAACAGGAGATCCTGGCCGCCGTCGGCAGGCACCCCGACTCCGAAGGCGCCATCGCCGCCGTCCGGGGCGTGCGGCGCCGCGAGCTGTTCCGCACGGCGGCGGCCGACGTCATCGAGGCGTACGCGGAACCCGGCGTCAACGCCGCGACCGTCGACCGCGTCGGGGACGCCGTCACCGCGCTCAACGCCGCCGCGCTCGCCGGCGCCCTGCGCACCGCCGCCCGCGCCCACAGCGGTGACACCCTCCCCGCCCGGTTCGCCATCATCGGCATGGGCCGGTTCGGCGGCCACGAACTCAACTACGGCTCCGACGCGGACGTCATGTTCGTCTACGAGCCGCGCGAGGGCGTCGAGGACGCCGAAGCCTCGCGGGCGGCCCACGCCGTCGCCAACGAACTGCGCCGCCTTCTCCAGATCCCGGCACCCGACCCGCCGCTGCTCATCGACGCCGACCTGCGCCCCGAGGGGAAGAGCGGCCCGCTGGTCCGCAGCCTCGTCTCCTACGAGGCGTACTACCGGCGGTGGAGCGTCGTCTGGGAGAGCCAGGCCCTGCTGCGCGCCCAGCCGATGGCCGGTGACCCCGGCCTCGGCGAGCGGTTCGTCGCCCTGATCGACCCCATCCGCTACCCCGAGGGCGGACCGGGCGAGGACGCCGAACGGGAGATCCGCCGCCTCAAGGCCAGGATGGAATCCGAGCGCCTCCCGCGCGGCGCCGACCCCACCCTCCACGCCAAGCTCGGCCGCGGCGGCCTCTCCGACGTGGAGTGGACCGTGCAGCTCCTCCAACTGCGCCACGGCTGGGACCACCCCGAACTGCGCACCCCCAGTACCCGCCCGGCGCTGGCCGCCGCCCGGGAGGCCGGACTGATCAGCGAGGACGACGCCCAGACCCTCGACGAGGCGTGGCTCCTCGCCAGCCGTGTGCGCAACGCGGTGCTGCTCGTACGCGGACGGCCGGGCGACACCTTCCCCAACGCCACCCGCGAACTGTCCGGCGTCTCCCGCTACCTCGGCTACGAGCCCGGCCACGCGGGAGAGATGCTGGAGGACTACCGCCGCACCACCCGTCGCGCCCGCGCCGTGGTGGACCGGATCTTCTACGAGTACGAGAGCTGATCCCCACCGATCGCGCCGGTGTTTTCACGGAAGGTTCACCCAGGTCACTCTTGAGCGGCGATGTCGCTCATCGTGTTCGTCTCGGTACCACTCGTCAGTGACATCGGCTACGTTCTCCGGTAGTAGACGACCGGGGGCGTCCGAACAGCCGTGCCCTCGGCCTGTATTGACGGACCGACAGGGGACGGACCTGATGACAGCCCGACGCCGTAACCCCGCCGCGCTCGGCGCGGCAGCCCTCACCGCGGCCCTGCTGCTGACCGCCTGCGGCAGCGACGGGGACGATGCCGCCGACGATGTGCCCGGGATGGGCCAGGGTGGCGACGCCGCACCGAGCCAGGAGCCGGAGAACGGCGAGGAGCCGGAGACGGACGAGGAGGACGCCGGCGACCCTGGCGAACCGACGTTCGACTTCCCGGACAACTTCGAGATCGTCATCGACGACGACACCACCGGCGACCCGGAGAAGGACGAACTCCTCCGCGACCACGGCTACGCGCTGATGGCGATGATGGAGAGCTACGTCCAGCAGAAGGGCACGGAGAACTTCTCCCGATACTGGACTGCGCCTGTGGACTCGGACTACCTCTACGACTTCGACTGGTACGCGGATGAGGGGTGGACCCTGGCGGGAGTGCACCGCGTCTACGACCGCGTCGTCTCAGACATCAGCGAGGCCGGTGCGAGCATCGCCTTCTGCGAGGACGTGGCCGAAGTCCGCACCGAGGACGTGGAGACGGGGGAGCGTGTTCCGGACGAGGCGGAGGGTGAGTACCACCACTTCCTCGAACACCGGATGCGGCTGGAACGGGCAGAGGGTGACAACTGGCAGGTGAGCGTTTCCTCGTGGGACAGGGGGTCGGAGAAGTGCGCCGATTCGGCCTGAGTATCGCTACGTGCGGGATGGTGGGGGTTGCCGCGTTCACCTTGGCATCGGTCGTTCCAGCGATGGCGATGCAACGGGGCGCCGGCCGTGAGGACGCCTCCGCCGGAAATGAGAGCGACGTCATCTGGTCCCAGGTCACCGTTTCCGGAACCGGGACGGGCGGCGCCGGCGGCGGCGCGCCGCTGACTTCCCGGGACACGACCTGGGTGCCGCCCGTGTGCTGGTTGCAGCCCCTCCACACGCCGGAGGAGTTCGCGGAGTTGATGGCGGACGAACGGGCGCACTCGGGGAGTGCGCAGTCGGACTGGCTGGCGGACATCCGGGCAGTCGACTACCACCAGGGTGAGGACGGCCACTGGTGGGGCACGGTCTTCAACCAGCACCTGCCCGAGGAGGAGGCACGCGGTGAGTGCGCGATCCTGCGGGGGAACGAGGTGTGGGTCGAAACCGGCGCGGACCCGCCCGCGGGCGAGGCCGTGGGGCCCGAGATGCTGGCCGAGGTGGCGTACGCCGCGACGCGGCTGCCGCCGCCGCAGGCGACTCTGAGGCCGCCGCCGGACGCGCAGCGCGTCAACCTCGACGTGCATGTGGCGCTGGCGGCCGACGCGCTGCCGGGCCGGGTCACCACCACGGCGAGCATGGATCATCTCGGTGTCCGGTTCGCCGCCACGGTGGTGGCGGTGCCGCGTGAGCTGCGGGTGGAGGCGGGGACGGAGTACGCCGATCCGGCCGTCTGTGAGTACCGGCTCGACGGCTCGGAGGTGGACACCGCGGGCGCCGACTGCAACGTCACCTACCGCAGGGCTTCGGACGAGGCCGGCTATCCGCTGCGGGTGGAGCTGACCTGGGACGTCCACTGGACGGCGTCCGCCGACCCCGACGGGGCGGTGGCGGAGGTGCTGCCCGACGGCTTCACCGCCAGCGAGCAGCTGGTGACCGTCCGGGAGATCCAGACCGTCGTCCGCTGACCGGCCGCCGGTGTCGTACCCGCGTGAGCGCCCCGAGTTCTCGGCTCAGCGGTGTGCCGAGGGTGCGTGGGCCTTCTCGGGCCGGTCCTGCTTCGGCAGGCGGCCCGGGTCGCCGACGGTGGTGCTGCCGCCGGGCGCGTCGTCCCCGACGTGGTCCTTCGTGCCGGTCCGCGCCTCGCCGTCGTCCGGCGTTCCGTCCGGCGTTCCCTCCGGCACGCCGGGCGGGGTTCCGGCCCCGCCGCCGCCGTCGTGGACGGGGCCGTCCGTCCCGTCGTGACGCGTGCGGGCGCCGTCGGGGCCGCCGTGTCCCGGCGCGCCGTCCGGCCGGTCCGGCTCCGGGCCGCCGCCTCCCGGGCCGCCGCCTCCCGGGCCGTCGGGGCCGCCGTCGGCCTCGCCCGGTCCCCGGCGGTCGCCGGAGGCCGGCCGGCGCGCGGGGACCGGAACCGGCACGGTCTCGGGCGGGACGACCTCACGCGGCAGGCGGTAGCACGGCCGCCCGTACCAGGCCCAGGAGACCGCGAAGCCGAAGGCCAGGCAGATCAGGCCGCCGACGGCGTCCAGCCAGAAGTGGTTGGCGGTGGCGACGATCACGAAGAGGGTCGCGACCGGGTACAGCGCGCCCAGCACCCGCAGCCACCTGGCGCGCGCCAGGACGGCGATGGTCAGTCCGCACCACACCGACCAGCCGATGTGCATTGATGGCATGGCCGCGTACTGGTTGGACACCGACTGCATCGACTCCGACGACAGCGAGCCCCAGGTCTGGTGGATCAGCCCGGTGTCGATGAAGTCCATGCCCTCCATCAGCCGCGGCGGGGCCAGGGGGTAGAGGTAGTAGCCGAGCAGGGCGACGCCGGTGGTGGCGAAGAGCACCAGGCGGGTCGCGCCGTAGCGTCCCGGGTGGCTGCGGAAGAGCCAGACGAGGACGGCGATGGTCACCACGAAGTGCAGGGTGGCGTAGAAGTAGTTCAGGGAGACGATCAGCCAGGTGATGTCGTTCACGGCGTGGTTGATCGCCAGTTCGACGGCGAGCCCCATGTCCTCCTGGAGCTCCCAGATCTGCTGTGCGTGCCGCTGGGCGACCTGGGCCTGCTCGGGGACCGCGTTGCGGATGTAGGAGTACACCGAGTAGCTGACCGCGATCAGCAGCAGCTCGAACCAGATGCGGGGGCGCCGCTGGCGGCGGAGCCGGCCGAAGGGTCTGCTCGGCGCGGACCGGTCGGTGGTCTCCTGTTCCACGGGTCCGTGTCCTGTGTTCACCCGGTGATCATCTTTCGGCCCGACGCTGCTGATTACCCCCATGGGCGGACAGTCTGCCAGAGACGAAAGTCGCGTCGATCATCCCTGGGTCGGGTCCTGGACGGGGCGGCTCCCCCGTATGGGGGAGGCGATCCCCGAGGCCGCGGCGGTCGATCCGCGCACGACGAGTTCGGGCAGGAAGACGAACTCGCTGTGGGGCGCGGGCGTCCCGCCGATCTCCTCCAGCAGGGCCCGCACGGCGGCCTGCCCCATGGCGGGGACCGGCTGCCGGATGGTGGTCAGCGGCGGGTCGGTGAAGGCGATCAGCGGCGAGTCGTCGAAGCCGATGACGGAGAACTCGCCGGGGACCGACAGCCCGCGCTGCCGGGCGGCGCGGATGGCGCCGAGCGCCATCATGTCGCTCGCGCAGATCGCGGCGGTGCAGCCCCGTCCGATGAGCGCGGTGGCCGCGGCCTGCCCGCCTTCGAGTGTGTAGAGGGAGTGCTCGACGAGTTCGGCCGCCTCCGCCTCGCCGGTGCCCAGCTCGTCCCGCAGGGCCCGCAGGAAGCCGGCGGTCTTGCGCTGCACGGGGACGAACCGCGCCGGGCCGAGTGCGAGGCCGATCCGCCGGTGGCCGAGCGAGACGAGGTGGGTGACGGCCAGCCGCATCGCGGCGCCGTCGTCGGGCGAGACGAACGGGGCGCGCACCTGGTCGGAGAAGCCGTTGATGAGGACGAACGGGACGCCGTGTCCGCGCAGCCGCTCGTACCGCTCCATGTCGGCGGTGGTGTCGGCGTGCAGGCCGGAGACGAAGATGATGCCGGAGACGCCGCGGTCGACCAGCATCCCGGTCAGTTCGTCCTCGGTGGAGCCGCCCGGGGTCTGGGTGGCCAGCACCGGGGTGTAGCCCTGGCGGGTCAGGGCCTGTCCGATGACCTGGGCGAACGCCGGGAAGATCGGGTTCTCCAGCTCGGGGGTGATCAGGCCGACCAGGCCGGCGCTGCGCCGGCGCAGCCGGGCGGGGCGTTCGTAGCCGAGGATGTCGAGCGCGGTCAGCACGGCTTCGCGGGTGGTCGCGGCGACACCGGGTTTGCCGTTGAGGACCCGGCTGACCGTCGCTTCGCTGACCCCCGCCTGGGCTGCGATGTCTGCTAGCCGCGCGGTCACAGAACCGGACTGTACCGGGCGCCCGGTGAGGTCGCACACACTCCGGGTGTTCTGTCCCGGATATCCCGTTCGGTGGACCGGAGGCCGTGTCGTCACCGGGCTGTGCGCGGGTCGTGGGCGGGCTGTGCGCGGGCGGCGCGCGGGCCGCGGTGCGCTCGTCGGCGGTCGCGTCGGGGCGCGTTGTCACGGCCGGGCATCGTCTTGCAGAAACTTGCCGCAAGGTCTTTCCAAAGTATTGCGCCGCTGTTACGTTCCTGCTCAGCCCGGCGCCGCAGTGGAGCGGTGCCCCCGGGTGCGGCCCCCCGCGCCCCCTACGGGCCACACCTGTTGAAGGAGTTCACATGCGGCGCAGCATAGGGACGACGGCTGCCATCGCTGCTCTGGCGCTTGCGGCAACGGCTTGCGGAAGTGACGACTCGGGCGGCGGCTCCGGCGAGGGCGGCAAGATCACCGTCACCTTCTGGGACACCTCGAACGAGACCGAGGCGAAGGTCTTCAAGGCGGTCGCCGAGGAGTTCTCCACCGTCCGTTCCGATGTCGAGGTCGACTACGTCAACATCGGCTGGGACGGCGCCCAGGACCGCTTCAAGAACGCCGCGCCCACCGGGGACGCGCCGCAGGTGATGCGTACCGAGGTGGCCTGGGTCTCCGACTTCGCCAGCCTGGACTACCTGGCGCCGCTCGACGGCACCCCGGCCGTCGAGAACCAGGACGACTACCTGGAGCAGGCCTGGGCCTCGACCCAGTACGACGGCACGACCTACGCCGTCCCGCAGGTGATCGACACCCTGGCGCTCTTCTACAACAAGGCGCTTCTCGACGAGGCGGACGTGGAGGTGCCGGAGTCGCTGGAGGACATCAAGGCGTCCGCCGACGCCTTCGAGGGCCTGGAGGCCCCGTTCTACCTGCGTGGTGACGATCCCTACTGGTTCTTCCCCTACATCTATGGTGAGGGCGGCGACCTGGTCGACGCCGACGCCGAGACCGTCACCATCGACGACGAGTCCGGTGTCGCCGCGTTCGAGGCGGTGCGGGACCTGCTGGACTCCGGCGCGGCGATCACCGACACCACCGACGGGTGGGAGTCGATGATGGGCGCCTTCGGCAACGGCGACGTGGCCATGATGATCAACGGCCCGTGGGCCATCAACGACGCGGCCGAGGCGATCGGCGCGGAGAACCTCGGTGTCGCCCCGGTCCCGGCCGGCTCCGTCACCCAGGGCTCGCCGCAGGGCGGCTGGAACTACGGCGTCTACGCCGGGCTGCCCGAGGACGAGATGGAGGCCGCGCAGGAGTTCGTCGCCTACATGAGCTCGGCCGACGTCCAGCAGCGCATCACCGAGGAGCTGAGCCTGCTCCCGACCCGCGCCTCCGTGTACGAGGTGGAGTCCGTCGCCACCAACGAGATGGTCGAGTTCTTCGCCCCGGCCGTCGAGGTCGCCAAGGAGCGCGCCTGGATCCCGGAGGGCAACTCGCTCTTCGACCCGCTGAAGGAGGAGGTCGAGGGGATGCTGCTCGGCCAGTCCACCCCCGAGGAGACCGCGTCGAAGACCGCCGACCGCTACCGGGACCTGCTCGGCTGGCAGTGAGACCCGCGGCCGGGCGGCGCGCACGCGCCGCCCGCCGCACAGCCGGGACAGGGCAGGACGCAGGAGAACGAGGAGCTGACCGGGCAGATGGCTGACGCGAGCGGCCCGCCGGCGGCCGTGGCCGGGGGCGGCGTGACCGCCCCCGGCCCGGACCGGGCGACGGACCGGAAGGACACGGCGCCGCGCGGCGCCGGGAACGGGACCCCCGGCGGGCCGGGCGTGGGGACGCGGCTGCGACGCGGCCTGTCCACCCACTGGTACGCCTGGGTGATGATCGCCCCGGTGGTCACGGTGATCGGTGTGATCGTCGGCTGGCCCCTGGTGCGGGGTCTGTACCTGACGTTCACCGACGCCAACGAGGGCAACGTCGAGCGGCGCATCGGTGTCAACACCATCGACGCCACCTACGACTTCGTCGGCCTCCAGAACTACGTGGACGTCCTCGCCGGCGGCCAGTTCTGGTCCAAGCTGACCTGGACCGTCATCTGGACGGTCTCGTGTGTGGCCATCACCTTCCTCGTCGGCCTGACCCTGGCCAACATGCTCAACCGGAAGGTCCGCGGCCGGGCGCTGTACCGGATGGCGCTGATCCTGCCGTGGGCCATCCCGGCCTTCGTCTCGATCTTCGCCTGGCGGATGCTGTTCAACGAGCGCAGCGGCATCCTCAACGCGGCGCTGGAGGGCGGCGGGCTCAGTGCGATGAGCTGGCTGACCGACCCGTTCTGGGCGAAGGTCTCCGTCATCGCGGTGAACGTCTGGCTCGGTGTCCCCTTCATGCTGATCGCGATGCTGGGCGCGCTCCAGTCGATCCCCTCCGAGCAGTACGAGGCGGCGGAGATGGACGGCGCCGGGCCGTGGCAGCGGTTCGTGAACATCACGCTGCCCGGGGTGCGTTCGGTCAGCGCCACGGTGGTGCTGCTGAGCTGCATCTGGACCTTCAACATGTTCCCGGTGATCTTCCTGCTCACCGGAGGCGGTCCCGTCGGGTCCACCGACATCCTGGTGACCGAGGCGTACAAGCTGGCGTTCCAGCGCAGTCCGCGTGACTTCGCCGGGTCCGCGACCTGGGGTGTGCTGATCCTGCTGCTCCTGGTCCTGTTCGCCCTGGCCTACCGCCGGGCGCTCCGCAAGCAAGGCGACAAAGAGGGGGTGTGGTGACGATGGCCACCCAGTCCACCCAGCCGGCCCAGCCGCTCCGGTCCGGCGCCGCCACCGAACCGGCCGCCACCGAACCGGCCGTCACCGGCACCGCCCCCGGCGGTCCGCCGCCCGGCCGGGCCGGGCGTGGGGAACGCCCGCCGCGGCGGCGTGGGGAACGCGGCCCGCTGGCCTCCTTCGGGCTGCACGCGGGACTGCTGGTCGGCGCGTTCATCGCGCTCTTCCCGCCGTTCTGGCTGCTGGTCACCTCGTTCAAGCCGCGCAGCGAGTCGTTCTCGCTGTCGCTGGTCTCGGAGTTCAGCCTCGACAACTACGACCACGTCATCAACAACACGGCGTTCCTGACCTGGTTCGGCAACTCGGTGCTGATCGTGGTCGTGACGACGTTCC
The DNA here is from genome assembly GCF_004305975.1 of Streptomyces otsuchiensis. GTDB lineage: Bacteria > Actinomycetota > Actinomycetes > Streptomycetales > Streptomycetaceae > Streptomyces > Streptomyces otsuchiensis. The sequence goes on from NZ_BHZI01000004.1 coordinate 19,795, forward strand.
TCGCCGTCTTCATCTCCTCCACCACCGGGTACGCGCTCAGCCGCTTCAGGTTCCCCGGCATGCGCTCGCTGATGTGGACCCTGCTGATCACGCAGATGTTCCCGATGGCGGTGCTGATCGTCCCGCTGTACAACCTGATGTCGCGCTACGGCCTGCTCAACCAGCCGGTCGGCCTGATCGTCACCTACCTCACCATCGCGGTGCCGTTCTGCGCCTGGATGATGAAGGGCTTCTTCGACACCATCCCGGTCGCGATCGACGAGTCCGGCCGGGTGGACGGGCTGACCCCGTTCGGCACCTACTGGCGGCTGGTGCTGCCCCTGGCCAAGCCCGGCCTCGCGGTCACGGCGTTCTACAGCTTCGTCACCGCCTGGGCCGAAGTCGCCTACGCCACCGCCTTCATGACCGGCGAGCAGAACCTCACCCTCGCCGGCGGCCTGCAGACCTTCGTCAACCAGCACACCCAGGACTGGCACACCATGACGGCCGCCGCCGTGCTGATCGCGGTCCCCGCGGCGCTGGTCTTCGGCTACGCGCAGAGACACCTGCAGGCCGGCCTGACCGCGGGAGCCACCAAGTCCTGACCGTCCCCCGCGGAACCCGCCGGCCACCCACCCCACCGCGGCCGACGGGCCGCGGCGGGCGGCCGGCGGGCCCGCCCTCTCCCCGTCCACTCCGACTGCGCAAGCGGCCCGACCGGCCGGTTCCGACCTCCGGCCCACGCGCCGGTGCCGCACCCTCCGGCCGAACCCGACGAACCCAGGGAAGACATGACCCACCACCTCGCCGACCGCACCCAGCCGGCCACCCCCGCCGCGGGGCAGGCAGCGCCCGCCGAGGCCCACTCCGCCCGTGAACTGACGCCCGACTGGTGGCGCGGAGCCGTCATCTACCAGGTCTACCCCCGCTCCTTCGCCGACGCCGACGGCGACGGCATGGGCGACCTCCCCGGCATCCGTGCCCGGCTGCCGCACCTGGCCGACCTCGGGGTGGACGCCGTGTGGCTGAGCCCCTTCTACGCCTCGCCGCAGGCCGACGCCGGCTACGACGTCTCCGACTACCGGGCCATCGACCCGATGTTCGGCACCCTCGACGACGCCACCGCCCTCATCGACGACGCCCATGGTCTCGGGCTGCGCGTCATCGTCGACCTGGTGCCCAACCACTCCTCGGACCAGCACGTCTGGTTCCGTCAGGCGCTGCGCGAGGGGCCGGGGTCGACCATGCGCTCGCGCTACCACTTCCGGCCCGGCAAGGGCGAGAGTGGCGAACTGCCCCCCAACGACTGGGAGTCGATCTTCGGCGGCCCCGCCTGGACCCGCACCACCGACCCCGACGGCACCCCCGGCGAGTGGTACCTCCACCTCTTCGCCCCGGAGCAGCCCGACTTCGACTGGAACAGCCCCGAGGTCCGGGAGGAGTTCCGCTCCGTGCTGCGCTTCTGGCTGGACCGGGGTGTCGACGGGTTCCGCATCGACGTCGCCCACGGCATGGTCAAGGCGGAGGGGCTGCCCGACATGGGCCGGGCCGGGCAGCTGAAGCTGCTGGGCAACCAGCAGCTGCCCTTCTTCGACCAGGACGGCGTCCACGAGATCTACCGCGACTGGCGCACCATCCTGGACGCCTACCCCGGTGAGCGCATCGGCGTCGCCGAGGCGTGGACACCGAGCGAGGACCGCACCGCGCTCTACCTGCGCCCCGACGAGCTGCACCAGGCGTTCAACTTCCACTACCTCAACACCGGGTGGAACGCCGCCGAGCTGCGCCGGGTCATCGACTCCTCGCTGGACGCCATGCGCCCGGTCGGCGCCCCCACCACCTGGGTCCTCTCCAACCACGACGTGGTGCGCCACCGCACGCGCCTCGGCGAGGTGCCCGGCCGTGACCGCGCCGCGTCGCTGCTGATGCTGGCGCTGCCCGGTTCCGCCTACGTCTACCAGGGCGAGGAACTGGGTCTGCCGGAGGTGACCGACCTCCCCGACGAGGTGCGCCAGGACCCGTCGTTCTTCAAGGACAACGGCCAGGACGGGCTGCGCGACGGCTGCCGGGTGCCGCTGCCGTGGACCCGCGAGGGGACCTCGCTCGGTTTCGGCACCGGCGGCAGCTGGCTGCCGCAGCCCGCCTCCTGGGGCGAGCTGTCCGTCGAGGCGCAGACCGGTGACCCGTCCTCCACGCTGGAGCTCTACCGCTCCGCGCTCGCGGTCCGCCGCGAGCACCCGGCGCTGGGCGCGGGCAGCGGGGTGGAGTGGCTGACCGCCCCCGAGGGGGTGCTGGCCTTCCGCCGCACCGCCGAGGGCGGCGCCGCCTTCGTCTGCGCCGTCAACACCAACGATGTCCCGGTGGAGTTGACCGCCGGTCTCGCCGAGGGCACCGTGCTGCTGAGCAGCGGGCCCTACGACGGTTCGGGTGTGCTCCCGGCCGACACCACTGTGTGGTGGACCGCGTGACCCAGGCTCCGGCCGGGCGCCTCACCCAGGCCCCGGCCGGGCCCGCGCGGCTGGCCGACATCGCCGGGCAGGCCGATGTCAGCGAGGCCACGGTCAGCAGGGTCCTCAACGGCAAGACCGGTGTGGCCGCCGCGACCCGGCAGAAGGTGCTGGCCGCGCTGGACGTGCTGGGCTACGAGCGGCCGGTGCGGCTGCGGCAGCGCAGCGCGGGGCTGATCGGGCTGGTCATCCCCGAGTTGACCAACCCGATCTTCCCCGCCTTCGCCCAGGTCATAGAGCAGGTCCTGGCCGGCCACGGCTACACCCCGGTGCTGTGCACCCAGACACCCGGCGGCGCCACCGAGGACGAGCTGGTCGACCAGCTCGTCGAACGCGGCGTCACCGGCATCGTCTTCATGTCGGGACTGCACGCCGACACCACCGCCGACCCGGCGCGCTACGTCCGGCTGGCCGGGCGCGGGGTGCCGTTCGTCCTCATCAACGGGTTCAACGACGCGATCTCCGCGCCGTTCGTCTCCCCGGACGACGCGGCGGCGACCCGGATCGCCGTAGGCCACCTGCGGAACCTCGGCCACCGGACGATCGGCCTGGCCGTCGGGCCGGGCCGGTTCGTACCGGTCCGCCGCAAGCTGGCCGGCTTTCTGGACGCTGTCGGGCTCGGGCCGGAACAGGCGGCCGCCCAGGGGCTGGTGCAGCACACCCTCTTCAGCGTCGAGGGCGGCCAGGCGGCGGCCGGTGCGCTGCTTGCGGCGGGATGCACGGGCATCGTCTGCGGCAGCGACATGATGGCGCTCGGCGCGATCCGCGCCGCGCGGCAGCGGGGGCTGCGCGTACCGGAGGACGTCTCGGTGGTCGGCTACGACGACTCCGACCTGTTCGCCTTCACCGACCCGCCGCTGACCACGCTGCGCCAGCCGGTGCGGGCGATGGCCAGCGCGGCGGTCGACTCGCTGCTGGAGGAGGTCGGCGGGAACATGGCGCACCACAACGAGTTCGTCTTCCAGCCGGAGCTGGTGGTGCGCGGCTCCACCGCGCCGCCCCCGCTCCCGGCCGCCGTCTGACGGAACGGACACGGGAGCCGGCGCGGTGCGTGACGGTGCGGTGGTCGTCGTGGCGCCGGGGTGGCGCGCGGGTGGGCGTCAGTGCGACGGGACGCCGTGCCAGGCCGGCGCCTCCGTGGCGTGGTGGGCCAGCGTGACGGTCGCCCCCTCCAGGGCGAACGCGCGCCAGACCATCGCCTCGGCGTGTGCCGTGACCGCCGCGACGGGCCGGCCGGCGAACGTGTACGGCTCCTCGCTCACGGGTGTCTGACGGGCGCTGTCCCCGAGGTGGAAGCCGAGGTCGCGCCGCAGGCACGCGGCGGGGCCGAGGTCGGGCTCGCCCGGTCCGGTGTGCCGCCAGGTGGTGAGACTCGCGGGGGAGTCGCCACCGGCGGTGTGCACCGCGAGTGTGCGCAGCACGCCGTGATCGGTGCTCGGGCCGGTGATCCAGCTCAGGGCGCCGACCGGCCGTCCGTCCGGGTCGCGGGGCACGGGGGGCGGTCCGAGTGGGTGGAGTTGCGGGTCGGTGGAGTGGGAGTAGACCGTCCACTCCGGTCGTGTGGCACGGGACATGGCACGACGTTACCCGGCGCGCGCGGCGCGTGTGCGCGTTCCGCCGGGACGGTACGACTGGGGGAGGGGCCGGTGGGCCCGGTCGGCCGGGCGCGTGAGGCCGCCGTGCGGCGGCCCCCGACCGACCGGGGTGCTGCCGAAGCTAGCAGTTCGCAATATCTTGCAACAGAGGTTGCGGCGGTGTCTCCCCTGTATTGCAAGGTTGTGTCAGAACTCTTGACCACTGGGTGAGCGCGCTCTACGGTCCTGCTTGCAAGGAGTTGCAGAAATTTCAGGCAGCTCCGGGCACGGCCATTTCCCCTCAACGGCCTCGCGGGCACGGCGCGTTGCCCCTCCAGGCTCTCCGGGCATCCCGACGCTGGGACGGCGGCGGGACGCCCCACCCCACGTCCACTGGAGGCGTTCATGTCCCCTACCGGGTCCAGATCCGGCACTCTGCGGAAGGCGCGCACCACCGCCGTCGCCGCCACAGCGGCGGCCCTCGCCGCCGTCACCCTCAGCGCCGCCCCCACCGCCCAGGCGGCGCCGCCCGGAGACAAGGACGTGACCGCCGTCCTCTTCTCCTGGAACTTCGACTCCATCGCCCGGGAGTGCACCGACCGCCTCGGGCCCGCCGGTTACGGCTATGTGCAGGTCTCCCCGCCGCAGGAGCACGTCCAGGGCTCGCAGTGGTGGACGCAGTACCAGCCGGTCAGCTACCGGATCGCCGGACGGCTCGGCAACGAGCAGCAGTTCCGGTCCATGGTGAACACCTGCAACGACGCCGGGGTCGGCGTCGTCGTCGACGCGGTCATCAACCACATGACCGCCGGCTCGGGCAGCGGCACCGGAGGCACCTCCTACAGCAAGTACAACTACCCAGGGGTGTACGGCTCCCAGGACTTCGGCTCCTGCCGTGAGGACATCCGTCCCGGCGACTACGGCGGGGACCGCTGGCGCGTCCAGAACTGCGAACTGGTCGGCCTGGCCGACCTGGACACCGGCAGCACCTACGTGCAGAACACCATCGCCGGCTACATGAACACCCTGCTGGACTGGGGAGTCGCCGGCTTCCGGGTGGACGCGGCCAAGCACATGCCCGCCTCCCACCTGGAGCAGATCAAGTCGCGGGTCAACGGAGGCGACGTCTACTGGAAGCAGGAGGCGATCTACGGCGCCGGCGAGGCGATCGACCCCGCCGAGTACCTGGGGGCCGGTGACGTCCAGGAGTTCCGCCACGCCTTCGACCTCAAGCGGATCTTCCGAGACGAACGGCTCGCCTACCTCAACGACTTCGGGCAGAGCTGGGGCTACATGCCCAGCGGCAGCTCCGCGGTGTTCGTCGACAACCACGACACCGAGCGCAACGGCTCGACCCTCACCTACCGCGACGGCTCCACCTACACCCTGGCCAACGTCTTCATGCTGGCCTGGCCCTACGGCAGCCCCGACATCCACTCCGGCTACGAGTTCACCGACTACGACGCCGGCCCGCCCAGCGGCGGCAACGTCCAGGCGTGCTACCAGAACAACTGGAAGTGCCAGCACGCCTGGACCGAGATCGCCTCGATGGTCGCCTTCCGCAACGCCACCGACGGCCAGCAGGTCACCAACTGGTGGGACAACGGCAACGACATCATCGCCTTCGGCCGCGGCAACCGCGGCTACGTGGTCATCAACCACGAGGGCTCCGCGGTCAACCGCACCTTCCAGAGCTCGCTGCCGGCCGGTGACTACTGCGACGTGCAGTCCGGCCGCACCGTGACCGTCAACGGCTCCGGCCAGTTCCAGGCGTCGGTGGCCGCCGGCACGGCGCTCGCCCTGCACGCCGGTGCCCGCGACTGCTCGGCAGGCGGCGGCAACCCCGCGCCCGGCCCGGACCAGGGCCGCGCCGCCTTCGGCGTCACCGCCACCACCCAGTGGGGCGAGACCCTCCACGTCGTGGGCTCGACCCCGGAACTGGGCAACTGGAACCCGGCCGCCGCGCTGCCGCTCAGCTCGGCCGACTACCCCGTCTGGAAGCGCGAGGTGGCGATGACCGCCGGGACGTCCTTCGAGTACAAGTACCTCCGCAAGCGCGAGGGCCAGTCACAGGTCACCTGGGAGTCCGGCGCCAACCGCTCCGCGACCGTCGGCGCGGGCGGCCTGGTCTCGCTCAACGACACCTGGCGCAACTGAGGTTCGCGCCAGCGGCTCCGCTCCCGCTCGTACCCGTACCCGTACCCGTACCTGTGCCTGTACCTGTACCGGTACCCGTACCCGTTCCCGGAGTGGACCACGGGCCGTCCGGCGACCTCGCCGGGCGGCCCGCCCCATCGTCGGCACCATCCGCACATCAGCACTCTCACCGCCGAGGAGCACCCACCGTGCTGCGATCCCGCTCCACCCGCCGGGGCCTGGCGGCCGCCGCCACGGCAGGCGTGCTGGCGACGCTGCTCCACGCGTCGCCGGCACCCGCCGCCGAGCCGCCGCCACCGCCGCCTCCCACCGACGCCGAACTGGCCGCCGAGCCCGACCGGCACCCGCTGACCGCCGAGCAGTTCTACTTCGTGCTGCCCGACCGGTTCGCCAACGGTGACGAGTCCAACGACACCGCCGGGATCGACGGCGGGCGGCTGGAGCACGGCCACGACCCGGCCGACGAGGGCTTCTACCACGGTGGCGACCTGCGCGGCCTGATCGACAACCTCGACTACGTCGAAGGACTGGGCACCACCGCGATCTGGATGGCGCCGGTCTTCAAGAACAAGCCGGTACAGGGCGAGGGCGACGACCTCTCGGCCGGCTACCACGGTTACTGGATCACCGACTTCACCCGGATCGACCCGCACTTCGGCACCAACGACGAACTGGCCGAACTGGTCGCCGCCGCCCACGACCGCGACATCAAGGTCTTCTTCGACGTCATCACCAACCACACCGCCGACGTCATCGGCTACGCCGAGAACAGCTACGACTACCTCTCCAAGGGCGCCTTCCCGTATCTCGACGCCGACGGACGTCCCTTCGACGACCTCGACCACGCCGACGGCGGGCCGTTCCCCGAGCTGAACGAGGACTCCTTCCCCTACACCCCGGCCGTCCCCGGGGCCGAGCGCGAGGTGAAGGTCCCCGCCTGGCTGAACGACCCGACGATGTACCACAACCGCGGTGACTCCACCTTCGCCGGCGAGAACAGCGTCTACGGCGACTTCTTCGGCCTGGACGACCTGTTCACCGCCCGTCCCGAGGTCGTCGAGGGCATGGCGGAGATCTACCGCACCTGGGTCGGCGAGTTCGACATCGACGGCTTCCGCATCGACACCGTCAAGCACGTCAACACCGGCTTCTGGACCCAGTGGGCCACCGCGATGAACGAGTACGCGGCCTCGCAGGGCAAGGACGACTTCTTCATGTTCGGCGAGGTCTACTCCTCGGACGTCGCCGAGAAGGCCCGCTACGTCACCGAGGGACGGCTCGACGCCACCCTTGACTTCGGGTTCCAGGAGGCGGCCCGCTCCTACGTCTCGCAGGGCGGCTCCGCGCAGCGGCTCGCCGGTCTGTTCGCCGAGGACCACCGCTACGGCACCGCCTGGTCCAACGCCTACCAGTCGGTGACCTTCCTCGGAAACCACGACATGGGCCGCGTCGGCCACTTCCTGCGCGAGGACAACCCCGACGCCGATGACGCCGAGCTGCTCCGACGGGCGCGGCTGGCCAACGAGTTGATGTTCCTCTCGCGCGGCAACCCCGTCGTCTACTACGGCGACGAACAGGGCTTCACCGGCTCCGGTGGCGACAAGGCCGCCCGTGCCCCGCTCTTCGCCACGCAGACCCCGCTCTACCTGGCGGACACCAGGATCGGTACCGACGCCGGCCACGACGCCGACGCGTACGACACCACCCACCCGCTCTACCGCGCCATCGCCACGCTCTCCGAACTGACCACCGAACACCCGGCGTTGCGCGACGGCACCCAGACCGTCCGGTACGCGGAGGACGGCGCGGGCGTCTACGCCCACACCCGCACCGACCGCGCCGAGGGCACCGAGTACCTGGTGGCCGTCAACAACGCGACCGAGGACCGCACGGTGACCGTGCCGGTCGGGGCCCCGGCCGCCGACTACCACGCGGTCTACGGGACGGACGGGGACACCACCGTCACCAGCTCCGCCGAGGCGACCGTCGAACTGACCGTCCCCGCCCTGGGCAGTCTGGTCCTGGCCGGCGCCGAGCCGCTGCCCGCACCCGGCTCCGCGCCCACCGTGGAACTCACGCCGCCCGACGCCGGTTCCCACGGCACCGTCACCCTGGGCGCGGAGGTCACCGGCGGAGCACTCAACCGGGTCGTCTTCGCCGCGCAGACGGGCGACGGGCCGTGGGAGGTGCTGGGCAGCTCCGACCAGCCGCCCCACCGCGTCACCCACACCGTCCCGGCGGCCACCGCGGAGGGAACCGCGCTGCGCTACAAGGCCGTCGCCGTGGACTCCTCCGGAGCCACCGGATCGGCCGTCGCCGAGACCACCGCGGGCGCCGCGCCCGCCGAGGAGCCGCCGAGCGCCACCGCCCGTGACTGGGCGGTCGTCCACTACCACCGCCCCGACGGCGACTACGACGACTGGTCGCTGTGGGCGTGGGGCGACATCCACGAGGACGAGGAGGGCGCCGAGTGGCCGCAGGGCCGCCCGTTCACCGGCCGTGACGCCTACGGCGCCTTCGCCTGGATCCGGCTGGCCCCCGGCGCGAGCGAGCTGAACTACCTGATCGTCGACGGCGACGGCAACAAGGACACCGACGCCGACCGCCACATCGACCTGGCGGCCACCGGCGAGATCTGGGTCGAGTCCGGCGAGCCGGAGGCGCTGACCGAACGCCCCGAGGACGTCTACCCGCCCGCGGACGAGTCCGTCGCCCGCGTCCACTACCACCGCCCCGGCGGTGACTACGACGGCTGGGGCCTCCACGTCTGGACCGGCGCCGCCGAGGAGACCGACTGGAGCCGTCCGCTGGAGCCGGTGGAGAGCGACGCGTTCGGCGTCACCTTCGAGGTTCCGCTGGCCGACGGTGCCGCTTCCCTCAACTACATCCTCCACAAGGGGGACGAGAAGGACCTGCCCGGTGACCAGTCACTGGACCTGAGGGCCACCGGTCACGAGGTCTGGCTGCTCTCCGGCCACCAGCGTCCCCTGCTCCCCGCCGGCGGCGCGGCCGCCGTCCTCGACCCGACGCAGGCCCGCGCCCACTGGATCGACGAGGAGACCGTCGTCTGGCCGGTGACACCGCAGGCCGGCGGCAGCGAGCAGCTCGTCCACCATCCGGACGGCGCGATCGGCGTCGAGAACGGCGCCCTGACCGACGAGGGCCAGTGGCTGCGGCTGAGCCGCACCGAGCTGACCGACGCCCAGCGCGCCCGCTTCCCGCACCTCGCCGACCAGCAGGCGTTCGCCGTCGACCCCCGCGACGCCCACCGGGCGCAGGAGGCGCTGCGCGGGCAGCTGATCGCCACCCAGCGCGCCGCCAACGGCGCGCTCACGCAGGCGACCGGGGTCCAGATCCCCGGTGTGCTCGACGACCTCTACGCGGAGGCCGCCGTCGACGCCGAGCTCGGGCCCGTCTTCCACCACGGCGACGGGACGAAGCCCGGAAAGGGCAAGGAGAAGGAGAAGGGCAAGGGCAAGCCGAAGAAGTACACCCCCGGCACGCCGGTGCTCTCCCTCTGGGCACCCACCGCCCAGGAGGTCACGCTCGAACTCGACGGCGAGCAGCACGCCATGACCCGTGACGACGCCAGCGGCGTCTGGTCCGTGGAGGGCGAGACCGGCTGGCACGGCAAGCCCTACCGCTACCACGTCACGGTCTGGGCCCCCGAGGCGCAGGCGATCGTCACCAACAAGGTGACCGACCCCTACTCCACGGCGCTCACCACCGACTCCGCCCGCAGTCTCGTCACCGACCTCGGCGACCCGAAGCTCGCACCGCGCGGCTGGGACAAGGCCCGCAAGCCCGCTCCCGTCCCGCTGGCCGAGGCGGCCATCCAGGAACTGCACGTCCGGGACTTCTCCATCGGTGACGACACCTCCCGGCACCCCGGCACCTATCTGGCGTTCACCGAGAAGAAGAGCGACGGCGCACGGCAGCTGAAGGCCCTCTCCAAGGCCGGCACCACCCACGCCCATCTGCTCCCGACCAACGACACCGGCTCGGTGCCCGAGGAGCCGGCCGACCGCCGCGAACCCGACTGCGACCTCCCCTCCTTCGCGCCGGACTCTCCCGGGCAGCAGGCGTGCGTGGCGGAGGTACGCGACCAGGACGGCTACAACTGGGGTTACGACCCGGTGCACTTCAACGTCCCCGAGGGCTCCTACGCCACCGACCCGGACGGCACCGCGCGCACCCTGGAGTTCCGCGAGATGGTGCGCTCCCTCAACGACAACGACCTGCGGGTCGTGGTAGACGTCGTCTACAACCACACCTTCGCCGCCGGACAGGACGAGAAGTCGATCCTGGACCGCGTCGTCCCCGGCTACTACCACCGGCTGCTGGAGGACGGCACGATCGCCGACTCCACCTGCTGTCCCAACACCGCCCCCGAGCACGCCATGATGGGCAAGCTGACGGTGGACTCCGTGGTGCTCTGGGCCCAGCACTACCGCGTCGACGGCTTCCGCTTCGACCTCATGGGACACCACCCCAAGCAGAACCTGTTGGACGTCCGCGCGGCCCTCGACGAACTCACCGTCGAGGAACACGGGGTGGACGGCAGCGCGGTGGTGGTCTACGGCGAGGGCTGGAACTTCGGAGAGGTCGCCGACGACGCCCGGTTCGAGCAGGCCACGCAGGAGAACATGGCGGGCACCGGCATCGCCACCTTCTCCGACCGGGCCCGCGACGCGGTGCGCGGTGGCGGTCCCTTCGACGAGGACCCCGGGGTCCAGGGCTTCGCCACGGGCCTCTACACCGACCCCAACGACTCCCCGGCCAACGGCGACCAGGACGAGCAGCGCGCCCGGCTGATGGCCTACCAGGACATCATCAAGGTCGGACTCACCGGCAACCTCGCCGACTTCGAGTTCACCGCGTCCGACGGCCGCCGGGTCACCGGCGCCGATGTCGACTACAACGGCTCCCCGGCGGGTTACACCGCGGCGCCGGGAGAGGCCGTCGCCTACGTCGACAAGCACGACAACGAGGCGCTGTACGACGCGCTGGCCTACAAGCTGCCCGCGCGCACCTCGGCCACCGACCGTGCCCGGATGCAGGTGCTGGCCATGTCCACCGCACTCTTCTCCCAGGGCCCGGCCTTCGGCCAGGCGGGCAGCGAACTGCTGCGCTCGAAGTCGCTGGACCGCAACAGCTACAACTCCGGTGACTGGTTCAACGCCATCCACTGGAACTGCTCGGCCGGCAACGGCTTCGGCCGGGGGCTCCCACCTGCCTGGGACAACGAGGACAAGTGGCCCTACGCCGAGCCGCTGTTGAGCAACCCCAACCTGACGGTCGGCTGTGACGAGATCCGCGCCACCGACCGCGCCTACCGGGACCTGCTGACCATCCGGTCGGGCGAGGACGCCTTCGGACTGGCCACCCTTGGCGAGGTGCAGGAGCAGGTCTCCTTCCCGCTGTCGGGCACCGACCGGGAGACCCCCGGCGTGATCGTCATGCGCGCCGGTGACCTCGCGGTGGTCTTCAACGCCACTCCGCACCGCCAGTACCAGCACCACCCGTCGCTGGTGGGTGAGGAGTTCACGCTCCACCGGGTGCAGGCCAGGGGCGCGGACCGCACGGTGCGGTCTGCCACCTTCGACGCCGCGCAGGGCACGTTCGACGTCCCGGCCCGCACGGTCGCGGTCTTCACCGTGAACTGAGACGGGGCCCGGTCCACGGGGCACCGACGGTCTGCACCGGGACCGCCGGTGCCCCGCTCGTGTTGCGGGGCGTTGCCGGGCGTTGCCGGATGCGGCCGGACACACGGCAGCGCCCCGGTGCCGGGGCGTGGAACCCGGCACCGGGGCGCTGTGGTCACTGGTCAGCCGAAGGTGGCGTTCCAGGTGTCCGGTCCGACGACGCCGTCCACGACCAGACCGGCGCGGCTCTGCAGGGTGCGGCACGCGCTGTCCGAGGCGGGGCCGTAGCTGGAGTCCACGGCGAGGCTGAAGCCGTGGGCGCTGTTCATCCGCGACTGCCAGCTGCCCACGCTGGCGTGGTTCATCACCGGGGGCTGCCGGAAGTAGACGCCCGGCCATGCCGGTGCGCCACCGCCGCCGCCGGGGTTGAGCGTCCCGTCCTGCACCAGCGGGTACAGGTTGCCCGGGCAGGTCGTGGCGACGTGGTCGCGGTGGCCGTTGACGGCGTTGGCCGCCCCGCCCGAGGACCGCAGCCGGGATATCGCCATGTGGAAGGCGTCGATCAGCTCGGGCGTGATGGGGTCGTAGTTGCTCGCGCTGCCGCCGGTCAGACCGCACACGGCGTACCAGTTCTGGTTGCCGGGGTTGGTGCCGTTGGCGGCGGTGCGCTGACCCTCGCCGCGTCCCTCGAAGACGTAGCCGTGGACGCAGACCAGGTGGCTGTAGGCCACGTCGGTCCAGCCGTTGGTGTCCATGTGGTGGTTCTGGATGCCGCGCACCTGGCCGGCGCAGTCGGCGTGGTTGGTGCGGGCGACGCGGACGCCGTCCACATGGTGCACCGACACCCCTCCGCCGGCCGGGGTGATGTTGGTGTTGCTGGAGCGCCGGGCGCGTGCGCCCCACTGGGCGCGGGTCACGAAGGTAGCCATGTCAGCCGGCCCTCCCGTGCAGTCCGCAGTCGACGCTGGCGTTCAGCGGCTCGGTGAACTCTGACTGGGCCGTCCCCGGCGCGTACTGGGCGTGGGGGTGGTTCGGCCGGTTGACCACGGCGAGTTCGCCGGAGTCGGCGGCGAGCGCCGGGCTGGCGCAGATGACGGGAAGTGCAACCGCGCCCCCAGCGGCTGCGGCGACGGCGGTCAGAAACCCGCGTCGCGACGTGCGTCCGGACAATGCTCCTCCAAAGAGCTGGTCGGTACCGGTGGCGGGCGTTCCCTTTGGGCCCTGTCTGCCCTCACGCCGCCACGCGCGGTTCGGCTGTACCGCGCGTGCCGGTGAGCGAGGGAAGCGGAACGTCCCACCACCACAGGTGTCGGGACGCTCGTTCCCGCAGTGGCACCGGACATGACAATTTTGGAGTGCAGGTCGGGCGGAGCCATCTTCACCGAATCTTTCCGGCCACTTCCCTTGCCTCTGGCCGTAACTGACTGCCTGCCACTCGGCGCGGAAGCGGGGGCCTGTCATTCACGCTCCGTCTCGGTGGTGGCCGGTCCGCCCGGCCCGGCCGTCCGGGGGCGGGGCGCCGGTATCAGCGTCGTCGCGGCGACCACGTTCAACGCCGCTATGAACAGTAGAAGTTGTTCCGGCGCCAGCCGTCCGGCCAGGAGTGCCGCCAGTGCGGTGCCCGCGGCGGCGGCCGTGATCTTCAATCCGGCGCCGAGCGTGAAGACCTGCGCCCGGGCACTCGGCGGTGCGTGGTCCGCCCGAATCCGCAGGGTCGCGCTCAGCACCGGGCCCTCACCCGCTCCCGCCAGTGCGAAGCACAGCGCGCACACCCAGCTGTTCCTCGCGCGCACGGGTGGCCGCGCACCGGCGACGGTCCGCGCTCGCGCGCCCCGCCCCGCAGACGGCAGCCGAGGTTGCCCTGTCCCCGCGTACGCGGCTGGTCCTGCCCGAACGGCGCGACGGGCGGCCGGTTGGCGAGGATCGTTGATCTCCCGTCCACCGACCGCCCGTCGGGCGTCGTCGGGCTCGCGCGGTGTGAGCGACCCGGGTCAGCCCGCCGCGCTGATGGTGGTGCCGTCGGTGAGTTGGGCGGTGAGTTCGGCGTCCGCCCCCTCCGCCGCCGGAAGGGTCAGCGTCCGGGACGGGGAACTGCCCGACAGGTCGCCCTCCGCTGTGATCGAGGTGACCCCGGCGCTGCCCGCCGCCAGCAGGAACCACTCCTGCGCGTCCGACTTCCACAGCACGCCGCTGACCACCTCCGGGCTGCGGTCACCGCACGTCGCCGTGGACTCGGCGCGGGTCACCACGATGCCCGGCGCCTCTGCCGCCGCGCGTTCGGCCTGCGGGCTCTGGAACTGGGTCATCACCCGGGCGCCGTCGCCCCGCCAGGTCTCCGCGCGGGTGCAGACCCAGCTGGCGTCGCCTGCCCCGCCGGGCAGGCTCTGCGCCGCGAACTCGAAGCTGTTGACCGTGCGCACCCCCTCGCCGTTGACGGACTGGAGATGGCAGGCGGTGCGCGCCCACTGCTCGGCCGCGGCGGCCGACAGCGGGCTGCCGGGTGCCGAACCCGGCGCACCGTAGGTGAGTTGCGCGGGCAGCAGCTCGCCGAGGTCGGCGAGGACGGTCGGCGCGGGGGCCGTCGGGACAGCGCCGGACGCACCCGCTTCGCCGTCCCCGGCGGCGGAGGTGAACCGGACCACCGGGTAGGTCACGCAGTCCTCGCGCCCGAAGGTGTTGGGCACCGGACCGGTCACCCCGTCCTCGTCCAGTTCCAGCTCCTGGGCATCGTCGCCCGGCACCAGCAGGTCGTGCAGACCTGCCCCGGCCACCCAGGGCGCGGTGAGGTAGCGGGTGGCATCCGCGTCGCGGTTGAGGACCACCGCCGACGTGCCGCCGTCGGCACCGTCGGTGCGCGCGAAGTCCAGTACCGAACCGGCGCCTTCCAGCGGCTCGCCGTAACGGACCAGGCGGAGCCCGTCGTGCATGATGACCAGCCGGGCGTCGCCCACCTCACCCGCGTACAGCAGCTGCGGCGGACCGGCCGCCGGGCCGACGGCCGTCCCCGGAGTGGCGGATACCCGGACCGAGTTGTCCGGTTCGGCCCACACCGCCAGGGCCCGGCGCAGCAGTTCGGTGTCCTTGGTCGCCGAACCGCGCGGCGGCCACGAGGCGAAGTCCAGCCGGGACGCGTCCTGCCAGGAGCCGGCCTGGGCCCGCACCATCAGCGAGGGGTCCAGGGCCTGACGGGAGGCCGGGTTGCCGGAGGCGCCGCCGTCACCGGGCAGCAGCGTCAGCAGACCCGCGCCGACCGCGACCGCCGCCGCGATCCCCAGCGCCGCGCGGCGCCGCCGGCGCCGGCGAAGCAGATCGGTGGGGTGCGCCTGGAGGGTGCACGGGTCGTCGAGAGCCGGCGGCGCCGCCGCGGGACCGGCCAGCTCGGCCTCCTCGGCGCCGGGCAGCCGCGCGGCGGAGGTCACGGCGCCACGTGCGTGCGACTCACTGACGCCCGCCGCCTGCAGCAGCGTCCGGACCTCCTCGCGGCTCAGCCCTTCCATCCGGCCCAGCGCGAAAGCCGCCCTGGTCCCCGAGGAGACCTCCGACAGCGCCTGTTCCAGAGCCAGTTCGTCGGCGCCACCGGAGCGCGGACGCAGCATGAGGCCGAAGACCCTCGGCAGCAGGGCGGGCGGCCGGGGGAGCCAGCCGACCTCGCGTCCGGCGATGCGCGGCGACCTGCCCGCGTCCAGCGCGGCGCGCAGCACCCGGAGCCGCACCAGCGCGTATCCCGGGTCGGTGCCCGGACCCGTCCGGGTGCGCTGGCGGGGGACTGCCGCGGCCTCCTCGGCCACCGACTTGGCGGCGGGCAGCGCCCGCTGGGCGATGGAATGCGCCGTGACGACACGCTGATGGCGCCCGAGCGAGGTCGGCAGCACCACGTAGGCCAGGCGCACCAGTCGGCGGTAGTGCTCGACGAGAGCCGCCTCCGCCTGTTCCAGCCCGAGCGGGCCGGAATCCCTGGCGCCGCCGTCCTGGGGTCGCGCGGTCACCGTCGCGGTCGCGCCGCGGTGGGTGTGGCCGTCAGGGCGAGATGGGATCGGAGTGGAAGACACACTCCGCTGAACGAGTGACCGGCGTGGCGGTTACTCACCGGCACGGGTGGTGGACGGTTGCGCGGGCGGCCGCGTCGGGCGCACGCCGGGAACGCGCGCTGCTCCGCGCGTGTGACGACCGGGCCGCCGCGCCGCGTCCGGCCCGGGCTACGCGCCGCCCTCCAGCAGCGCCAGCACCGCCATCACCCGGCGGTTGTCGTCCTCCGACTGCTCCAGCCCGAGCTTGAGGAAGATGTTGGAGGTGTGCTTGGTGACGGCACGTTCCGTCACCACCAGTCGGCCCGCGATGGCCGCGTTGGACCGGCCCTGCGCCATCAGCTCCAGCACCTCCCGTTCGCGTGGCGTCAGCCGCTCCAGCGGCGACCGGTTGCTGCTGCGCGCCAGCAACTGCCGGATCACCTGCGGGTCCATCGCCGTGCCGCCACCGGCCACCCGGCGCACCGCGTCCACGAACTGCTCGGCGTCGAAGACGCGGTCCTTGAGCAGGTAGCCGACCCCGCCGGTGCCGTCCGCCATCAACTCCCGCGCGTAGAGCTGTTCCACATGCTGCGAGAGCACCAGCACCGGGGTGCCCGGCCGCTCCCTGCGCGCGGCGAGCGCGCACTGCAACCCCTCGTCGGTGAACGACGGCGGCAGCCGCACGTCCACCACCGCCACGTCGGGGCGGTGTTCGGCGAACGCGCGGGTCAGCTCCGGGCCGCTCTCCACGGCCGCGACCACCTCGCACCCGTACGCCTCCAGCAGCCGGACGAGGCCGTCCCGCAACAGGAAGAGGTCTTCCGCGACGAGGACGCGCAGACGCCGCTCCTCGGCAGGGGCGGCGGGCGTGTCGGGCATGCACCCAGCCTATCGGCGGCCCGATGCCGGGAGCCGCTCCCGATAGTCGGTGGGGCCAGTATGTACTAGCATAGGTACATGTCGATGAAGCGCACCAATGTCTACGCGGACCCCGCCGACCTGGAGATCATCAAGCGGGCCGCCCAGCGCCGCGGGGTGAGCGAGGCGGAGATCATCCGTGAGGGCATTCACCTTGCGGCCCTCGCCAGCCAGAGCTGGGATGAGCCGCTCTTTTCGCGTACCTACGCCGGATCGGGGCGTTCCCCTTCCCAACAGGAGGTGCGGGAGGCAGTGGCGGACGCGAGTCTCCGTGGTGTGGAGCCAGATGCCGCATGATCGTCGTCATCGCTGACACCTCCGGATTGCTGGCGGCGCTGGATCACACGCACCCAGATCACGGCGCCGCGAACGAGGCGATTAGAGCGGCCGGGTTGCTCGTCATGTCGCCTCTGCTACTCGCAGAGCTCGATCACGTGGCAACCAGGGAATTGGGCAGGGAGGCGGCGCACACTGCCGTTGACGACATCCGGCGCTGGATGTCGCTCGGCCGGATCGTCTGCCCACCGATCACAGAACAGCACCTCTCTGCTGCCCAGTTCCTTCGGGTGCGGTATTCCGGGCTCGCCCTTGATCTCGCGGACGCTGTCAATGTGGCGCTGGCCGCCGACTACGGCACAGACGCGATCCTGACCCTTGATCGCCGTGACTTCCGCGCGGTCCGCCCGCTGGGGCCGCACAAGGCGTTCCGTCTGTTCCCGGACGACCTGCCGATCTGACGCGACGCGCCGCCGTGCTGTGCCGGCGTCGACGCCGATGCCGACGTGGAATCGTGTACCGAGTGACCGGCTCCGACTTCCTCCATCTCGACCCGGGCGACGCGCCGCCCCGTGGTCGGACGGCGTGGCTCGTCCAGGAGCTCCGGGAGGCGATCGCCGGTGGCGCGCTGGCGCCCGGCACACGACTGCCGGCCAGCCGGGTGCTGGCCGGTGACCTCTCCGTGGCGCGGGGAACCGTGGTCGAGGCCTATCGCCGCCTGGCCGAAGAGGGCCTCCTCATCACCAATCGCGGTGGCGGCACCGAGGTTGCCCGGTTCGCCTCGGCTCCGGCCGCACGGGAAGCACTGGAAGCGGAGCCGCCGCCCAGGGCGCTGTTGAACATCTCGGCCGGCGTTCCCGATCTCAGCGCGTTCCCGCGTGCCGCCTGGCTGCGCGCCGAACGCCGCGTACTTTCCACGGCGACCTCTCACGACCTGGGGTACACCGACCCGCAAGGCGTTCCGCAACTGCGCGCCGCGCTGGCCCGCTGGCTGGCACGCAGCCGAGGCGTCACCGCCGCGCCAGAGCGGATCATCGTCACCGCTGGTGTCACCGGAGCGCTGAGCCTGCTCGCCCAGGTGCTACGCGACCGGGGCGTCGCCGAATGCGCCACCGAAGACCCCGGCGCGGAGGGCAACCGCCGCATCCTCGGCTACTGGCTCGACGCGCTCCATCCCATCCCCGTGGGCCAGGACGGGATGGACGTCGCCGCACTCGCCCGCACCGGCGCCCGCGCCGTCCTGGTCACTCCGGCGCACCAGTTCCCGACCGGTGTGGTGCTCTCCCCTGCCCGCCGCCGGGAGCTCATCGCCTGGGCGGAGCGGCGGAACGGGATCGTGATCGAGGACGACTACGACTCCGAGTACCGCTACGACCGCGCTCCGGTGCGCGCCCTGCACGCCGCCGCTCCCGAGCGGATCGTCCACGTCTCGAGCCTCTCGAAGGTGCTCGCCCCGGGGCTGCGGGCCGGCTGGATGATCGCCCCCGCCTGTCTGCACGAGGAGCTCGTCCGCAAGCGCTGGGCGACCGATCAGGGGTCGCCCGCTCTGCCGCAACTCGCCCTCGCCGAGCTCATCGACACCGGTGTCCTGGAACGGCACCTGCGCGGTCTCCGCCTGCGGCACCGGGAACGCCGCGACGCCGCTGTCGCCGCGATCCGCCACCACCTTCCCGGCTGTCGGGTCGAAGGCATCGCAGCCGGGCTGCACCTTCTGGTCTGGCTCCCCGGCCACGTCGACGACACCGCTGTCGCCGCGCGGGCAGAAGAGGCTGGCATCGCCGTCCAGCCGCTCTCCGCACACCGCCACGCTCCGGGGCCGCCGGGCCTGATCATCGGCTATGGCCCGCATCCCGCAGCCCGCCTCGATGCGGCGATCCAGACCATCGGAAGCCGCTCCGGGCTCTCCTCCGCATGACGGCGGCTTCTGCGGCTATCGCCGGGAGAAGGCGAGCATCACGGCCAGGACCAGGAACGAGGCGGCGAACAGGCGGCCGATTCGGCGCATCACGATCGGGCGACCGATCACGTACCGCCGCATCCATGCCGCGCACGCACCGTAGACGGCGAAGATCAGCAATGTGATCACCATGAACAGCGCGCCGAGACCGGCCATTCGGATTGCGGCGCCATCGACGGAGGTGTCGACGAAGATCGGCAGGAACACGAAGAAGAACACCGTCAACTTCGGATTCAGCAGGTTCACCAGCACCGCGCCGCCGACCACCCTCGCCGTCGAGACGTCTCCTCCCGGCGCCTCCTTCTCGCCGAGCGGAGCAAGGACGCCGGTCTGACGCCAGCTGCCCCACGCCATGTACACCAGATAGACGACGCCCAGCCACTTGATCGCCTCGAACGCCACCGGACTCGCCGCCAGCGTCGCCGCCGCGCCCGTCACCGCCAGTGCCATGTGCGGCACGACCCCCAGTGTGGACCCCGCCGCGGCCACCAGCCCCGCCCGCACGCCACGGCCCAGGCCCGCAGCGATCGTGAACAGCGCACCCGTGCCCGGCGTAGCCGTCACGACGATCGATGTCACCCAGAACTCAACAGTCATCCAGGCAGACTGCCGCGCGAAATGGTCCATGGCACAGTGCCAAATCCATACTGATTCAATGGTCCAAATCGTCCGCGCTCCTGACCGCGCCCAGTTGCCCCCGGTGGCTAGGTGCCGTCGGTGGTGGTCACCCGGCTGGGGATCTCCATGCTGATCCGGGTGGGCCCGCCCACCGGGCTGGAGACGGCGAGCACCCCGTCGAACGCGGCCAGCCGCCGTTCGACGCCGCGCAGCCCGGTCCCGGCGGAGAGGTCGGCGCCGCCCCGTCCGTCATCCCCGGCGGCGATCAGCAGCATGTCCCGGGCGCCGTCGTGGGAGAGGTCGACCCATGCCCGCTCGGCGTCCGCGTGCTTGGCCGTGTTGGTGAGCACCTCGCTGACCGCGAAGTACGCCGCCGACTCCACCGGTTCCTCCAGCCGGCCGGGCAGGTCCACCGTCACCTCCACCGGGAGATGGCCGCGCAGCGCCAGGGCGCGGACCGCGTCGCCGAGGCCGCGTTCGGCGAGGACCGGCGGGTGGATGCCGCGGACCAGGTCCCGCAGCTCCTCCAGGGTCTCCGCCGAGCTCCGCCGCGCCTGCGCCAGCAGCTGGCGCGCCTGCTCGGGGTCCTTCTCCATCAGTGCCTCGACCGCGCCCAGGCTCATGCCCATGGCCACCAGCCGGGCCTGCGCGCCGTCGTGGAGGTCCCGCTCGATCCGGCGCAGTTCGGCGGCGGAGGAGTCCAGCGCCTCGTTGCGGGTCTCGGCCAGGGTCTCCACCCGGCGGGTGAGCACCTGCTTCTCGCTCATGGCCAGCGGCCGGCAGACACGCCAGTGTGTGCGGAGGATCGCCGGGCCGAAGGCGATCCCGACCACGGCCAGCACCAGGCCGAGGACCCCCGCGAGGGTGGCGGTGGTGGTGCCGGAGACCGGGATGAAGGTGTACCAGTGGGTGCCGGAGGCCGAGACGATCGGCTCCCAGAGCCCGGCCGCCAGCACCAGCCCGTGCAGCCCCTGGAAGACCAGCGCGGGAGCCAGCAGCGCCGTGGCGAAACCGGCCACCGCGTCGGCGAGCAGCCACCGCACATCCCGCCAGGTCGCCGGATCGCGCAGCAGCCAGAGGGTGCGCTCCGCCTGCCCGAGCGCCCCCGGCCGCGGCTCGGCGGGGAACGGCAGGTAGGCGGAGGGCAGTTCGACGCCGCCCCACTCGCGCGCCAGCCGCCGGCGCAGCTGCGCCTGGTTGCGGACCTGTTCCAGCACGGCCGGGGTGGTCAGCAGCCCGACGCCCAGCATGACGAAGGAGATCGACAGCACCGCCGCGATGAAGAGGCCCAGCGACACCCCGATGGACAGCGCGCTGAGCGCCAGTCCGCGCACACTCGCCTGCAACCCGTCGCGCAACCTGTTCCCGGTAGCCGTCCCCGCCATGTCAGCCTGCCCTCGATCCCCGCCCCGGGCTGTCCGGGCGCAGCCTCAGTCTGCCGCCCCGCGACGGGCCCGGCACACGGCTCAGACACCGTAGCGGGGGTGTACTTTCCTCCACCCCTCCTCCACCCTCACAGCGCCCGGCGCATGCCCCCGACCGGTCGCCCGGCGGGTGGCTGACCGTGACGGCCGCGCGGCGTGCCGTGGCCGGAGGCGGCCGGTGGTTCTGCCACGGTGAGGCGCGGCATCCGGGGAGATGAGCGGGCCCTGAGCCCCCGCGGCAGGGCGTCCGGAGCCCGTCCGCCGGAGCGCCCCGGCGATGCCCGACCCGAAGGAGTCACGGTCATGACCACGGTGGAATCGGTGTCCCTGGACGACGCGCGGCGCGTGATCGCGGCAGGGGAACGGGCGGCGCACGACGCCGGCCAGCCCTGCAACATCGCGGTCGTGGACGCGGGCGGCAACCTTGTCGCCCACATCCGGATGGACGGGGCCTGGCTGGGCAGCGTCGACATCTCGATCAACAAGGCGTTCACCGCCAGGGCGTTCGACCTCAGCACCGCCGACCTCGCCGGGAACGCCCAGCCCGGCGCCCAGTTCTACGGCATCCACGCCTCCAACGGCGGCCGGGTGATGATCTTCGCCGGGGGCCTGCCACTGCGGCGCTCGGGCGCCGTGGTGGGCGCGGTGGGGGTCAGCGGTGGCAGCGGGGACCAGGACCAGGCGGTCGCAGAGGCCGCCGCCGACGCCCTCTGAGCGGTCTCGCCGCCGGCACGGCCCCGCGCCTGACGGCTCCCTCCCGCCGGGCAGGGCGGGCAGGGGCCGACACGCGCCGACGGCCGTCCCCCACCGCCCGGGGAGGCGGTACGGGGACGGCCGCCGGCGCACCGGCGCCGTGGACGGGCAGCCGGAAGAACGCGGGGACGGTGCCGGGTGTCAGGCCAGGCCGGCCGACTCCAGCTCCGCGCAGCAGGTGTCCACCAGCAGGCGGGTCACCACATACGGGTCGACGTTGGCGTTGGGGCGGCGGTCCTCGATGTAGCCCTTCTTGTCCCGCTCTACCTGCCACGGGATGCGGACCGAGGCGCCGCGGTTGGAGACGCCGTAGCTGTACTGGTCCCACGGGGCGGTCTCGTGTGCGCCCGTCAGCCGGTCCTCGACGCCCACGCCGTACTGCTTGACGTGCTCCAGCGGCTTGCCGTCCTTGCCCAGGGCCTCGCACGCGGTGATGATCGCGTCGTAGCCCTCCCGCATGGCGCGGGTGGAGAAGTTGGTGTGCGCGCCGGCGCCGTTCCAGTCGCCCTTGGCGGGCTTGGGGTCCAGGGTCGCGGAGATGCCGAAGTCCTCGGCGGTGCGGTAGAGCAGCCAGCGCGCCACCCACAGCTGGTCGGCGACCTCCAGCGGGGAGAGCGGGCCGACCTGGAACTCCCACTGGCCGGGCATGACCTCGGCGTTGATCCCGGAGATGCCCAGCCCCGCCTTGAGGCAGTTCTCCAGGTGGGCCTCGACCACGTCGCGGCCGTAGATCTCGTCCGCGCCGACGCCGCAGTAGTAGCCGCCCTGCGGTGCGGGGAAGCCGCCCTCGGGGAAGCCGAGGGGGCGGGTGCCCTGGAAGAAGGTGTACTCCTGCTCGATGCCGAACAGCGGCTCCTGCGCGCCGAACCGCTCGGCGACCGGGCGCAGCAGGGCGCGGGAGTTCGACTCGTGGGCGGTGCCGTCGGTGTCGAATACCTCGCACAGCACCAGCTTGTCGTCACCGCCGCGGATCGGGTCCGGGTAGACGGCGACCGGGGTGAGCACGCAGTCCGACGCGTGGCCCTCGGCCTGGTTGGTGCTGGACCCGTCGAAGCCCCACTCCGACGGCTCGGCGCCGTCCGCGATGATCTTGGTCTTGGAGCGCAGCTTCGCCGTCGGCGCCGTGCCGTCGATCCAGATGTACTCGGCCTTGTAGCTCACGTTGGGTGCTCCTTGGGGGCCTGGCGGGGCAGTGCGGTGCGGATACGCTGCGGCCACGATCCAGCCGCCGGTTTTCCCGGCCGTTGCCCGGCTGTTAAACAGAGGTAACCGTCGCCCCGGCCATCGGGGTCACGCTCGACAGGAGAGTGCTCGTATGCGATTCGGTCTGCTCGGTACCGGCCCCTGGGCGCAGCGCACACACGGTCCGGCCCTCGCCGGACACCCCGACGCCGAGCTGGCCGGCGTCTGGGGGCGCCGCCCGGAGGCCGCCCGTGAACTGGCGGACGGCCTCGGCTGCCGTGCCCACGAGGAGCTGGACACGCTGCTCGCCGACTGCGACGCGGTGGCCATCGCGCTGCCCCCGGACGTCCAGGCCCCGCTGGCGATACGCGCCGCCCGCGCAGGCAAGCACCTGCTGCTGGACAAGCCCGTCGCCACCACCGTGGCCGGCGCGCGTGAACTCGCCGACGAGGTCGCCTCGGCCGGGGTCGCCTCCGTCGTCTACTTCACGCTGCGGTTCACCAGCGCCCCGGCCGCCTGGGTGGAGGAGCAGCGCGCCGCCGGCGGCTGGCTGACCGGCAGCGCGCAGTGGCTGTCGTCGATCTACGCGGGAGCGGACAGCGACTTCGCCGCCTCGCCGTGGCGGCAGGAGCGGGGCGCGCTGTGGGACGTCGGCCCGCACGCCCTGTCCATGCTGATGCCGGTCCTCGGTGACATCGCCGACCTCGCGGAGGTCCGGGCGCTGGACGGCCCCGGCGACACTGTGGAGCTGCTGCTGCGCCACACCTCCGGCGCGGTGAGCACGGTGACCACCAGCCACACCGTGCCCGAGCCCGCCGCCACCGTGGCCGCGGAGGTGCGCGGCGCGAACGGGGTCTCCCGGATGCCCGAGTGGAACGGTGACGAGCCGCTGGCGCCCTTCGGGCGGGCGGTGGACGCGCTGCTGCGCGCTGTGGACGGTGAACCGCACCCGTGTGACGTGCGGTTCGGCGTACGGGTCACCGAGATCCTCGCCGCCGCCGAGGCGTCGCTGCCCCGCAGGGGCGAGGCGGGCTGACCCGCGCCCTCTCGCGGCGCCCCACGGAAAGCCGGTGTTCCGGACCGCTCCGGCCCGTCGCTTCGCCCGTTCGGCTCCGGCCCGTCGTGGCCGGAGCCGAACGGCGGCGGGCTGATCGGGTTGGGGCGCCGCGCGGGCCGGTGTCGCCGGGCGGTGGGCCGGCTTCGCCATGAGATCAGTGGAGGGTGACAAGCGACTCATCGGATAAGACCCCGTTCGGTCGCCGGGTCGTCCTCGGCGCCGCCGCGTGTGCCGGACTCGTCGGCCTGAACCGGCTGCTGACCTCCGCCGACCGCCGGGCCGCCGGTGATACCTTCGCCGCCATGTCCCCCACGGGAGACCCCTCCGCCGAGGACCCCGCCGGGGCGCCGGGACGGCGTCCGGTCGAGGTCCGCACCGCCGCGGACCGCACCCTCGACGTCCCCGGCCGCCGGATCGCCCTCACCTTCGACGACGGCCCCCATCCCGAGCACACCCCGCAGGTTCTGCGGGTGCTGCGACAGCACGGGGTGACCGCCACCTTCTTCGTCATCGGCGAGAACGCCGAGCGCCACCCCGACCTGCTGCGCGCCGTCGCCGACGAGGGCCACCTGGTCGCCAACCACTCCTGGACCCACCCGCAGCTCACCCGGCTGTCACGGACCGCGGTCCGTGAGGAACTGGGCCGCACCAGCGACCTGCTGGCGTCCGCGCTCGGCGCCGCCCCACGATGGGCCCGCGCGCCCTACGGGGCGTGGGACCGCGCGTCGCTGGGGATCTGCGCCGACCTGGGCATGGTCCCCCTCGGCTGGTCGATCGACACCAACGACTGGGCCGCGCCCGGAGTCGGGGCCATCTCCACCGCCGTGCTCGACGGCGCGCACTCCGGCGCGGTCGTGCTCGTCCACGACGGCGGCGGGGACCGCTCGCAGACGGTGTCCGCCCTCGGGCACTACCTGCCCCGGCTGATCGACCGCGGCTACCAGCTCGTGCAGCCGGTCTGACGGGGACGGAAGCGCCGGACCGGGCTGGTGGACGGGCAACCGGGCGGGTGGACGGGCCCAGGCTCAGCGACGCCGGGACGCGTCCAGCACCGCCTCGTCGGTGCGGGCGACCACGGCGCTGCCGTCGTCGGCGGTGATGATCGGCCGCTGGATCAGCCGCGGATGGGCCGCCAGCGCCGCGATCCACCGGTCACGGGCAGCGGCCTCCTTCGGCCAGGACGCGACACCCAGCTCCTTCGCCTCGGGCTCCTGGGTCCGCGTGATGTCCCACGGCTCCAGCGCCAGCCGGCCGAGCACCGCCCGGATCTCCTCCTCCGAGGGCACATCCTCCAGATAGCGCCGGACGGTGTACGAGGCGCCCTCCGCCTCCAGCAGTCTCACGGCACTGCGGCACTTCGAGCACTTCGGGTTGACCCAGATCTCCATGGCGCACACGCTACGCGGCGAGCCGGGGTCCCGGCGGACACCGTCCAGGGCGGAGGACCGAGGGCGGAGGCCCGAGGGCGGAGCACGGAGGGCGGACGCGGGCGGCGGTGGCCCCAGCGCCCGAGGGCGCACCCGCGGT
Source organism: Streptomyces otsuchiensis (assembly GCF_004305975.1). Taxonomy (GTDB): domain Bacteria; phylum Actinomycetota; class Actinomycetes; order Streptomycetales; family Streptomycetaceae; genus Streptomyces; species Streptomyces otsuchiensis. Next base: position 45,376 of record NZ_BHZI01000004.1, read on the forward strand.
GGAGCCGGGAAGCTCAGCACCCCACCCCCGCAAGGGAGTTGAGGACCCGAACCGGAGTGCGCCGGGTATGTGATGTGCGCCCCAAAGAAGCCGAATCCGGTTTCCCTGCCGCTGGATACGGGCAGCGGCTCACTGTGGCCGCCGTCGCTGCCGGCCCGTCAGCCCGTCGAGGCGTCCCGGCCGCGTGACGCGAAGGGCAGGCCCGCGAGGGCCGCCGCGCTCCGCCCGGTGACCGCTGACGAGTTGCTCGCACTTTTCTGGTTCCTGACGCGAAAGGCACTATGCCTGTGAAGCACTCCCGCTCTCTCGCCCAGCCCACCGCCGCCGTCTCCGGCGCCGCCGCCGCAACCGCCGCTGTCAGTGCCGCCGACGACACCGGCGCGTTCGGGCACTTCCTTGAGCAGGTCCGCTACGAGGGCGCCTATCCCACCCGTGAGCGGGCCGAAGAGGCCGTTCGGCACGTCCTGGCCGCGCTCGGCGGGCAGATCGGCGGCGCCGAGCGCGCCGACCTCGCCGCCTGCCTGCCCGGACCGGCCGCCCGCCTGCTGACCCGTGCCCGCCCGGCGGCCCAGCCGCTCTCCGGCTGGGAGTTCGTCCAGGAGCTGACCGCCCGTACCGGCGGCAGCCCGGCCACCACGCGCTGGGAGGTCGGCGCCGTGCTGCACGTCGTCGCCCGGGGCGCGGGCCGGGAGCTGCTGGACCGTGTCCTCCGTTCCCTGCCCACCGGTTACGCGCTGCTGTTCGGCCGCTCCGAGCTGGTCGGCCGCGACGACCTCGCCTCCGCCGCCTGACCGTCCGGTCCTGATCCCCGGCCGCGCCGGGGAGCACGGTGTGCCACCGCCGCCCGCGGTGGCCGCGCCGTCCTCCCCGGCGCGGCCGTTTCGTGTGCCGGCTGCGTGTGCGCTCTCGCGTGCCGTTCCCGGGTCCGCTCCCGCGCCGCCCGGCGTCGCGGGGGCTCAGCGCGAGGTGCGGGGTGCGCGGGTGGAGCCACGCGGTATGAGCGTGGGCGTGGCGGTCAACGTCACCGGCGGGCCGGTGTCATCGCCCCGGTCCAGCAGCAGCCGCAGCGCTCCCTGCGCCACCTGGTCGAAGGGGACCCGGACGGTGGTCAGCGGCACCGGGAGGCGGCTCGCCACCGGGATGTCGTTGTAGCCGACCACCGAGAGGTCCTCGGGAACGCGCAGTCCGAGATGGTGCGCGGCGGCGAGCACGCCGATCGCGGTGTTGTCGTTGACGGCGAACACGGCGGTCGGCCGGTCGGAGCGGCTCAGCAGCCGGCGTCCGGCGCCCTCGCCGGCCTCCATGGAGAAGGAGTCCCCCTCGACCAGTCCCGGTTCGTAGGGAACGCCCAGCTCCGCCAGTGCGTCGCGGTAGCCCTCGTGGCGGCGTACGGCGCTGGAGGCGTAGACCGGGCCGCCGACGAGGCCGATCCTGCGGTGCCCGAGGTCGAGCAGATGCCGGGTGGCGAGGCGGGCCCCGAGCCGGTCGTCCCCGACGGAGGCCGGGCCGCGCCCGTCGGTGCGCAGCGCCAGCACGCGGGGCACCGCGCGACCGGGGCCCGGCGGTTCGGGCTCGGGGGCGTCCAGTCGTGCGGTGGTCAGGATCAGGCCGTCCACCCGGCGCCGGAGGAGGGACTGGGCGGCGCGCTGCTCCGCCTCGGGGTCGTCCTCGGTCCCGGCGACCACGGAGAAGATCCCGCGCGCGGCGCCGGCGGCGGCGATCTCCTCGTAGAGCATCGCCATCACGGTGTCCGTCAGCCTCGGGACGATCACGCCGATGGTGCTGGTGCCCGCCCGCCGCAGCCCGGAGGCCAACGGGTCGCGCACATAGCCGAGTTCGGCGGCGAGTCGGCGTACGCGCTCCGCCGTGGCGCTGGAGGAGCGGGGAAGCCGCTCGTCCAGGACGCGCGAGACCGTCGACGTGCTGACTCCCGCGGCCTTCGCCACGTCCCGGATCGTCACCATGCGGCGAGCCTACCGTCACCGGTGATCGTCCGGCTCCGACCTCTTGACCGGGAAGAACCGTGGAGTTCATAGTGTGGAAACGTTCCTGCAAACGTTCCCATGAAGGGGTTACCCATGACTGAGATCGACCTCCGTGGCCTCGTCCCCGCTCCGGTCACGCCGTTCACCGCGGACGGCGCCGTCGACCACGAGGCGCTCGCCTCCTACGGGCGCTGGCTCGCCGGCTTCGACGGCGTCAAGGGCCTGGTCTGCCTCGGGCACGCGGGCGAGGGCACCTTCCTCACCCAGGACGAGCAGGTGGCCGTCATCCGCACCCTGGTGGAGGCGGTCGGCGGCAAGACGCCGATCATCGCCGGCATCACCGGAGAGGGCACCGCCGTCGCGGCGGCCGAGGCCCGCCGGGCCGTGGACGCGGGCGCCGCCGCCGGACTGCTCTACCCCTCGCACGGCTGGCTGCGGTTCGGCTTCCAGAAGGGCGCGCCGCAGGACCGCTACCGCGTGGTGCACGAGGAGTCCGGCCTGCCCCTGATCCTCTTCCAGTACCCCGACGTCACCAAGGCCAGCTACGACCTGGAGACCCAGCTGGAGATCGCCGCCCAGCCCGGAGTCTTCGCCACCAAGAACGGCGTCCGCAACATGCGCCGCTGGGACACCGAGATCCCGGTGCTGCGCGCCGAGCACCCCGAGCTGCAGATCCTGACCTGCCACGACGAGTACCTGCTGCACACCATGTTCGACGTCGACGGCGCCCTGGTCGGCTACGGCGGCCTCGCCCCCGAACCGCTCATCGAGCTGATCGAGGCAGGCAAGGCCCGCGACTACGCCGCCGCCCGCGCCCTCCACGACCGGCTGCTCCCGGTCACCAAGGCCGTGTACCACCGCGGTTCCCACATGGAGGGCACCGTCGCCCTCAAGCTGGGACTGAAGGCCCGTGGCATCCTGCCCTCCGCGGCGGTACGGTCGCCGCTGATCGACCTCACACCTGCCGCCGAGCAGGAGATCCACCTCGCGCTGAAGTCCGCCGAGCTGGTCTGAGCCACACCGGTGCCCCGGGGCCGGGCGCCGTCGCGCCGACACCGCCCGCCCCGGGCACCGCACGGACGAAGGGACACAGGCGGCCCCGGCCCGCCCGCCTCAGGGCGCGCCGCCGCCGTCGCCACCACCGGCCCTGCCCCGGGCAGCGGCCCCCTTCCGACGCGCGCCGCACCTCCCGCGGCGCCACCCCTCCATCGAACGACCGCCGCGCGCTGCCTCCCGGCCGGCGCCCCGGTCCGTGGACAACGCCGTCTCGACCGACCAAACCCACCCCGGCCGTGGAGAGCGAGGAACGATCACCGTGTCCGAGCGCACGCATCATCCGGACGTCACGAACGTACCGAGAGACACCCCGACCACCACCGACGCAGCGACCACCACCGGCACCCCGCCTCCGTCCGGGGCCGGTCCCGGTGCCGGTGACACCGCACCGGACGCGCCGGACGCACCGGACGCACCGGCTCCGCCGTCCGGCCGGCTGGCGCGCGGCGTCCGCCTGCTGGCCATGATCGGCCCGGCCTTCGTCGTCGGCTCCTGGCAGTTCGGCCCCGGCGCGCTCACCGCCGCCGTACAGGCGGGCAGCGGCTACGGCTACGCCCTGATCTGGGTGGTCGTCCTGTGCAACCTGCTGATGCTGGCCTTCGCCGACATGAGCATCCGCGTCGGCATCATGTCCGGCACCAGCCTGATCGCCACCATCAAGCAGTACTGCGGCGCCCTGGTCGCCAAGCTCTCCGGCGTCGGCCTGTTCGTCATCACCCTGATGTTCTCCGTCGGCAACGCGGTCGGCTCCGGTCTCGGGCTCTCCCTGCTCTTCGGCGGCTCCGTCATCTGGTGGTCGCTCGCCTGCACCGCGCTGGTCGCCTGCGTGCTCCTGGCGCGACGGCTCTACCGGGCGATCGAGAAGGCGCTGCTGGCCGTGGTCGCCACCATGGCCCTCTCCTTCGTCGTCACGGCGTTCCTCTCCGGGCCCGAGTGGAGCGCCGCCGGTGAGGGGTTCATCCCCTCGCTCCCGGCGGGCGCCGGGCTGCTCATCGTCGCGATGGTCGGCACCAACTTCTCGATGAACGCCGCGTTCTTCGCCTCCTACGCCAGCCGGGAACGTGGCCTCAAGCGCGAGCAGTACCGGCAGACCACCATCGTCGACACCATCCCCGGCATCGTGGCGCCCGGCATCATGACGGTCCTGGTGCTGATCACCGCCGCCACCGTCCTCGGCGGCAACGGCGAGGAGGCGAGCTTCGGCGACCTCGCCGGGGTGCTGGAGCCCGTCGCCGGTGAGGCCGGCCGGATCATCTTCGCCCTGGGCTTCTTCGGCGCCGCGTTCTCGTCGATGCTGGCCAACGCGACGGCCGGCTCGACCGTCCTAGCCGACGCCTTCGGCTGGGCCCGGGAGGTCTCCGCGCTGCCGGTGCGGCTGGGAATCCTCGGCATCCTGGCCTTCGGCGCGGCCGTGACCGTCATCGCCGGTTCTTCACCGGTTCAGCTGATCATCATCGCCCAGGCGCTGACCGTGCTGGTCAAGCCGCTGCTCGGAGTGGTGCTCCTGGTCCTGGCCAACAACCGCACGCTGATGGGCCCGCTCGGCAACGCGTGGTGGCAGAACGTCTGCGGTGCGGCCGGAGTGCTCCTGGTCGTCGGCACCTCGATCCATCTGGCGCTCAACCTCTACTGACGCCGGGCCGCCGCACGCGCCCCCGCCCC
>NZ_BHZI01000005.1 GCF_004305975.1 Streptomyces otsuchiensis
CCGGCCGCCTCCCCGGCGGCGCCCCACCCCTCGTCTCCGTGCCCCTCCGGTCCGCTTGCGGCGCTCGCCGGGATCGCGGGCGGCGCGGGCCGCCCACCCGATCGCTCCGTTCGGACGGGTGTGCGGCGACAGCGGGCGGGAAATCGGTGACCATGGAAAGGAACCACCGGACGAACGAGAGGGCAGGCCAGTGAAGACAGCGGTACTGGGACCGGCCGAGCGGACCGAAGCGCTGGCGCGGATGGCGGACCGCGAGCTCGATGTGCTGGTGGTCGGAGGCGGGGTGGTGGGCGCGGGCACCGCCCTGGACGCCGCCACCCGCGGCCTGAGCACCGGACTGCTGGAGGCCCGCGACTGGGCCGCCGGCACATCCAGTCGCTCCAGCAAACTCATCCACGGCGGCCTCCGCTATCTGGAGATGCTCGACTTCGGCCTGGTGCGGGAGGCGCTCAAGGAACGCGGGCTGCTGCTCGGCCGGCTCGCCCCCCACCTGGTCAAGCCCGTCCCGTTCCTCTACCCCCTCCAGCACCGGGGCTGGGAGCGGTTCTACGCGGGCTCCGGCGTGGCGCTGTACGACGCCATGTCGATCTCCTCCGGGCACGGCCGCGGCCTGCCCGTCCACCGGCACCTCAGCCGGACCAAGGCACTGCGCGTCGCCCCCGCGCTGCGCAAGGACGCCCTGGTCGGCGCGCTCCAGTACTACGACGCGCAGATGGACGACGCCCGGTTCGTGGCCAACCTGGTCCGCACGGCTGCCGCCTACGGCGCCTCCTGCGCCAACCGCGCCCGCGTCACCGGTGTGCTCCGCGAGGGCGAGCGCGTGGTCGGGGTGAAGGTGCACGATCTGGAGGAGGGCGGCGCCGACGACCGTTTCCGGAGCTTCGAGATCCGGGCGAAGCAGGTCGTCAACGCCACCGGCGTCTGGACCGACGACACCCAGGGCATGATCGCCGAACGCGGCCAGTTCCACGTCAAGGCGTCCAAGGGCATCCACCTGGTCGTCCCCAAGGACCGCATCCACTCCTCGACCGGCCTGATCCTGCGGACCGAGAAGAGCGTGCTCTTCGTCATCCCGTGGGGACGGCACTGGATCGTCGGCACCACCGACACCGCCTGGGACCTCGACAAGGCCCACCCGGCCGCCTCCAGCGCCGACATCGACTACCTGCTGGAGCACGTCAACTCCGTGCTCGCGGTGCCCCTCACCCGCGACGACGTCGAAGGCGTCTACGCGGGGCTGCGCCCGCTGCTGGCCGGCGAGTCCGAGGCGACCAGCAAGCTCTCCCGCGAGCACACCGTCGCCCACCCGGTGCCCGGCCTCGTGGTCGTCGCCGGCGGGAAGTACACCACCTACCGGGTGATGGCCAAGGACGCCGTCGACGCCGCCGTGCACGGGCTCGACGTGCGCGTCGCCGACTGCTGCACCGAGGAGGTGCCGCTGGCCGGTGCCGAGGGCTACCACGCGCTGTGGAACGCCAGGGCGCGGATCGCCTCGCGGGTCGGTCTGCACGTCGCCCGTGTCGAGCATCTGCTCAACCGGTACGGCTCGTTGACCGAGGAGGTGCTGGAACTCATCGAGGAGAACCCGGAGCTGGAGCTCGGGAAGCCGCTGACCGGCGCCGACGACTACCTGCGCGCCGAGGTCGTCTACGCCTGCACCCACGAGGGCGCCCGCCACCTCGAGGACGTCCTCACCCGGCGCACCCGCATCTCCATCGAGACCTTCGACCGGGGCACCCGCAGCGCCCGGGAGTGCGCCGAGCTGATGGCGGGCGTCCTGGGCTGGGACGGCAAGCAGGTGGAGCTGGAGGTCGAGCACTACGAGAAGCGGGTCGAGGCCGAGCGCGAGTCGCAGCTCCAGCCCGATGACCAGACCGCGGACGCCGCGCGGCTGGGCGCACCGGACACCGTTCCGCTCTGACCCGCCCGCCACCGCCGTGCCGGACCCGTGTCCCGCTCCCGGCCTCGCCGGGTGCGGGACACGTGCCGCCGGGCGCGCCGCGCCGGTGCCGGTGACGGGTCCGCCACCGCCCGGACACGGTTCCGCCCCGATCCCGTCCGATCCCGTCCGATCCCGGACTCCGGCTGCCCGCTGTCGCACCGATGGGTGACAATGTGCGGGAAGCCGGAGGGGACACGAGAACATGGGCCACCACAACGGGGAGAGCGGCGACCAGCAGGAGAGCGGCGGCGCCGGACGTACCGGCCCACAGCCCGCTCCCGGTGCGCCGCTGGACGGTGAGCACGACCAGCACCACGACCAGGACCAGGACCAGGACCAGGACCAGGACCACGACCGGCCGGGCGAGCCGGTCGCGGACGACGAGGCGGAGTCCGGGCGCGGAGAGCCGCGTGACGCGATACCCCCGGCACGTGAACCGGCCGAGGCGCGGCCGGAGTCGGCCGAGGCGGGTGCCGAGGAGGACGCCGGGGTCGGAGACGCCTCCGAGGACGACGCCGCAGCGCGGCCGGGCGCCGCGCCGCAGACCGTCTCGCTCGGGAAGGTCGCTCCGCCGCCCTCACCCGGGACCGTCTCGCTGGGGTCCGTCGCGTACGAGGACGCCGCGCCGCTGACCGTCTCGCTCGGACCGGTCGCCCACGACGACCCGGCCCCGCGCACCGTCACCCTCGGCAAGGGCGAACTGGCCGCCCACCCACAGGACGAGCCGGCCGCCGCGGACGCGGCTGCCGACACGGACAGGGACGCCGACACGGACGCGGTGGCGGACGCCGAGCCCGGGACGCTCGCCGGTCCCGACGACGCGGCCCACCCGGTACCGCCGCCCGACCCGCACGAGACCCCGCACCAGCCACCCGAAGACGTCCCGCACCAGGAGGCGCCGACCGGGTCGGGGCGGCTGCTGGCCGGTCGCTACCGCCTCGGTGCGGTGGTCGGCCGCGGCGGCATGGGCACGGTCTGGCGGGCGACCGACGAGGTGCTGGCCCGTCAGGTCGCCGTCAAGGAACTGCGGCTGTCGTCGGTCATCGACGACGCCGAGCGCCGCCGGCTGGTGACCAGGACGCTGCGTGAGGCGAAGGCCATCGCGACCATCCGGGGCCGTGGCGTCGTCACCGTCTTCGACGTGGTCGACGAGGAGGACCGCCCCTGGATCGTGATGGAACTGATCGAGGGCCGCTCCCTCGCGGATGTGATCCGCGACGACGGCACCCTGACGGTGCGCCGTGCCGCCGAGGTCGGCCTCGCCGTCCTGGACGTGCTGAGCGCCGCGCACCGGGCCGGCATCGTCCACCGCGACGTCAAGCCGTCCAACGTGCTGGTCGCGGACGCCGACGGGCGGGTCGTTCTCACGGACTTCGGCATCGCGAAGGCCGACGGGGACCCGTCGATCACCTCCACCGGGATGCTCGTGGGCGCTCCCTCCTACATATCCCCCGAGCGGGCGCGCGGCGACGACCTCTCCCCGGCGGCCGACTACTGGTCGCTCGGCGCGCTGCTCTACTGCGCGCTGGAGGGCCGCCCGCCCTACGACCGGGGCGGGGCGATCTCCACGCTGGCGGCCGTGATGAACGATCCGGTGGAGGTGCCCGAGTCCGCCGGCGCGCTGGCCGAGGTCATCGCCGGGCTGCTCCAGAAGGACCCCGAGGAACGGTTCGACGAGCCGGTGACCCGGGCGTTGCTGCGGGAGGCGCTGGGGCGTGCGCGCCGGGCGGACGGAGCGCACGGAGCGCACGGCACGATGGCGCTGGGCGCCGCCGCCGCGGGTGCGGCGAGCGGTGCCGCCGCGGCGGGTGCCGCCGTCGCCGCCGCGCCCGACGAAGGTGCGGACGCCACGAAGACGCCCGCCGGCCCGGTCGCGTCCGGTGACGTCGCCGAGGGACCGGGCGCGCCGAAGGCCGCCGCCGGAGCCGACCCCGACCGCACGCCCGCCGAACCGCTTCCGGTGGTTCCGGACGCTGCCTCCACCGGCGAGACGGCCGCCTCGCCGGCGGGTGCCGGCTTCGGCCCGCCCGGCAGCGGCACCACGGGGACCGGAGGCACGGGCGGAGGCGGCGGGGACGACAACACGCCCGCCGGAGTGACGGGTTCGGGTGGCGCCGGCCGGCGTCGGCGCACGGTGCTGCTTGCGGTGGCCGCCCTGGTGGTGGTCGCCCTGCTGGGGGCACTGCTGGTGACCCAGGTCCGCGACGACGACCCCGCCGACGACCCCGGCTCCTCCACCGGAACGGACGACACGGACGCGGACACCGGCGACGAAGACACCGACGGCGACGACCCGGACAACGGCGACGGCGGCGACGGGACCGGTGACGGCACGGACGGCGACGGCGACCCAGACCCCGACGCCGAGGGCGACACGGACCCGGGCGGCGACGCCGACGAGGACCCCGGCAGCGACGGCGCGGACCCCGAGCAGACCGGTCCGCCCCGCAACTCCCCGGAGCGCGACACCGACGCCCCGTTCCCGCCCGAGAGCCCGTCCGGCTTCTCCCGGCAGGTCAACCTCCAGTTCCGGTTCGGCATGGCGTTCCCCGACGGCTGGGAGCAGACCGGCACCAGTGGGCGCGACTCCGGGGCGATTTACAGCCATCCGTCGGGGCCGCCCCCGGCCGTCCAGGTCGATTTCACGACGTCACCGGGGGAGGACGCCGCACAGGCGTGGCTTGACCTGGAGCCGGCGGTACGCGATCAGAGCACCGACTACGAACGGGTCCGCATAGACTCCGTGGAGTGGCGGGACTATCCGACCGTCGCCGACTGGGAGTTCGAGCGTACAGAGCAGGGCCAACGGGTCCGCGTGCTCAACCGCGGCTTCCGGGTCGACGACGGCCGGGGGTACGCCGTGATGATCTCGTGTGTGGCGGACGAGTGGGACGGGAATGACTGCCGCACTGTGCGGGAGACGGCGTTCAACTCGTTCATGCCCTTGGGCTGAGCGGGAGTTGACAGGCGAGAGCGTCGTCGTGTTACGCCGTCGGCACGTATCGTGAGTGTGTGACCGCCGACGGCACGCCATGAGGGGAGGCGTTGTGGATCAGTACGCGGGGCGGCTGCTCGCGGATCGTTACCGGCTTCCCCGGCCGCCCTCGGAAGTCTTCGAGCTGGTCGAGTCGCGCGCCTTCGACACCGCCAGCGGCCAGGAAGTGCTGGTCCGTCAGGTGCCGCTGCCCGAGGTGGTGGACCCCGAGGTCCTCGACGGGGAGTACGGGGACGGCCCTCCGGGATCGGTTCCGGGCAGTGGACGTGCCACCCGCACCCCCGAAGACCCGGTCGTGCGACGGGCGTTGGAGGCGGCAGCGGCGGCAGCCGCGTTGCCCGACCACGCGCGGCTGGACCAGATCTTCGACGTCTTCGTGCAGGGCGACGGCATCTGGATCGTCAGCGAACTGGTGCCGGCCCGGCCGCTGGCCGCGCTGCTGGCCGAACACCGGATGGGCCCCTACCGTGCCGCCGAGGTGGCCGCCGACCTGCTGGCCGCGCTCCGCGTGGTCCACGCCCACGGCTGGTCGCACCGGAACATCACCGCCCGCACGGTGCTGATCTGCGACGACGGGCGGGCGCTGCTCACCGGTCTCGCGGCGGGCGCGGCCGAGGAAGTCCTCTGCGGCTACGACCCGTTCCCCGTGGACGCCGCCGACAGCGCCGCCGGGCCCGAGCCGGCCGCGTCCGGCCACGACCCGGCGGACGGCCACGCCGCACCGCCCACCCCGGGGGACCGCACGCCCGGCACCGGTATCCGCCGCGACCAGCCGTTCGCCGGCCCGGGCGGCCCGGTTCCGCCGGGCCTGCGCCCGGACACCGGACTCGAGGGCGGCACCCACCCGCCGCAGGCCATGCCGCCCGCCCGCGTGGACGACGAGCCGGACGGCCCCGGTCACCCTGGGCCGGCACCCGGCGCGTACGCGCTTCCCCCGGGCTGGAACGCGCCCGGCCGCCCGGCCGGTCATGACCCGCACGAGGCGCGGGGGCCGTACGGGGCGCCGGCCTCGAACGGGCCCCGGGAGGCGCTGCCGCCCGCCCGCGACACCGGAGATCATCGCGCCGACGGTGCGCTGCCGGGCACGCGGTACGGCCCGGACCCCGGCTACGGCCCAGGCGCCGCCCACCAGCCGGATCACGGTCCGGGCACCGGTTACGGCCCGGGCAGCGTCCCGGACCACGACGAGCCCACCGGCCGGGCCGGCCAGTACGCCGACCAGATCGACCCGCGTGACATCGGTCCGTACACGGACCGGATCGAGCTTCCGGGCGACTCCGCCGCGCCGGCGCACCCCGGCGACGGGCCGGAGCCCGGCCGGTACGACAGCGAGGACCGGAACCCCACCGCCCACCTCCCGCAGATCGGCCATCTCCCCCCGGGTGACGACCCGTTCACGGGTGGTCCGGCCGGCGGCGGTGAGTTCCCGGCGGTGCCGGGGGAGTTCACCCCCGGTGGCGACCAGCTCGCTTCCGGAGCGCACGAGTTGCCCGAGGGCTGGGACGTGGTACCCGGCGGCGGCCCCGTCGACCCTGAGGCCGACCAGGCCGCCGCGGACAGCCACGCGTACCACCCCGACCGGCAGCGTGAGCCGCTGCCCGGCGCCGGACCCGGCCCGCGTGGCCCGGTCCCGCTGGGCGACCCCGCGGCCGGTCCCGGCTCCGCGCCGCCGCCCCGGGGTGCCGAACAGGCTCCGCAGCCCTCCCGGGCCGCGCTGGAACGTGCCTCCCGCAGCGGCGCCATCGCCGCCTACCGTGCGGGGACCCGCGCCGGCGCGGACGCGGTGCACGGCGCGGGACGCGGACCGGCCGAGGGGCGCGCCGCCGACGGCGGGGCCCCCGGGTACGGAGCCGACTCCTACGGAGCCGACCCGTACGGCGTCGGCCGGAACGGCGGCCCGGGACGCGGCACGCCCCCGCGCCGGGACGGCCACGGCCCGCAGGCTCCGGGCGGAGACGCCCGGGCGCTGCCCCCGGCGCGTGGCTCCGGTCCGACCGAACTGCCCGGCACGCCGCGACCCAGCCGTCCGATCGAGACGGGCTGGGAGTCGGCCGCGCCGCGGAACGCGGTTCCCGCGCGCCGTCCCTCGCCGCCGACGGTGTCGGCGGCGGTGCCGGACCAGGAGCCGCCGACCGAGCAACTCCCAAGGATTCCGGCGCACTCCGCGCCGGGCGCCGCTCCCGGTCGTGGCACGCCCGAGCCGCAGCCGCCGGGCACGGGGATCGTGCCCGACGCGGCCCGCCGCTACCGGGGGCCGGACAACGCGCTGGCCGCCGAGCGGGCACGCCAGGCCCGCATGACGATGGTCGGCGCCGTCACCGAGCGCTGGGCGCCGGAGCAGGCCGGACCGGTCTACGACCACTGGCGGCTGGCGCCGCCGGTCGGGCCGGCCGCCGACCTGTGGGCGCTGGGCGCGTTGCTGTTCCGCGCGGTCCAGGGCCACCCGCCGTATCCGGAGGAGAGCGCGGCGGAGCTGACCCAGGCCGTCTGCGGTGAGCAGCCCGCGTTCGCGGAGGAGTGCGGTGCGCTGCGCCCGGTGGTGGAGTCGCTGCTGCGGCTCGACCCCACCGAGCGGCCCAGCGCCGAGGAACTGCGCGGCTGGCTCCGGTCGATCATCCGTGCCGCCCCGGAGCCCGACGTGGGCCGCCGGACCGCGGCGCTGCCGCCGATGCTGGAGGCCGGCCGTCCGGCCGATCCGGCGCGGCTGCCGATGGTGCGGCACCGCGGCGAGCTGGTCTCCAAGCGTCCGCGCCGCGAGAGCGGTGACCCGCGCAACCTCGGGCGCATCCTGCTGGTGCTGGTCTTCTGCCTCGTGGCGGGTGCGATGGCCTACGCGTTGCTGTTCCTGCCCGACGGCGAGGAGCGCGGTGGGCAGGCGGGCCCCGGCTCGTCCCCCTCCGGCGGGGCCGGCGAGCAGGACGAGCCCGCTCCCGACGGATCCGGCGACGACGCACCTGGCGAGAGCGGCGCCCCCGACGGGGAGCCCGGGGACGCCGACGAGGTGCCCGCCCCGGACGGCTTCGAGAGCCTGGACGACCCGCTGGGATTCCGGCTGACGGTGCCGGAGGGCTGGGAGCGCTCGACCGGCTCGGACGGCCAGGTGGTCTTCGCGGGCGACGGGCTGCGGCTGACGGTGGTGCCCGGACGGGACGGCGGCGACGAGTTCGGCGAGGTGCCGATGGATTACCAGCTCCAGAGCCAGCCGGAGCTCCAGCCCTACCGGGACGCGCCGTGGCGCTCCTCGGGCAGCCTGCACAACATCACCGTCGGGCAGGTCGACCTGGCCGAGGGCGACTTCCTCTGGGACGGCGGCGACGGCCGGCAGTTCGCCCGCAACCGCGCCATGCTGATCGGCGGCGGGTACCACGTGGTGATGCTCCAGGGGACCGAGTCCGACCGGGACGACATCGGCGAGCTGTTCCCGACGATCGCCGAGAGCTACCGCGCGGCGAGCTGACGGTCCCGGCGGGGCCGAGGCCCGGCAGGCGCGCCGGTGCGCCTGCCGCTGTCCCGCCGTCTTCCGGTCAATGCGCCAGTGATCGCTGGCACTTTGCCGAAAAAGGAGTTACCGGTGGGTAGCGGCTCGTGGTCGGCCGCCGTACGCTCCGGTGTATGACGACTGGCCCTGAGGAAGCGCGTAACCGGGCGGCACGGCTGGTCACCGACGAGCTGGTGGCGTCGCTGACCCGAGGCGTCACCGGCAGCGGACGCACCGCCTGCCACAGCCCGCTCACCGGCGAACGGCTCGCCGAACTCCCGGCGACCACCGTCCCCGAGGTCGAGGACGCCTTCCGCGCGGCCCGTGCCGCACAGCTCCGCTGGGCCGCACGCCCGGTGCGCGAGCGCGCCGCGGTGCTGCTGCGCTTCCACGACCTGCTGCTGCGCCGGCAGGACGAGGTCCTCGACCTCGTCCAGCTGGAGACCGGCAAGGCCCGGCTGCACGCCCACGAGGAAGTGCTCGCGGTCGCCATCGCCGCCCGCCACTACGGACGCAAGGGCCCGGCCTATCTCCGCACCCGCGCCCACACCGGTGCCGTTCCGGTCCTCACCCGGGTCCGTGAGCACCGCAGGGCGCGCGGGGTCGTCGGCCAGATCGCCCCCTGGAACTACCCGCTCGAACTGAGCGCGGGAGACGCCCTGCCCGCCTTCCTCGCGGGCAACGCAGTCGTGATGAAGCCCGACACCGAGACCGCCCTGACCGCGCTCTGGGCGCGCCGCCTGCTGGTGGAGGCCGGACTGCCGGAGGAGGTCTGGCAGGTCGTCATCGGTGAGGGGCCGCTGGTCGGACCCGCCGTCGTGGCCCACGCCGACTACGTCTCCTTCACCGGCTCCACCCGCACCGGGCGGCTGGTGGCCCAGGGCGCCGCCGCCCGGCTGGTCGGCGCCAGCCTCGAACTCGGCGGCAAGAACGCCATGCTGGTGCTGGACGACGCGGACCCCGACCGGGCCGCCGCCGGCGCCGTCCGCGCCTGCTTCTCCGCAGCGGGCCAGCTGTGCATGTCGGTCGAACGGCTCTATGTGCACCGGTCGATCGCCGAGGAGTTCACCGAACGGTTCACGGCGCGCACCCGCGCGATGCGCCTCGGTGCGCCCCTCGCCTACGGCACCGACATGGGATCGCTGGCCTCCCAGGCCCAACTCGACACCGTCACCCGCCACATCAAGGACGCCGTGGCCCACGGAGCCCGTGTGCTGGCCGGCGGCGAGCCCCGGCCCGACCTCGGTCCGTACTTCCACGAACCCACCATCCTGGACGGCGTCACCGACCGGATGACCCTCTGCGCCGAGGAGACCTTCGGCCCGGTCGTCTCCCTCTACCGCTTCAGCGACGACGACGAGGCGGTCAGCCGCGCCAACGCCACCCCCTTCGGCCTCAACTCCTCGGTGTGGAGCGGCAACAGCCGGCACGCGCGCCGGGTCGCCGACCGGCTGCGCACCGGAACCGTCAACATCAACGACGGTTTCGCCGCCGCCTACGGCAGCGCCCGCGCACCGATGGGCGGCATGGGCGACTCCGGGCTCGGCCGTCGGCACGGCGCCGAGGGCATCCACAAGTACACCGAGTCGCAGACCGTCGCCGAGCAGCGGCTGGTGCCGCTCGCCCCCTTCCTCGGCATGGACGACCGGCAGTACGCGGCGCTGATGTCGCTGTCCCTGAAGGCGATGAAGAACCTCCGCCTCCGCTGAGCCGCGACCGCGAGGAGCAGCCCATGACGCCCGCACCGCGCATACCGTCGCACGGCGAAGAAAGCTCCGAACAGGAGCGGGAGTTCGACTACGACGTGCTGGTCGTCGGCTCCGGGTTCGGCGGCTGCGTCGCCGCGCTGCGCCTCACAGAGAAGGGCTACCGCGTCGGAGTGCTCGAAGCGGGCCGCCGCTTCTCCCGGTCCCAACTCCCGCGCTCCAGCTGGGACATCCGCAACTACCTCTGGGCGCCGCGACTGCGCCTCTACGGCATCCAGCGCATACACCTCCTCAAAAAGGTGATGGTGCTGGCGGGCGCCGGAGTCGGCGGGGGCTCGCTCAACTACGCCAACACGCTCTATGTGCCGCCGCCCGCGTTCTTCCAGGACCGGCAGTGGGGGCACATCACCGACTGGCACGACGAACTCGCCCCCCACTACGAGCAGGCGCGGCGAATGCTCGGGGTGCGCACCAACCCCACCACCACGCCCTCCGACCGCCATCTGCGGTATGCGGCGCAGGAGATGGGCGTCGGCGACACCTTCCACGCGGCGCCGGTGGGTGTGTTCTTCGGCGACGGCCACGACGCCGACGGTGATGACGCGGCCCGCGCCCGGCCCGGACAGGAGGTCCCCGACCCGTACTTCGGCGGCGAGGGCCCCGCCCGCACCGCCTGCACCGAGTGCGGCGAGTGCATGACCGGCTGCCGCCACGGCGCCAAGAACACCCTCAACGAGAACTACCTCCATCTCGCGGAACGCGCCGGCGCCGAGGTCCACCCGCTCACCACCGTGACCGCCGTCCGGGAACTCGCCCCGGGCGCGGAGAGCGTGGAGGGCGCCGCGGGCCAGGGCGAACGGCCGGGCACCGGCTTCGAGATCACCGTCGTCCCCACCGACGCCTCACCGCGTGCCCGCCGCCGCCGTGCCCGCACTCTGCGCGCCCGGCATGTGGTCATCGCCGCCGGGACCTACGGCACCCAGACCCTGCTGCACCGGATGCGGGACACCGGGACCCTGCCGCGCCTGTCCGACCGTCTCGGAACCCTGACCCGCACCAACTCCGAAGCCCTGGTCGGCGCCCAGACCAGCCCCGGGCGTTACCGCCGACGCCACGGGCCCGACGCCGCACCCGACTTCACGCGCGGCGTGGCCATCACCTCCTCCATCCACCCCGACCCGCACACCCACATCGAGGCGGTCCGCTACGGGCGGGGCTCCAACGCCATGGGGCTGCTCTCCATCCAGCAGTTCCGGCACTCCACCCGGATGCCGCGCGTCCTCTCCTACGCCCTGACCGCGCTGCGGCACCCGGTGACCTTCTGCCGGTCGATGTCCAACCGCCGCTGGTCGGAGCGGACCATCATCGGGCTGGTCATGCAGACCCACGACAACTCGCTCACGACCTTCCGGCGCACCCGCGGCCCCGGAAAGGGGCTGCTGACCGCGGAACAGGGCCACGGAACGCCCAACCCCGACCACCTTCCCGAGGGCGCCGCGGCAGCCCGGCACCTGGCCGACTCCATCAACGGATTCGCCGGCGCCAACGTGGGCGAACTGCTGGGTACTCCGCTCACCGCCCACTTCCTCGGTGGCTGCCCGATCGGCGACAGCCCCGCCACCGGCGTCATCGACCCCTGCCACCGGCTCTACGGGCACCCGGGGATCAGCGTGGTGGACGGCGCCGCCGTCTCCGCCAACCTCGGCGTCAACCCCTCGCTCACCATCACCGCCCAGGCGGAGCGCGCGATGTCGCTGTGGCCCAACCGCGGTGACCCGGATCCCCGTCCGGCGCCCGGGCGTCCCTACCGGCGGACCGAGGCGGTGGCCCCACGACATCCGGTGGTGCCGGCCGGTGCGTTCGGCGCGCTGCGGCAGCCGCTGCTCCCGGTACCGGTGGTGCCCCCGCGCGGCGACGGCGCCAGCGCTGGTGGCCACGGCGGCGACGGCGCCAGCGGCCACGGCTGACCGCCGGGGCCGGAACGCAGAAGGGCCCCGGCCCGGCGTCCGGGGGAGAACGCGGGCCAGGGGCCACTTCGCCGGCACCGGCGACAGGGCGGCGCCAGTGCCGTGCGGTAACCAACCCGGGGGAGGTGGCTACCGCCGTTGGTTGAGCCAATGTCGGCTCACTGCATGGTCGTGGAAGCTGCTGACCCTCGCAAGAGGCCGTGGCCAGCGATCACCCGTCCTACGAAACCTTTACCCAGAACGTCGCGGCGAATGTGCCCCAGCACCCCAACGCCTCGATGACGCGGTCGGTTCCCGGCGTCCCGGAAACCGACCGCGTAGTCGTGACCGGCCTGCTGTCCCCTGCTGCCCGGTCACCACACCGGAAGCGAGGTCCCACGGCCAACGCCCTTGCCATGCCGGGGCGGTGTGCCTCTTCGCTCCTGGAGCAACCCGTTCAACGACCCGCCGGTGCGCGGGGTCACGTGCCGTACGGGTGACGCCGGTCCACTCCACGCACCGCCGGTCACCTCCGCAGACCCGTGCCCATCGGCCCACCCGTGTCCTCGGACGCGGCACCCGCCCGCGGTTCCTCGCGACGGGGCTCAGACCCGTCCCCGGCACAGCTCCAGCAGCAGCATCGCCAGCCGGGTGCCCGGAGCGCCCAGCTCCTCGCGGTAGCGCTCCAGGATCTCCATCTCGCGTGCCAGGTTGACCCGGCGGCCGCCCGAACCGAGCCGGGCGCGCTGGATCTGTTCCGAGACGGCCGTCCGCTCGCCGATCAGCGCCATGATCCGCGCGTCCAGGACATCGATGTGCTCGCGGGCGCCGGAGACCAGTTCGGCCGCCTCCGGCGTGCGCGCTCCGGTCCGCTCCGCCTCCTCGCGCTCGGTCGATGCGGGTGCGGGTGCGGGTGCGAGCGCGGGTTCGGTCGTGGGTCCGGCTGCCGGCGTGGGTGTCACGGCCGCGGTGGTGCCGGCCGGGGTGACGGGGGTCATCGAGAACTCCTCGGGGAGGTGCGCGCCCACGAGGCCCGAGCGGCCCACAACGCACGGCGTCCCGGGCCCACGGGGCCCGGGACGCTGCGGAAAGTCGCTGGTCAGTACAGTACGCAGCGCTTCTCATGGCAGCCGGCCGGGCCGGTGCCATAGGTAAAGAAGCGTGCGGTCTGCGTCATGCCGGCCAGTATGCCACCGCGCCGGTGGCCCCGGAGGCCGGACCGGATAGTGAGACATCGGCGGCCGGTAGACTCGGCCGCACACCCCGCTCCACCGCTGGAAGGCAGCTCCACGTGGCATCGCTCGGCCCGACGGCCCCAGACACCGTTCTCGTCGTCGACTTCGGCGCCCAGTACGCGCAGCTCATCGCACGCAGGGTCCGTGAGGCCCGCGTCTTCAGCGAGATCGTGCCGTCCACCATGCCGGTGGCCGAGATGCTCGCCAAGCAGCCCAAGGCCATCATCCTCTCCGGTGGCCCGTCCTCCGTGTACGCGGACGGCGCCCCCACCATCGACCGGGCCCTCTTCGAAGCCGGCGTCCCCGTCTTCGGGATGTGCTACGGCTTCCAGCTGATGGCCGTGACCCTGGGCGGCACCGTCGACAACAACGGAGCCCGCGAGTACGGCCGCACCGGCCTGCACGTCAGCAAGTCGGGCTCCACCCTCTTCGAGGGCACCCCGGACGAGCAGCAGGTCTGGATGTCGCACGGCGACGCCTGCTCGGCCGCGCCCGAGGGGTTCGCCGTCACGGGCTCCACCGACCTGGTGCCGGTCGCCGCCTTCGAGGACGACGAGCGCCGCCTCTACGGCGTCCAGTACCACCCCGAGGTCATGCACTCCACGCACGGCCAGCAGGTGCTGGAGCACTTCCTCTACCGGGGCGCCGGCATCGCCCCCAGCTGGACCACCGGTTCCATCGTGGACGAGCAGGTCGCGCTGATCCGTGAGCGCGTGGGCACCAAGCGCGCCATCTGCGGCCTCTCCGGCGGCGTCGACTCCGCCGTGGCCGCCGCGCTGGTCAACAAGGCCATCGGCACCCAGCTGACCTGCGTCTACGTCGACCACGGCCTGATGCGCTCCGGCGAGACCGAGCAGGTCGAGAAGGACTTCGTCGCCGCGACCGGCGCCCAGCTGAAGGTCGTCGACGCCTCCGAGCGGTTCCTCGACGCCCTGGCCGGGGTCACCGACCCCGAGCAGAAGCGGAAGATCATCGGCCGCGAGTTCATCCGCGTCTTCGAGCAGGCGCAGGCCGAGATCGTCGCCGACGCCGGCGAGGACGTCGCGTTCCTGGTGCAGGGCACCCTCTACCCCGACGTGGTCGAGTCCGGCGGCGGGACCGGTACCGCCAACATCAAGTCCCACCACAACGTCGGCGGGCTCCCCGACGACCTGGAGTTCGAACTGGTCGAGCCGCTGCGGCAGCTCTTCAAGGACGAGGTCCGCATGGTCGGGCAGGAACTCGGACTGCCCGAGGAGATCGTCCAGCGCCAGCCGTTCCCCGGCCCCGGCCTGGGCATCCGCATCATCGGCGAGGTCACCCGCGAGCGGCTCGACCTGCTCCGCCAGGCCGACGCCATCGCCCGCGAGGAACTGACCGCCGCCGGTCTCGACCGCGAGATCTGGCAGTGCCCCGTGGTGCTCCTCGCCGACGTGCACAGCGTCGGCGTCCAGGGCGACGGCCGCACCTACGGGCACCCCGTCGTGCTGCGCCCGGTCTCCTCCGAGGACGCCATGACCGCCGACTGGTCGCGCCTGCCCTACGACGTGCTGGCCACCATCTCCAGCCGCATCACCAACGAGGTCCGCGACATCAACCGCGTCACCCTCGACATCACCAGCAAGCCCCCGGGCACCATCGAGTGGGAGTGAGCGGCCGGGCGGCGTGAGCCGTGGGCGGGTCCGGAGGATCGTTGATCCTCCGGACCCGCGGTCGTTCGGGGGGAGCGGTGTTGCCGGGGCACGCGGCGCGGTGGTGGCGTGGCGGTGTGGTGGCGTGGCGGTGTGGTGACGTTGGGCGGCGGGGCTCACCCCGTGGGCCGGTCCGGTTCGTCGGTCGGGTCGGTCCTGCCGGTCGGGTCGGTCCAGTCGGCGCGGTCCAGGACGTACTCCACGTCGCCGTGTTCCGAGCCCTCGATGTCCTGGGGCCACTTGTCGAAGTAGGTGCGCAGCAGGCGCAGTCCGCACTTCTCCATCACCCGCCGCGAACCCGCGTTGACCGTCATGGTGTTGGCGGTGACCCGCTCCGCGCCGAGCTCGGTGAACGCGTACCGGATCAGTGCCCGGGAACCCTCCGTCGCCAGGCCCCTGCCCCAGGCGTCCCGGCCCAGCCGGTAGCCCAGTTCGAGCAGCGAGCCGTCCCCCTCGCGCACCGGGCGCAGCAGCAACCACCCCAGCAGCCGCCCCGTGGCCCTCTCCTCCGCCGCCCAGTACGCGGGTCCGCCGATCGCCGGATGGTGACGCGTCATGCGCGGCAGATCCTTGTCCCGGACCCGCTCCAACGGCACCGGCCTGCCGCCGTTGAGGTAGCGCATGACCTCCGGATCGTTGTTGATCGCGTACGCCGTCTCCAGATCCGAATCCCGGACGGGGCGCAGCAGGAGCCGGTCGGTGGTGAGGGTGGTCGCCATCCCGCCATGCTCGCCACGGCCGGCCCGCCCGGCAACCGGATTACCGGCGCCCGGCCGGGTGGCGGCGGGCGGCGGGTGTCAGAGGTCGCTGCGACACTGCGGGGATGGACGACACCCAACCCAAGGCAGATCTGCTGCGCTATCTGCAGTCCGGCCGCGACGCGCTGCTGTGGAAGCTCGACGGCCTGTCCGAGTACGACATCAGACGTCCGCTGACACCGACCGGCACCAACCTCCTCGGCCTGGTCAAGCACTCCGCAGGCGTCGAGATGGGCTACTTCGGCGACACCTTCGCCCGGCCCGTGCCGGACGCCCCGGCCTGGCTGGAAGACCTGGACACCCCCAACGTCGACATGTGGGCGACGGCGGAGGAGACCCGCGCGGATATCGTCGGCCTCTACCACCGCGCGTGGGCGCACACCGACGCCACCGTCGCCGCACTCGCGCTGGACGCCCCGGGCCGGGTCGCGTGGTGGGGCGAGAGGGGCGCCGTCACCCTGCACCGCATCCTGATCCACGTCACCGCCGAGACCCACCGCCACGCCGGGCACGCCGACATCGTCCGCGAACAGATCGACGGCGCGGCGGGCCTGGCCCACGGCAACGACAACCTGCCGGGACAGGACGCGGACTGGTGGGCCGAGTACCGCGAACGCCTGGAACGCACCGCACGCGAGGCTGACGGGGGCTGACCGGGACTGACGGACCGGTCTGGACCAGCCGTTCCCCGAGACGGAGGCTCAGGCCGGTGATGGGCGGGCGCGCCGAGGTGTACCGGCCGCGCCCGCCCGCGCGCTCGTCGTCAGCGGACGATCGTCTGGACCTCACGGACCTGTAGATCGTGGGTGGTCTCGAAGACCGCGTTGGGCAGGGTGCCGCCGCTGCCGCCGGAACCCTCCCAGCTGATCTCCCACGTGACGCTGGCCGACATCGGGTACGAGCCCGCCTGGTGGGTCGCGCGGTGGTAGGTCACACCGCACGGCGGGGTCTCCCCCGACCGGCCGTCCGCGTAGGGCTCGCCGACGGAGCCGTCCGCGTTGACGGCGCACTCACCCGACCCGGGGTGCAGGTCGGCGTCACCCGTACCGGCCTCGATCCGCAGCGAGGTGGGCCGGGCGGTGGTCGTGGCGGAGATCCCCAGGATGTCGAGGCTCGCTGTGACGGCGACCTCGGAGAAGTCGCCGTTCTCCGCCCAGATCCAGGTCGGGAGATTGACGACCTGCTCGCTGTGGTCGGCGGGGGAGAGAGTCACCTCGGTGGCAGGGACCCGGATGCGCTCGTAGGCCAGTTCGGCGAGGATCTCCGGCGAAATCGCGTTCTCGACTTCCGGTGTCTCACCGTCCTCGACCCAGAACGGAATCGCGGAGCAGGCTCCCCGTTCGAGGATGTCCTGCTCATTGGGGTTCTGCACCGCCGCCCACCACATGCCGTTGCCCTCTTCCTCGGCATTGAAGTCCTCGTACGGTTCGCCTCGTTCGTAGTGGTTCCACATCGACACGGCGGCGGACCCCGAGTGGCCCGCCGAGAAGTTGTCGAGGTCCCAGGCGACTTCGAACCATTCTCCGAACTCGCTCGGCGTCCACCTGGGCGCGTACCAGCACGGAGGTGGCGACCAGTTCCTGGCTGTCGTGGCCACCGGGCCACTGCCTGAGCCGGAACCGTTCCGGCTCTCGTCCCAGGTGATCAGGGTCGCACCGGCACCGGCCGCGATGTCCTGGCCGTCGCTCTCGCCGTACGCGTCCATGTCGGTGGGTTCGGCCCGCGCCACGGGCGTGAGTATCAGCAGAGTGCCGAGAGCGCCGCCCGCCGCCAGGACGCCCCGCCTCACTCTCCGGCGCACTGCTGGGCCTCGGTCTGGATGTCGATGTCGGTCGCCAGCCAGGCGTTCTCGTCACCCATGGCGGGTGACATCACGAGGGAGTAGCGGCCGAAGTTGCCGTAGGGGCCGCTGTCCTCCGATGGGACGACCTCGCCCGACGCCGCGTCCTTGCCGACCATCTCGCTGTTGTCCCGGCAGAACGCCACTCCGATCACGTCGCCGTTTCGGCGCACGTCGAGGTCGTAGTACCGATCCGTACCGGACTTGATCCAGCCTCCATCGACCCACGCTTTGATGTGGCCCTCGCCGAAGCGACGCGCTTCTTCGAGGGAGAAGCCCTGGTAGAGGGCGTGCTCGGGGTCCTGCTCGTTGACACCGACGGTGATGGCGCGGATGTAGTCCGCCGCGTCCGCGACCGCGGCCGCTTCCTCGGGGTCCTCTGGTTCGTCCCAGTCGAAATCCATCTCCACGCCGTCCGGGAGTTCGATCTGCGGGCGGCCGTCGTCCGGTTCGTCCGCGTCGTCGTCACCGGTGTCGGCGTCGTCCGCGTCGTCGGTGTCCTCGTCGGTCTGATCGCTGCCCTCGCCGACGCCTGGCAGTGCGTCGTCGGACGAGTCGTCCGAACCGCCGCAGGCGGTGAGCAGGAGTGCGGTGCTGGTCGCGATGGCGACGGCGATGGCTCGGGTACGCGCGGTCACGCCGTGTCCCCCCGGAAACGTTGGTGCGGATGTGGCCGTTTCGGACGCTACGTCAAGGAGTTTGGGCTCGCCAGAGGCCGGCGACGATTGTCACCGGCCTCTCACAGTGACGTCCGCGGCGGCAGTTGGTGTCGCGTTCCGCGCGCCGTTCGTCAGATCAGGCGGCGGGCGGTGGCCCAGCGGGTCAGCTCGTGGCGGTTGGAGAGCTGCAACTTCCGCAGGACGGCGGAGACATGGGATTCCACCGTCTTGACGGAGATGAACAGCTCCTTGCCGACCTCCTTGTACGCGTAGCCCCGGGCGATGAGCCGCAGCACCTCGCGTTCGCGCTGGGTGAGCCGGTCGAGGTCCTCGTCGGCCGGCGCGGCGTCGGAGGAGGCGAAGGCGTCCAGGACGAAGCCCGCGAGCCGGGGCGAGAAGACGGCGTCGCCGTCGGCCACCCGGAAGATCGCTCCGACGAGGTCGGAGCCGGTGATGGTCTTGGTGACGTATCCGCGCGCCCCGCCGCGGATGACGCCGATGACGTCCTCGGCGGCGTCGGAGACCGACAGGGCGAGGAAGCGCACCGGCGCGTCCGCCGAGCCCATCAGCTCGGCGCTGCGCCGCAGCACCTCCACTCCTCCGCCACCGGGGAGGTGGACGTCGAGCAGGACGACGTCGGGCCGGGTGGCCCTGATGACGGTCACGGCCTGGTCGACGTCCCCGGCCTCGCCGACGACCTCCACCCCGGTCTCGTCGGTGCGGCCGATCTCCGCCTGGACGCCCGCCCGGAACATCCGGTGGTCGTCGACCAGCACCACGCGGGCGCGCCGGGTCACTGCGGGCTGTGCCTCATCGGTCATCCGTGCGCTCCATCGTCAGTTCCACCTCGGTTCCCTCGCCGGGCTCCGACCGTACCCGGGCCCGGCCTCCGTTGCGCTGCATCCGGCCGATGATCGACTCGCGGACGCCCATGCGGTCGGCGGGTACGTCGTCGAGGTCGAAGCCGGGGCCGCGGTCGCGTACCGACACGAAGACGGTTCCGTCCTCGACCTCGGCGAACACCCGGACCGGCCCGTCCTCGCCACCGTACTTGGCGGCGTTGACCATGGCCTCGCGGGCCGCCTGGAGCTGGGCGCTCAGCCGGTCGTCCACCGGGCAGTCGCCGACGCACACGACCTCGATCGGTACGCCGTGGTGGTCCTCCACCTCGGCGACGGTGGCCTTCACGGCCTCGGCGAAGGTGCGGGTCTCCTCGTCGTCCTCACTCGCGCTCCCGGAGGAGCTCTCCGCCGACTTGTGGAGCCAGGCGCGCAGTTCGCGCTCCTGGGCGCGGGCCAGCCGGGACACCTCGCGGGGGTCGGCGGCGTTGCGCTGGATCAGGGTGAGGGTGTGCAGTACCGAGTCGTGGACATGGGCGGCGACCTCGGCGCGCTCCTGGGCGCGGATGCGCATCGTGCGTTCCTCGGAGAGGTCCTGGACGATCCGGACCAGGTAGGGCCCGGCCAGCAGGGCGGTACCGACCAGCACGGCGAGGGCGGCCTGCACGACCCGGCTGAGGTCCTCACTCGCACGGGTGACGACGAAGCCGGCGACGCCGACGAGCACCAGCATGCCGCCGGCGGCCGACCGGGCCAGGGGCACCCAGGGCCCGCCGCGGGTCACCTTCGCCCAGTGCGCCCGCCGGGAGTCGTCGGCCTGCCGCCAGACCAGCGCGGCGCCGATGGCGATCAGTGCGATCGTCCACAGGTAGCCACCGGAGATCTCGAACTGGACGTTCTGCCAGAAGACCGGAGCGCCGACCGTGATCATCACGATGCCCAGCAGGTACACGGAGTACTGCCGCATCCGGTTCTCGGCGGGAGGGTGGGGGTGCGGGTGGCCGCGCGGGCGGACCGGTCCGGTGCCCAGCGGGACGACGAACCAGAAGACGCCGTAGAGCAGGATGCCCATGCCGCTGGCGACGGTCATGGCGAAGAAGGCGATCCGCACCCAGGAGACGGGTACCGCGAGGTGACCGGCGAGTCCCTGCGCCACGCCGCCCAGCCAGCGGCCTTCGGCGCTGCGGTAGAGCTTGCGTGGGGGAGCCTCCTCCACTTCGGCGCCGGACGTGGGCGTGGCGGTCGTCATGGACCGATCGTCACACGCGTCACGGCGGCGGGGCATCAGGGTTCGCCCCTGAGCCGGGTATCAGGGACGGATCCGGGCGCACCCGGATGCCCGGGGGGCGGCCTGGCGGGCACGATGAACGCATGACTCAGGAGTATCCGCACGGGCAGGCCGGTGAGGGCCGTGCCGCGCCTCCGATGTGGCCCGGTCACGGCGGTCACGCGGGATCCGGTAGTGAGCCGCGCGACGGCCACGACGGCGGCCGGCACGGTGGCCATGGCCACGGCCACGGCCACAGCCACGACCAGCGTGGCGGTCCCGGCGGTGTGCCGGGTCCGTTCGGGTGGGGGAGGCGGGATGTCGCCGAGGGCGACGCCCATCGTGACCGGCTGACCCGCAGCAGGCGGCACAAGGTGATCGGTGGCGTCTGCGGCGGACTGGGGCGCTACTTCGATCTCGATCCGGTGATCTTCCGGATCTCGCTCGCCGTGCTCTCCGTGATCGGCGGCGTCGGCTTCATCGCGTACGGCGTGGCGTGGCTGCTGCTGCCGTTCGAGGACGACAGCGAGAACGAGGGCCGCCGGATGCTGTCCGGACGGGTGGACGGCCCGGGCCTGAGCGCGTTGCTGCTGGTGGTCGTCGGTTTCGGGCTGCTGCTCGCCTCGCTGCCGGGCCGGTCCCAGTCCTTCTCGGTGATGTTGCTGGCCGCGCTGATCGGTGCCGCGTACTGGTCCCGGCACCGGCGCGGCCTGGACGGTTCCTGGACGGCGGGCGGCCCCCCGGACGCGGCGACCGCGCAGGCGGTGGCGAGCGCGCCGCCCGAGGTGCAGGCGCCGCCCGCCCCGGCGACCGCTTCCTGGTGGCGTACCGGTGGGTCGGACGCCCGCGAGGGCTATCTGTGGGGGCCGACGGGCTACGACGGTTCCGACCTGCCGCCGAGGGTGGACCTGGGCAAGGGCCCGGGCGGCGGCGACCCGTTCCGTCCACCGGGGGCGCGCACCGAGCCGCCGCCGGAGCCGCGGCGGGAGTTCTGGCTGGGCGGGCCGGTCCTGCTGCTCGCGGTCGTCGCCGCGGTCATCGTGGGGGCCCTCTCCTGGGACCGGACGACGCTGAGCACCGCCCTGGTGTACTCCGGCTCGGCGGCGGTCGCGGTGTTCGGGCTCGGCCTCGTCGTCGGCGCGTTCTGGGGACGGCTGGGCATCGGCACGACCCTCGGTGCGGTGCTCGCCACCGCCGCGACGCTGGCGGCGGCGACGCTGCCGGCGTCCATCACCACCCAGTGGACCGAGGAACGGTGGACCCCGACGGCGGTCTCGGAGATCGAGCCGGAGTACGAACTGGGCAGTGGCCGCGCCACCCTCGATCTCGCCGGCCTGGAACTGGCGGACGGCGAGCGGGCGGAGGCGTCGGTCCGGGTCGGCGGCGGCCAGGTGCGTGTGTTCGTTCCGAACGACGTGACGGTGGAGGTCGTCTCCGACATCTGGCTCGGCGGCTACACCTTCGGCGACCCGGCGGAGCGGGACCGGGGCCCCAGCGCCCGGATCCAGGGCGGCGGATTCCGCGCCGACTGGGTCGGGACCTACGGCCCGACGCCGGGAATCGACTCGCGCGGCGTGATCGCCCTCAACCTGTCGGTCGGGGTCGGTCACATCGAGATCAACCGGATGCCGCCCCCCGAACAGGGTCCGCACCCGGCCGACGAGGAACAGCGGGAGCAGGACGAGGACAGCGAGCCGGTGGAGGCCGCCGCGACGGTCGGCGTCCTCGCCCCGTCGCCCGAGGGAGAGGCACAGGTGGTGGTCCGATGAGTACCAGGCCCGAGACGCGGTTCCGCTTCGAACCCGCCCGACTGCTGCTGGGCGTGGGCCTGTTGGTCATCGCCGTGGCCTTCGTCGCCCGGGCGGCCGGCGAACTGGACGTCCAGTTGCGCTACATCGCTCTGGCGCTGCCCGTGACGCTGGCCCTCACGGCACTCGCGTCGGTCGCGACCTACGTCTTCCGGCGCCGGCCGGACTGACGGCCGGACGACTGCCCGCGCGCGTGTCCGCGCGGGCAGGAGGGCAGGAGGGCAGGCGGGTTCAGGGGCGGGCGCGTTCGCGCAGTGCCGCGCCGAGCGAGAACGTGCCGGCGCCCGCCAGCGCCAGCGTCAGGAACCCGACCGCGTAGGGCAGATCCTGGCCGAAGTAGTACGGGCTGGTTCCCCAGCCGACGGTGAGCCACATCGAGAACATCAGCAAGGCGCCGGCCAGCGCCGCCGGCCGGGTCAGGAAGCCGGACAGCACCGCCGCGCCGATGACGATCTCGGCGACGGCGGCCCCGGTGATCAGCAGGCCCGGATGGTCCACGGCGAGTTCGGCGATCCAGGGCGCCGCCGCCCGGTCACGGCTGAACTCCACCATGGACTCCATGACCGACACGTCCATGGAGCTGGTGAACGGCCCCCAGGAGGTGAACTTGTCGATGCCCGCGTACAGGAAGGTGAAGCCGAGGAAGAGCCGCAGCGGCAGCAAAGCGTGCAGCGCCAGCCGTTCGCGGACCCCACCCTGGTCGTCCATCGGGCCGTTCACTCGGTTCACGGGCATGACGGGCTCCTCGCAGGCGGCGTCCTCTCAGTCTGCCACCGTGATCGTGTACCGCCCAGACTCCGTACCCGCGGCGGTGATCACCCGGATCTCCGTGCGCCCCGGCTCGACCTCCGCCGGGAGCGCGACAACCAGCCGGTCCTCGCTCGGGTTGCTGAATCCGCCCTCGACGGGGATCAACGGCACCGGCGCGTAGACGTTCCCGACGCGCACCACGGTCTCCGCCAGCCGGGCCGGCCGCCGCGCGCCGGGCGGCACGAAGCCGGAGCCGCGGATCTCGATGTCGTCGCCGGGGCGCACCGGCGCGTGCGGGCCGCCCGGTTCGCGTGCCCGCACCACCGACAGGATCACCGGCCGCGCGCCGTCGGTGTACGCGCCCGCCACGTGGGCCGCCGCGGCCAGCGCGAACAGTGCGACCAACGGCCACGGGACCGGCGGCAGTTCGGACGGTGTACGGATCAGCCCGGCCGCCGCGAAGCTCAGCGCGGCGGCAGAGGCCACCAGGTAGGCGACCGGGGCGAAGCCCACGACGCCGTCGTCGTCACCGACCAGGTCGGCCGGGCGCGGCCGGTCCGCGCGGACCTTCTGCATGGCGAAGCGGCGGACCCGGCGGGAGACCGTCAGCCGCACCCACCCGGCGGCGGCCAGGGCGATACCCACCGACACCAGGAGCCCCGCGCCGTTCGCCAGGGTCAGACCCTCCGCCAGCTCCCGCCGGGCCTGCGGCCCGGCGGCCCCGGCCAGAGTCGCCGACAGCAGCAGCGCGGCGTAGCCCGACAGCAGCAGCCAGGCGGCGGCGACCGCCCGCGCGGTGCAGAACCGCCCGTCGTCCCCGACCAGCGGCGCGAACATCGTGGCCGGGCGGAACACCCGCCACGCCAGGGTCAGTACGGCGGCCACGGCGACCCCCGCGAGGAGCCCGGCGGTCGTCGACAGCGACCAGCCCCCGCCCGGCGCGAGGAGTTGGGCCAGCGCGACGAGCACGCCGACCACCGTCCAGGCCGCGATCACCGTGCGGCGCGCCGCCGTTGCCAGCCGGGCCGCACCGGCGGTGCGGCCCAGTGCGGCCAACTCGCGTGCCGCGATCGTCAGTTCGTCGGAGATCCACTGACGGGCGGCCTCGGGGGAGCGTGCCAGCGAGTCCGGTACGCCGACGCCTGCGGCCAGTTCGTCCCGGCGTCGCGCGAAAGCCGTTGCGGCCCGGCGGTGTCGGTGGCGCGCGCCGTGTGGGCACGCCTCGCAGACACAGCCCTGTGCGTGGTGCCGGGTCTCCCCGGCGGCCGGTGTCTCGGCCGTCATCGTCTGTCGCCTCTTCCCCGTCCGGTGCACGCCCGGAGGGGCGGTGTCGCCGCCCGCCCCGTGGCCTGCCGTCCCGTGCCCTGCCGGGCCTTGAGATCCCCGGCCGTGCTCGCGGGTGGTGCGTCCGCGTCGCGGGGCGCGCCGGGGCGCGCCTCCTTGGCCGTCATGCCCGCGACGGGCGGATGCCATACGCCCGGTGCACCACCCGCCCTGCCGCGAAGCAGCGCGGCAGGGCGGGGGCGGCGTGGCCGGTCGGTCGCCGGCCGGTTCAGTCGCCGGGCGGCCCCGCCCCGGCCGGTTCATGCCTCCGGTCGGTTCATGCCCCCGGCCGGTTCACGCCTCCGGTCGGTTCACGCCTTCGGTCGGTTCACGCCGGGCGGGTGGCGCCGGCGAACGGCATCGAGTCCACCGGCGCGTACCGCACCGGGGTGCCCGGCCGCGAGGCGTGGATGATCTGCCCGTTCCCGACGTACATGCCGACGTGGGTGAGGCCGGAGTAGTAGAAGACGAGGTCGCCCGGGGCCAGGTCGGAGCGGGAGACCCGGGAGCCGGCGTTGATCTGGCTGTAGCTGGTGCGCGGCAGTGACACGCCGGCTGCGGACCAGGCGGCCTGGGTGAGGCCGGAGCAGTCGTAGGAGCTCGGTCCGGTGGAACCCCAGCCGTAGGGCTTGCCGAGCTGGGCCTCGGCGAAGGCCACCGCCTGCGCGCCCCGGGAGCTGGCCGCGGGCGCGGTCGCGCGGGGCTCGGTCGCGCGGTCGGCACGCTCGGGGCCGCGTGGCGCGGTGCCCGTGTCCGTCGTCTCGCCGTGGCCCTCGGCGGCCAGGACGCGAGCGCGTTCGGCGGCGGTCAGGGTCTCCAGCAGTTCCTCTGCCTCGGCGATCCTGCCCTCGACCGCGTCCCGCTCCGCCCGGGCCTCCGCGCGCGCCCGGCGCAGCTCGGTGTTCTCCTCGGCGGCCTCGCCGTGCAGCCGCTCGATCTCGGTGAGCTGGGTGGCCAGGCGTTCCATGGCCCCGCCCTGCCGGTTCTCGGCACGGTCGAGGGCGGCGGCGCGGGAGAGGTAGTCGTCGGGGCTGCTGGCGAGGGCGAGCTGCACGCTGGGGGAGAGGCCACCGGCGCGGTACTGGGCGGCGGCGTGCGAACCGAGGGCGTCGCGGGCGGTGTTCAGCTGTTCGGTGCGCTGCGCCGCTTCGGCGGCGAGCCGGGAGAGCCGCTCCTCGGCCGCCTCGGCTGCCTCCGTGGCGCCGTTGTAGCGCTCGGTCGCCTGCTCGGCCTCGTGGTGCAGGGTGTCGACCTGCTCGCGGACGTCGGCCGCGCTGGGCCGCGGGTCGGCCACGGCCGGGGAGTGCAGGGCGCCGGCCGTGGCAGCGCCGGCGAGGGTCAGGCCGGCGGCCGTCCGGGCGGAGGAACCGGCCAGGGACCGGGTTCTCGGTTTTCGGTGCACGGGCCGACGGCGGCCGTTCGTCTGATGGGGAGCCATGGGTGTGGACGCTAGCCCCGGCTCGGTGGTGGGTCGGGCCAACCGATCGTGATTGGCCGCAAGGGATCAGTTCTGATCGGCCGCGGGGTTCAGCTGATCGATCGCGTCGCGGAAAACGTCCACGCGTTGGCTGCCCACCACTGGATGTCCGTTAATCAGAAAAGCAGGTGCCGTCTCGACGCCGATGTCCACGCCCTCGTTGGCGTCGCGCTCCACGGACTCACCGGCCTCCGCCGACTCCAGGTCCTCCGCGAACCGCTCCAGGTCCGCCACCCCCGCCGCCTCCGCCAGCTCCAGGACGCCGTCCTCCGAGTACTTGCCGGAGCCCTGGTGGGCGTCCTCCGCGAACGCCGCCGCGTAGAACTCCCAGAACACGCCCTGCTGGCCCGCCGCCCAGGCGGCGCGCGCCGCCCGGTCGGACTCCGGGCCGTAGATCGGGAAGTTCCGGAACTCGATCCGCAGCACGCCCGCCTCGACGTACTCCTCGACCAGCTCCGGGTGGGTGCCGCGGGCGTGGCCACCGCAGAACGCGCACTGGAAGTCCGCGTACTCGATCATGACCACCGGGGCGTCCTCCTCGCCCAGCGCCAGCGGGTCGTCCGCCTCCCGGCGGACCAGCTCGTGGATCGGGTCCTCCGCCGGGATCGGCCGCAGGGCCAGCTCACCGGAGCCCTCGGGGCCCGCTCCGGCGTCGTCGGCGTCGCCCGAGCCGCCGCCCGTCGAGGTCAGTCCGGTCAGCACCATCGCGCCGACCACGAGGGCGACGATGACCATGACGATGACGGACTGGTTCTTACGGCTGAACATCCGGGCTCCAGAGCTGCCGCCCGCCGGGGCTCGGCGCGACGTCACATGACGGGTGCGGGGCTTATCAGCATACGGGCGTCAACCACGCGGAAGGCGGCCGATACGCTCCGTACCATGGAGTTCCTGACCAACCTCTTCCTCGCCTTCCACATCATCGGCATCGCCGCGCTGCTGGGCGGATTCCTCTCCCAGACCAAGCTGCTCAAGGCCGGTGAGGCGCGCATCACCCCCGGGATGCTGCACGGCGCCCTCACGATGCTGGTCACCGGCGTCGCCCTGGTCGGCCTCAACGAGGCCAACGACGGAGACGTCAACCACATCAAGATCGGCGTCAAGCTGACCCTGCTCGTGGTGCTGACCGCCCTCGCCTACGTCAAGCGCGACGACGAGAAGGTGGCCACCCCCGTCTTCGGCACCATCGGCCTGCTGACCGTCGCCAACATCTTCATCGCGACGCTCTGGTAGTCGCCCCGGCGGACACGCGGGCTCCGGGACAGCCGTCCCGGAGCCCGCGCCCGTTCCCAGGCCGCACTCAGTACGGAGTCAGGCCGGGCGGACGGCGCTGTGGAAGGGCATGTAGTCGACCGACTCGACCTTCACCACGTCACCCGGCCGCGAGGCGTGGATCATGTTCCCGTCGCCGATGTAGATCCCCACATGGCTGATGTCGGAGTAGAAGAAGACGAGATCGCCGGGGAGCATGTCCCCGCGTGAGACGCGGGTGCCGAAGTTCACCTGGTCGTAGGTGACGCGCGGCATCTCCACACCCGCCGTCCGCCACGCGGCCTGCGTGAACCCGGAGCAGTCGTAGGAACCGGGACCGGTGGCACCCCACACGTAGGGCTTGCCCAGCTCCGCCTCCGCGAAGGCCAGCACCTTCTCCGCCTTGGCGGAGTACCCGCCACCGCCCGACGGCGGCGGAGTGGCCGGCGGCGGGTCCTGCGCCGGCGGCTCGGTGCCCGCGCCCGGCTCGGTGTCCTGCTCGGTGCGCTCGGCCTCGGCCTCGGCCCGCTCCGCCTCCTCGCGTTCGGCCGCCTCCCGCCGCTCCCGCTCGGCGCGCTCCCGCTGGCGACGTTCCTCGGCCTTGCGCTCCGCCTCCTCGCGCTCCAGCCGTTCCAGCTCCGCGAGCTGCTCGGCCTCCTCCTCGGTGAGCCCTTCCAGCAGCTCACGGGCGGTGGCGAGCTTCTCCTGCACCGACTCCTTCTCGGCCTGCAGGGTCTCCTCCTGCTCCTGGAGCGAGGCCAGTGCCTCGGTCGCCTCACTCCGCTTCTCCTGAGCGGTGCCCTGCCGGGCGCTGAAGATGTCGAGCGCGTGCTGCTGCTGGCCGGTGACCCGGTCCAGCTTGTAGCGGAGGTCGAAGAAGCTCTGCGGGTTGTCCACCAGGAGCAGCGTCGCCGTCTCCGAGACGTTGCCGTGACGGTACTGCGCGGCCGCGAACTGGCCGACCGTGCGCCGGGCCTCGTTGACCTCGTCCGCCGCTGCGGCGGCCTCGTTCAGCAGCGCGTCGACCGTCTCCTGCTGCGCCGCGGTCTTCTCCTCGGCGGCGTTGTACCGCTGGGTCGCGGACCCCGCCTCGCGGTAGAGGGTGTCGACCCGCTCCTTGACCTCGGCGGCACGTTCGGTGCTCGCCTCCGCCCGCTTCCGCGCCTCGGCGACCGCGTCGCCGTCGTCGGCGTGCGCCTGCTGGGAGATGAGCGTCGCGGAGAGGGCGGCGACGCCGAGACCGATGGCGCCGCGCCGGACGGCGGGTGATGAGAGCAGCCCTGGGCGGGGCCTGCGGTGGGAACCCACAGCGGTGTCCTTCCTTCCGTCTGCCGCCTACCAGGTGAGCTGACGGCCTCGGGCTACGGAAGGCTGCCCTACGGGACGCGCGGACGGCGCGGACCGATTCGGCCCGGGGGAGCGTGCTCCCCGGTGGTTCCCCGGCTCCGGCGAAGGTTTCCGGACTCGGCGGAGGGGACCCGTGCCGTCGTGATCGACGGCCGTCGAGCGGGCCACCTGCGGCTGCACGCTAACCACTGGGGTGGCGGCTTGGGAAGAGTGGTACGGCCAATGACCGAAATCAATCCGTGACCTCGGGCACCTCGCTCCACGAGGACCGCGCCGATCGCCGGTTCGGAGTCCGGTGTGGTGGGGCGTGGTGGGGCGTGGCGAGCGGCGCGTGCGTCCGCGCCCCTCGCCACGCCCCCTGGAATGGCCCTCGGGCAGGCCCTACTTGCGCTTGCGCTGCTCCCAGCGGTTCAGGCGCCGGATCGTCACGCCTCCCACGCCGCCGGAGCCGACCACCCGCAGGAGGGGCCCGTCGCCCTCGGGCTGCGGCTGCTTGGCGGTCTTGTCGGCGACCCCGCCGATCCCTTCCTTCGTCTCGGCCGCCACCTCGACCCGCCAGGTGGCCGGGACGATCAGCGTGACACCGCCCACGTCACCGTGCGCCTCCACCTCGACCTGGCGGTGCGACATCTCGCCCTGGGTGAAGTCGATCTTGACGCCGCCCATCCCGCCCTTGATGAAGATGTGGGTGGGGACGACCCAGGGTTCGGTCCGGTTCTCGCCCCCGACGCCGCCCTTGATGACCAGGGGCTCGGAGGACTGTGCCGGTGCCGCCGGCTCGGGAGCCCGGGCGGCCGCCCCGCCCGGCAGGTCCGCCGTCACCGGCTCCAGTTCGGCGTAGGTCTTCGCGGCGAAGGTCCGTTCCAGCCGTTCGTCCAGCTCGTCCAGGCCCAGCCGGCCGTCACCGGCCGCCTCCCTGAGGAGTTCCGCGACCGCCTCTCGGTCGGAGTCCGAGATGCGGAGGTCGGCTCGCGGGTCACGCTCGTGGGGGGGAGGGAGGTTAGTCATACCGGGGATTCTAGGAGCCGTCGGGCCCCGGTCGCCATCACCTTAGACTCGGAGACGATGAGCAGCAGCCTTTTCGACGACAGCGCGGACAGCCTCGCGGCGGCCGCCGGCGCCGCCCGCCCGGCCTTCACGCCCGGTGGGCCCGGTTCCGGCGCCTCCTCGGGCCCGGAGCGAGGGCCGGGTGCCGGGGCCTCCGGCACCGACCCGCTGTGGGAGCTTCCCTTCCCGGGCGAGGCCGGTGACACCGGCGGTGACGAGCCCCCGCCCCCGGAGGACCGCGAGGGGGCACCGCCGGAGACGGTCCCCGACGACCTCTTCGCCGGGGCGTTCACCGCCGAGCCGGACCCCTCCTACTACCGCGACGGCGCCCGCATGCCCGTCATCGATCCCGCGCGGCTCCTCGAAGGGCTCAACGATCAGCAGCGCGCCGCCGTGACCCACAGCGGCACCCCGCTGCTGATCGTCGCCGGTGCGGGCTCCGGCAAGACCCGGGTGCTCACCCACCGCATCGGCTACCTGCTCGCCGCCCGGGGCGCCCACGCCGGCCAGATCCTCGCGATCACCTTCACCAACAAGGCCGCCGGAGAGATGAAGGAGCGCGTCGCCGACCTCGTCGGCGCCCGCGCCAACGCGATGTGGGTGATGACCTTCCACTCCGCGTGCGTGCGCATCCTGCGCCGCGAGAGCAAGAAGCTCGGCATGACCTCCAGCTTCTCCATCTACGACGGCGCCGACTCCAAGCGGCTGATGGCGCTGGTCTGCCGCGACCTTGACCTGGACCCCAAGCGGTTCCCGCCGAAGGCGTTCAGCGCCAAGGTCTCCAACCTCAAGAACGAGCTGATCGACCCCGAGGACTTCCACGCCCAGGCGCAGGACGGGTTCGAGAAGACCCTCGCGGAGGCGTACACCCTCTACCAGTCGCGGCTGCGCCAGGCCAACGCCCTGGACTTCGACGACATCATCATGACCACCGTCACCCTGCTCCAGGCGTTCCCCGATGTCGCCGAGCACTACCGGCGGCGGTTCCGCCACGTGATGGTCGACGAGTACCAGGACACCAACCACGCCCAGTACACCCTGGTCCGGGAACTGGTCGGCCGGGCGAGCGAGGAGCCGGACGCGGTCGAGCCGGCCGAACTGTGCGTGGTGGGCGACGCCGACCAGTCCATCTACGCCTTCCGCGGCGCGACCATCCGCAACATCCTCCAGTTCGAGGAGGACTACCCGCAGGCCAGGACGCTGCTGCTGGAGCAGAACTACCGCTCCACCCAGACCATCCTGACCGCCGCCAACGCGGTCATCGAGCGCAACGAGAACCGTCGCGCGAAGAACCTGTGGACCGAGTCCGGCGAGGGCGCGAAGATCATCGGCTACGTCGCCGACACCGAACACGCCGAAGCCCAGTTCGTCGCCGAGGAGATCGACCGACTCACCGACGCGGGGACCAGCCGCCCCGGTGACGTCGCCGTCTTCTACCGCACCAACGCCCAGTCCCGGGTCTTCGAGGAGATCTTCATCCGGGTCGGCCTGCCCTACAAGGTCGTCGGCGGGGTCCGGTTCTACGAACGCAGGGAGGTCCGGGACGTCCTGGCCTACCTGCGGGTGCTCGCCAACGGCGAGGACACCGTCTCGCTGCGCCGCGTCCTCAACGTCCCCAAGCGCGGCATCGGCGACCGGGCCGAGGCGATGATCGAAGCCCTCTCCCTGCGCGAGAAGATCTCCTTCGCGCAGGCGCTGCGCCGGGTCGACGAGGCGTACGGCATGGCCTCCCGGTCCGCCAACGCCGTCAAGCGGTTCAACGCGCTGCTGGAGGAACTGGCCACCATCGCCGAGTCCGGCGCCGGGCCCGCCACCGTGCTGGAGGCCGTCCTGGAACGCACCGGCTACCTCGCCGAACTCCAGTCCTCCACCGACCCGCAGGACGAGACCCGGGTCGAGAACCTCCAGGAACTCGCCGCGGTGGCACTGGAGTTCGAGGAGGCCCGCCCGGAGGGCGAGACCGGCACCCTCGCCGACTTCCTGGAACAGGTCGCCCTCGTCGCCGACTCCGACCAGATCCCCGACGACGAGGAGGGCGGCGAGAGGGGCGTCATCACCCTGATGACCCTGCACACCGCCAAGGGCCTGGAGTTCCCCACGGTCTTCCTCACCGGTATGGAGGACGGGGTCTTCCCGCACATGCGGTCGCTGGGCAAGACCAAGGAACTGGAGGAGGAACGCCGCCTCGCGTACGTCGGCATCACCCGGGCCCGCGAACGGCTCTACGTCACCCGCGCCACCGTCCGCAGCGCCTGGGGCCAGCCGCAGTACAACCCGCCCTCCCGCTTCCTGGAGGAGATCCCCGCCGTCCACCTCGACTGGCGGCGAACCGGTGGCACGGCCACCGCACCCGCGCCGGCCCGGTCCGGCGGCGGGCGCGGCGGTTCCGCGACCGGCACCCGCAACGGGCTGACCGGCGCCGCGTCGGGGTTCGCGACCGGACGGATCAAGGACCGGGAGGTGGTCGCGCTCTCCCCCGGAGACCGGGTCACCCACGACACGTTCGGGCTGGGGACCGTCGTCGCCGTCGAGGGCAGCGGCGACCGTGCCCAGGCCACCGTCGACTTCGGCGGCGAGAACCTCAAACGGCTGCTGCTGCGGTACGCGCCGGTCGAGAAGCTCTGACCGGTCCGGTCCGGTCCGGTGCGGTCCGGATTCGGACCGGTCCGGTGCGGTCCGGATTCGGACCGGGCCGGGCTCGGGCGGGCGAGGTCGGGCGGGGTCGGCCCGGATCTGGACCGGGCCGGCTGCTGGCACTGACCGGCCCTCCACCTGACGGCCCGTACGGATGTACGAGTCATGTCACAGTGCGGCGAAACCGCTTGTCCGGAGCAACCCGCACGGGGTTAGCTGCGTTCGGCACCTTTCGAACGGATGCCTCCAGGACCACGACCGGGGACCAGGACCTTCAGACCGCGCGCTCAGCGCAGGGGG
The DNA here is from genome assembly GCF_004305975.1 of Streptomyces otsuchiensis. Taxonomy (GTDB): domain Bacteria; phylum Actinomycetota; class Actinomycetes; order Streptomycetales; family Streptomycetaceae; genus Streptomyces; species Streptomyces otsuchiensis. The sequence continues at coordinate 32,273 of NZ_BHZI01000005.1, forward strand.
AAACAGACCATGAGCCAGCCCTGGCAGCAGCCACCCACCGGCGGGAACGGACAGGACCCGCAGCAGCCGGGGAACGGCGGGCAGCCCGGCTTCGGCGCGCCGCAGACGCCGCCGCCCGGATTCGCCCAGCAGCCTCCGCCCCAGCAGCCGGCCTACGGCGCGCCGCAGCAGGCCGCCGCCCCGGGCCAGGCGCCCGGCCAGCCGCCGCAGGGCGCTCCCGGCCAGGCGGGTTACGGCTACCCCGGCCAGCCGCAGACGGCTCCGCAGCCCGGCTACGGCTACCCCCAGCAGGACCAGCAGGGCGCGCCCCAGCCCGGTTACGGCTACCCGCAGCCCGGTGGCGCGCCGGGTGCCCCGGGTGACTCGGGCGACGACAGCGCCGGCGGCCCGCCGCAGAACCTGCTGTTCGCCCTCGGCGCGGCCCTGGTCGCCGCCGTGATCTGCTTCTTCGCCTACGGCGCGCTCTACAACGCGATGACGGACGAGAGCACCGGCGAGGTCACCCAGATCGGATGGGTCGCGGTCCTCATCGGCGTCGTGGTCGGTCTCGGTCCGGCCTTCATGGCGAAGCGGAACTGGGTCGCCTACATCGTCGGCGCGGTCCTCGCGCTCGGCGCGGTCTACCTCGGCACCCTCTACGGCGGCGCGATCTTCATGGCCGACGAGCTGTCGGGCCTGTCACTCTCCGCCCCCGAGATCGCCTTCCTGGAGCAGCAGACCGGCCTGACGGTCGCCAACGGCGACGGCGCCTTCTCGATCTTCATCAAGAACATCGGCGCCCTGACCGATGTGTGGACCGAAGGCGCGGAGGCCATGGACTACGTCTTCATGGCACTGGCCCCGGTCGGCGCGATCGGTGTCGCGCAGACGGTGCTGCGCCGGTCCAGCTGACGACCGGCACGACAGAGGGAGCGGGGTACCGGCCGTGGCCGGTACCCCGCTCCCTGTCGTTGGGCGCCCGATCGTCACGAGGGCCGCTGGGCCGCTGGGCGTCGGCGTCGGCGACGCGCGGCGCACGGGTGGGGTGGCCGTGCGTGGGACGACCCCGGTGGGTCACCGGCGACGCCGGGGAGGCCGGGCGAATGCGTGCGCGCCCGGGTCAGTTGGGGGAGAGGCCCTTGCCGCGCAGCCAGGCGGACGGGTCGACGGCGGAGCCGCCCCCGGGCCGGACCTCGAAGTGGAGGTGCGGGCCGGTGGAGGTGCCCGAGTTGCCCGAGTAGGCGATCACGGTGCCCGCCTGGACGTGGCCCGAGTAGTAGACGTGGCTGCTCAGATGGGCGTACCAGGTCTCGGTCCCGTCGGCGGCGGTGACGATCGCCAGGTTCCCGTAGGACGGGTTGACCAGTGTGCGGACGGTCCCGTCGGTGGCCGCCCTGACCGGGGTGCCGTGGCTGACGGGGAAGTCGATCCCTGTGTGCAGCGACATCCAGTTGATGCCGGCCTGCCCGTAGCTGGCGCTCAGCCCGCGCTGGTCGACGGGGACGAAGAACTTCGGCCGCAGCTCCTCCTGCCGGGCGGCCTCGCGCTCCGCCTCCGCCTGCTCCTCGGCCTTCCTCTCCTCCAGGTCCATCCGGCCCTGGGTACGGCTGGCGCGGTCGGCGTAGTCGTCGGCGGCGGCGGTCAGTCCTTCGAGCTGAGTGTCGAACCGCTCGTTGGCGGCCATGGTCCGTGCGGCGGCGGCCTCCGCGGCGGCCGCCGCCTCCTCCTCGCCACCGGCGGCCAGCGGGAGGTCGTCCTCGGACTGCGAGGAGTCGTCCGGCGTGGTGATCGCCGAGGCGGCCACGGCGGTGACGCCGAGCACGCACAGGGACGGAGCCGCGACGGTCAGCAGAGCGGAGCGCTTCGGCTTGGGGCGGCGCCGGGCCCGGCGGTTGGCCGGCGGCGCGGCGACGTCGAGCCCGCCGCGGCCCCGGTCACCGTCTGCCGGCCCGACGAGGACGGGCGCGTCGTCGTACGGGGCCCGGGCGTCGACACCGGACTCCGTGTCGGCGTCGGCTGCCCGGGTGCCGTGCGCCTCGGCGCCACGCTCGTCGAAGGGCTGCCCGTCGAAGGGCTGCCCGTCGAAGGGCTGCCCGTCGAAGTCCTGCCGGCGGTAGTCGCCGTGGCCGCTGTGGTCGCCGTACTGGTCGTGGTCGAAACTCTGTCCGCCGTGGGAGTCCGGGGCGCGGTCGTCGTACTCGCCGGTCGAGCCCTCGGCGAGAGCGCGGGCTTCGGTGTCCCAGTCGGGGTACCCGTCGGTGCCGGCCGGGTCGGTTCCGTGCTGGTCGGCGCCGCCCTGGGCGGGGATGTCGTGCGCGGGGATGTCGTGCGCCGTCTGCCGGTTGTCCCAGCCGTGCGACTCCCAGTCCGGGGCTTCCCAGTCCGCCGTCCGCGCGGTCGGGGAGACGTGGTCCGCTCCCGTCGCGTGGCCCGAGGCCGGCGCGCCGCCGCCCCACTGCTGCTGCCCTGCGTGGTCCGTCCCGTCCCAGCCGCCGTGCTGGGCGCCGTGCGTGGCGTCGTAGGTGCCCTCGTACGAGCCCTCGGCTCCGGAGTCGTAGCCGCCGAAGTGCTGTGCGGCAACGGGGGTTCCGTGTGCGGGCGTCTGGTCCCAGCTGGTGGTGGCGTAGGTGCCGCTGTCGTAGGCGGCGGCCTGACCGTACGGGTCCTGGCCGTAGGGGTCGTGCGCCTGCTGCCCGCCGTACTGGCCCTGTTGGGCGTGCGTGCCGCCCAGGGCGTCGGGGGCGTAAGGGTCCTGGCCCAGCAGGTCGGGACCGTAGCCGTCCCCGTGCCCGTAGGTGGGGGCGGTGCCGTAGCCGTCGCCTCCGTAACCCAACTCCTGCCCGTACGACTGACCTTGCCCGTAGGCGTCCTGCGCGGAGCTGTGCCCGGAGGAGAAGGAGTGATCGTAAGTGGCGTGGGTATAAGCAGAATAGTCGGAGGAGTACCCCTGTGAGGGGTGGCCGACATCGCCAGCTGTTCCAGTCGGGTACGTGTTCCCCGACGGGTGACGATCGTTCACCGACCACGCCTTCCGGCTCGACGACAGGAGCGGGGCGTGGCCCCGGCGGCTGCAGTGCGGCGACTGTACCCGGCGGTATGCGGCACTCACAATCTTCCCGGGGCTTCGCCGGGGCAGGAAACGGGCATTCGGTCGTCTTTCGCGGGACCGGCCATGAGTGTTCCACTGGACATTCGATTAATGTTCGAACATGCGGCGTCTTTCCGTATCTCCGTGCGGTCGCCCGGTGGCGCCGATCCGCTGGTCGCGTCGGCGGTCGCGGAGCGGTCCGGCGTTTCCGGGTCTTCTCTCGACTGTGCAGTTTTCGTGACCGGCCGCCCCGGGTGTGGGTGTGGGCCGTTCGGTGCCCGGCTGCCGGACTGCGCCCGCTTCGCCCGTTCGGTCACCGCCACCGCCACCGTCGCCGGCCGGTGCCGCCGACCGGCTACCGAACGTCATCGTCGGTCGACAGCCGTGTGATTTCCCCCTCTGTGCGTATCGCGAACGCCCCGCCGTGCGAGATGCTGTTGCTAACGCGCGTTCACTCGGCACTGTGGCCGGGGCTTGGGAGGTAGAGATGGATGTGTCGGGTCCGATCCGTGTCGTGGTCGCGAAGCCGGGACTCGACGGGCATGACCGGGGAGCCAAGGTCATCGCCCGTGCGCTGCGGGACGCTGGCATGGAGGTCATCTACACCGGGCTCCACCAGACCCCGGAGCAGATCGTGGACACCGCGATCCAGGAGGACGCCGACGCCATCGGGCTGTCGATCCTCTCCGGAGCGCACAACACGCTCTTCGCCAAGGTGATCGAGCTGCTGAAGGAGCGTGACGCCGCCGACATCACGGTCTTCGGGGGCGGGATCATCCCCGAGGGTGACATCGCACCGCTCAAGCAGCAGGGTGTCGCCGAGATCTTCACGCCGGGGGCGCCCACCGGCGATGTCGTGGCGTGGGTGCGGGCACACGCCCGGGCCGCCTGACCGCGCAGCCGTCGTCACACGTCCCGGTCGAGGGTCACCCCTGTGGCCGGACGCCGGGCGGGCGCCGCGTGAGCGGCCTCCGCCCGGCGCTGCTTCAGCGGGCCGGGCGGGTTTCCAGCTCGGCGCGCATCACCTCCCGCAGCTCCAGGGTGTCGGCCAGCTGGCGGAACGCCGCCGCCCACTGCTCGCCGCGAGTCGGCCCGCCGCCGCGCCTCGGCGCGGGCTGCGACGCGTCACCGGCCGCCGCGGCGGCCTCCCGCCGGGCCTTCTCCGCGGCCTCCGCCTCGACCTCGACCGCGCGGTCCGCCTCCGGTATCAGCACGCTCAGCAGGGCGCGGCCGACGGCCGGATCCAGGTGCTGCTGGGCGAGTCCCAGCACCCCGGAGTAGTGGTTCGGGTGCGAGGCCCCGCGCCGCAGCGCCGCGTGGAAGCCGCCCATCACAGCCTTCGCGAGCGGCGGCGGCCAGGGGGTCGGGCAGTCGGCCAGGACCCGATAGGCGTCGGTCAGGCCCTTGGCCGAGATGAAACCGGTGGCCCACGCGGTTCTGTCCGCCGGGGGCATCAGTGACAGCAGCGTCGCGGCACGGTCCGCCGCCTCGGCGACAGGGGCGTCCGGCGGGCCGAGCAGAGCCCGCGCCCAGGCGGCGTCGCGCTGGTGCACCGCCGCCCGGGACCACGCGGCGTGCAGGTCGTCCCGCCAGTCGTCGGCGACGGGCAGGGCGACGATCTCCTCCGGGGTCCGCCCGCCCAGGTGCGCGCTCCACCGCCCCAGCGAGGCGGCCTCCACCACCTGCGTCAGCCACCAGGACCGCTCCCCTCGGCCCTGCGGGGGCTTCGCCACCACGCCGTCCCTGGTCATCGCCGCGTCGCACTCCGGCGGCGGTTCGACGACCAGGGTGTCCGTCGAGTACGCACCGGTGCGGTCCAGGGCGACGCAGGCGCCGGCACGGACGGCCATGCGCCCGGCCAGGGCCGACCCGGGGAGCACGGAGAGCAGTTCGGCGGCGGTGGCCCGAACCGTCCTGCCGCGGTCGGTCAGCGCCGCCTCCAGGAAGGGCTCGTCCCCCGGGTACAGCTCCTCGCGGAGCGCGTCGAGGAACATCAGCCGGTCCTCGGCCCGCTCCTGGGACCAGGTGGAGACGAGCAGTTCGCGCCCCGCCTCCGGGTCGGCGGCGCGCAGCGCGGTCAGCGCGCCGACCCGCTCGGCGAACAGTCCCTCCTCCCACAGCCGCCGCTGCCGTTCGGCCCGGTCCGCGCCGTCCGGGCCGTCGGAGCCGTCCGAGCCCTTCGAGCCCGGCTGACCGGAGCCGGAGGCGGCCGTAGCCGTCCCGGCCGGTGCGGCACGCAGCGCGAACCGCCACTCGGGGCGCAGCGCGGCCAGCCACAGGCCGCGCGGTCCCGCGAAGGTCAGGACCGCCGCCCGCAGGTCCGTGCGATGCCGGGCGGCGTCCAGCAGCTCGGGTATCTGCCAGGGCGGGGGCCGGTATCCCTGTTCGTTGGCGATCTCCAGCCACTCCGGCGCCAGCGCCGCGAGGTCTCCGCCCGTCGTGTTCCAGCCGCGGGCGGCGGTGCTCCGCAGGGCGTACCGCACCAGATGGGTCAGCCGGAGCGCCGCCGCCCGTGGCAAGGGGGGACGGGGGTCGGCGCCGGCCGGCTCCGGAGCACCGGTGGCCGCTGCCGGAGTGAGCCCGGCGCGGCCCCGCACGGTGCGGACGGCGGCCAGTACCAGCAGGGCCGGGCCGGAACCGCCGGGCAGGGCCCGCCGTTCGCGCCCCAGCAGGGCGGCGCCGACCAGTTCGTCCCACTCCGCCGTGGCCGTCCCCCCGTCTGTGGCGGAGTCCGCGTCACCGGTGGGAGCGGCGCACGTCATCCTCGCCGTCTCCGCCGCGGCCGGTCCTCCGGCTGTCGTGCTCTCGGCCGTTGTCACAGCTCTACCGCCTCTCCGTCGGACCAGACCGTGTGGGGGCGGAAGCCGTCGGCGCCGATCTCCCCGAAGACCGTCACAGGCGCTCCGCCCGAAGCGGCGGCGAGCCGCCAGTAGCTCTTCTCACCGGAACAGCGCAGCGGGACGGCCGCCCCTTCCGTGTCCGCCAGCCGCCAGCCGGTGTCACCGGCCGTCACCGGATCGTCCGTCGCCCCGCGTTCGCCGGGTATCGGTGTGACCGCTGCGAGCACCACCGGGCGGCTGCTGAGCCAGGGGTCCTCCGCCAGCGCCCCGCCGTACTCGGCGAGCGCCGCGGCCAGGGTCGTCCCCGGCGGCGTGGCGCCGCTGGAGGCGAGGGGGCCGTGGTGGGTGGCGATCGTGGCCCGCAGCTGGCCGCCGCCCGGGTAGATCGCGAGGTCGGCGTCGAACTCCGAGCCGGGCGGAAGCGCCAGTTCGGGTGTCCGCTGCGCGGCGCCGAACGACAGCAGCATCGCGGTGCGGCCCTCGCGACGCCCCCGCAGCCAGATCCGGCGGACCGTCAGCCGCTCCTCCTGGGTGTCCTTCATCGCCAGGACCAGCCAGTGATCGCGCACCAGGGTGCCCGCACCGCTGTGTTCCGCGATCAGCGCGGCGGAGTCGACGGGGACGCCCACCCGTGAGCGAACCGTGGCGGCCAGGGAGTCGGGCAGTTCGTCGACCCGTGGATACGCCCGGACGAGCAGATGCAGAAGCGCGCACTCGGTCAGCATCCGGGAGGGCCAGCCGGGGCCCGAGGAGGGGATCGCCGCCAGCTCCCGGACGCGGGCGGCGAGGCCCGGCGCCTGGGCGTCGACCATCCGCGCGGCCATGTCGTTCCAGGCCGCGTAGCCGAGCCGTTCGGCGCCGGCCAGTCCGCCGTCCACGAGGTCGCCGAGCCGCCGCTCCAGTTCGGAGGCGCCGTCGGCGATGCGCTGCGAGCGCCGCTCGGCGCGCTTGCGGGCGGCCTTCTCGTCGACCGGCGGTGCCCCGGCCCCCGACGCGGCCCCGGCCTCGGCCCGTTGTCTGCGGCCGGCCAGCCACTTCTCCGCCCACTCCGGTGGCTCGGGACCGCTGACCACCGCGGTCCCCGCACTGTCCTGTGCCCACAGCAGCAACAGCCCGAGGGCGTGCTTGCAGGGGAACTTCCGGCTCGGGCAACTGCACTTGTACCCGGGCACCGCCGTGTCGGCCAGATCGACCGCCGTCATGTACGGCTTGCTGCCACTGCCTTTGCACAGCCCCCACAAGGAGTCACCCCGCCGCGCCGCCCCGGACCACGGGCCCGGCGCGGAGAGCTTGATGCCCGCCTTGCGTGACGCTGCGTCAGGGGCAAGCCCCAACACTTGTTCCGCTGACCAGCGGACCTGTTCTCCCGTCATGCACCGAACGCTAGGCCCGGCCACTGACAACCGGCCGTCGCACGAGGCGGTCCACAGAGATTCCACAATCCTCGTTGCCCTTGCGGCACATGGGTTCAGGGGTCATTCGTCGCCCCGTCAGATCTCTCCGGGCAGCGAGATTGTCAGTGGCCGCGTGCAGAGTGTCCTTCAGCGATCGACGGCCATGCCGGTGACGTGGAGCACATGGTGTTCCGCGCTGCCTGTAACCCTCGGTCACCGTTTTTCCGGCTATGCCGGACCATCGCGGCCGCGCCCGACCCACCGCACGCGCCGCCCACCAGAGGGGGAACCCATGAGTGCCGAAGCCAACGGGAAGGCAGTGCTGCGTGCGCACGCCGAGGACGCCTTCGCCGACGAACTGAAGGCGCTCGCCGCCGCCGACGACCGGCCCCGCCCGGAACGCTGGCAGCTCTCGCCGTGGGCCGTCGCCACCTACCTGCTCGGCGGCACCCTGCCCGACGGCACCGTCATCACACCCAAGTACGTGGGCCCGCGTCGCATCGTGGAGGTCGCCGTCACCACTCTTGCCACCGACCGCGCGCTGCTGCTGCTCGGCGTCCCCGGTACCGCCAAGACCTGGGTCTCCGAGCACCTGGCCGCCGCCGTCAGCGGCGACTCCACCCTGCTGGTGCAGGGAACGGCGGGCACCTCCGAGGAGGCGGTCCGCTACGGCTGGAACTACGCCCAGCTGCTGGCGAAGGGCCCCAGCCACGAGGCGATGGTGCCCAGCCCGGTGATGCGGGCCATGTCGGACGGCATGATCGCCCGCGTCGAGGAACTCACCCGAATCCCGGCGGACGTGCAGGACACCCTGATCACCATCCTCTCGGAGAAGACCCTGCCCGTGCCGGAACTGGCCGACGAGGTCCAGGCCGTCAGCGGCTTCAACCTCATCGCCACCGCCAACGACCGCGACAAGGGCGTCAACGAACTCTCCAGCGCCCTGCGCCGCCGCTTCAACACCGTGGTGCTGCCGCTGCCCGCCACCGCCGAGGCCGAGGTGGAGATCGTCTCCCGCCGCGTCGACCAGCTCGGCCGTTCCCTCCGGCTGCCGCCCGCGCCGGACGGCATCGACGAGATCCGCCGCGTGGTCACCGTCTTCCGTGAGCTGCGCAACGGTGCCACCTCGGACGGCCGGACCAAGCTCAAGTCGCCCTCCGGCACCCTCTCCACCGCCGAGGCCATCTCCGTCGTCACCAACGGCATCGCCCTCGCCACGCACTTCGGCGACGGCGTGCTGCGCGCCGCCGACGTCGCCGCGGGCATCCAGGGCGCCGTCATCCGTGATCCGGCCGCCGACGCGGTGGTCTGGCAGGAGTACCTGGAGACCGTGGTCCGCGAGCGGGACGGCTGGAAGGACTTCTACCGTGCCGCCCGCGAGGCCGCCTCCGACCGCCCGCACGGGGTGGGCGCATGACCGCCGGGCCGCTGCTTCTCGGTATCCGCCACCACGGCCCCGGCTCGGCCCGCGCCGTGCGGGCCGCCCTGGAGGCGCGCCGGCCGTCGGTGCTGCTCGTCGAGGGCCCGCCCGAGGCCGACGCCGTGGTGGAACTGGCCGCCGACAAGGGGATGGTGCCGCCCGTGGCGCTGGTGGCGCACGCCACCCAGGAGACCGGCCGGGCGGCGTTCTGGCCGCTCGCCTCCTTCTCCCCGGAGTGGATCGCCATCCGCTGGGCCCTGGACAACCGGGTGCCCGTCCGTTTCATCGACCTGCCGGCGGCGCACACCCTGGCCGAGCCGGACCGGACGGAGGACGAAGCCACCGGTACCGCGCCGGAGCCCGCCCCAGGAGACGGCGAGGGCGATGGGGAGGGCGTTGGGGACGGCGACGCCGAACAGCCCGCCGTGCCCGGGGCCGGGCAGCCGGAGGGCGGCGAGGTCCTGCGGATCGACCCCCTGGCCGTGCTCGCCGAGGCCGCCGGGTACGACGACCCGGAACGCTGGTGGGAGGACGTCGTCGAGCACCGTGGCGACGCCGATGACCCGATCGCCCCGTTCACCGCCGTGGAAGAGGCGATGACGGAGCTGCGCGCGGCCCACGGCGACGGCGGCCACCGTCGCGACCCGGCCCGCGAGGCCCATATGCGGCTGCGGCTGCGCGAGGCCCGCAAGGAGTTCGGAGACGAGGCGGTCGCCGTCGTCTGCGGCGCCTGGCACGTCCCGGCCCTCCGGGAACAGCGCACCGTCACCGCCGACCGCGCCCTGCTCAAGGGCCTGCCCAAGGTCAGGACCGAGGTCACCTGGGTGCCCTGGACACACCGCCGACTGGGGCGGGCCAGCGGCTACGGAGCCGGGATCGACTCCCCGGGCTGGTACGGACACCTCTTCGACAGCGCCGACCGGCCGATCGCCCGCTGGATGACCAAGATCGCCGGCCTGTTCCGCGACGAGGGCCGGCCGATCTCCTCCGCCCATGTGATCGAGGCCGTGCGTCTCGCGGAGACGCTCGCGGTGATGCGTGGCCGGCCGCTGGCGGGCCTCGGCGAGACACTCGACGCCGTCCGGTCGGTGATGTGCGAGGGCTCGGACGTCCCGCTGGCACTGATCCAGGACCGGCTGATCGTTGGTGACGTCCTGGGGGAGGTGCCCGACGCCGCACCCGCCGTGCCGCTCCAGCGCGACCTCACCGCGTTGCAGCGTTCGCTCCGGCTCAAGCCCGAGGCCGGGGAACGCGAGCTCGACCTCGACCTCCGCAAGGAGAACGACGCCGCCCGCAGCAGGCTCCTCTACCGGCTCGGCATGCTCTCCGTGCCCTGGGGCCGGCGCGCCAACGGCTCGGGCACGGGCACGTTCCGCGAGCGCTGGCGGCTGGAATGGCAGCCCGAACTGGCGGTCCGGGTCGCCGAGGCCGGGGTCTGGGGCACCACGGTCGAGCACGCGGCCGGCGCCCGAGCCCGGTCGGACGCCGCCGAGGCCACCACCCTCGCGGAGCTCACCACCCTCGCGGAGAGCTGTCTGCTGGCCGGGCTCGACGAGGCGCTGCCGGAGGTGATGCGCGCTCTCGCGGACCGCGCCGCCCTCGACAGCGACGTCGGACGGCTCGCCGCCGCGCTGCCCGCACTGGTGCGCTCGGTGCGCTACGGCGACGTGCGGGCCACCGGCGGCGCCGCCCTGCGGCGGGTGGCGGAGGGGCTCGCCGAGCGGGTCTGCGTCGGGCTCGCGCCCGCATCCTCCGGGCTGGACGCCGCCGGCGCCGCGGAGCTGCGCGGACACATCGAGTCCGCGCACAGCGCCATCGGCCTGCTCGATGACGAGGAGCTGCGCGGACGCTGGCGCGCGGCGCTGCGCCGGCTCACCGAGCGCCAGGCCACCCCGGCGCTGCTGCGCGGCCGGGCCGCCCGGCTGCTGCTGGACGAGGGCGAGCTGCCCGAGGAGGACGCCGAGCGGCTGATGGGCCTGGAACTCTCACCCGGCAACCCACCCGCGCAGGCAGCGGGCTGGGTGGAGGGCTTCCTGGCCGGCGGCGGGCTGCTGCTGGTCCACGACGAGCGGCTGCTCGGCCTGCTCGACGCCTGGCTGTCGGCGGTCCCGCGCGACTCCTTCGAGGACGTGCTGCCGCTGCTGCGGCGGACGTTCACCGCCTTCGACTCCGGCGTCCGCCGGTCGGTCGGTGAACTGGCACGCCGTGGGCCGGGGCGCGGCACCGGCACGGTGGCGGCTCGTGGCCACTTCCCGGGCTTCGGCGAAGAGCCGGACACCGCGCGGGCCGACGCGGTGCTGCCGGTGTTGCGGCTGCTGCTGGGCACCCCGCCGGCCACTCCTTCCGTCACCCCCTCTCCCACCGATCGATCCACGACCACCGCCTCCTCTCCGGCTGCCGCCCCGGCCGTCGCCCCGATCGGAGCCTCCTCATGACCACCGCCGGTGTGACCACCGATCCCACCGCCACCGAACCCACCGCCACCGATCCCACCGCCACCGACGCCGTGCCCGCGGGCGGCAGCGAGGCGGAGCGGCTGCGCCGCTGGCGGCTGGTGCTCGGTGAGGGAGGTGGCGCGGACGGGACGGGCGTCGAACTGACCGGCCGGGACCTCGCCATGGACCGCACCCTGGAGGCCGTCTACGGCGAGGCCCCCGGCCTCGGCCGGCGCGCCGGTCAGGGCGGCAGCGCGCCGAAGCTCGCGCGCTGGCTGGGCGACATCCGCACCTACTTCCCCAGTTCGGTGGTGCAGGTGATGCAGCGCGACGCGATCGACCGCCTGGGGTTCGACACCCTGCTGGCCGAGCCGGAGATGCTGGAGGCCGTCGAGGGCGACGTCCATCTGGTCGGCGCGCTGATGTCCCTGGGCCGTGCGATCCCCGAGGCCAGCAAGCAGACGGCGCGGCTGGTGGTGCGCAAGGTCGTCGACGAGCTGGAGAAGCGGCTGGCGTCCCGGACCAGGGCGACGCTCACCGGCGCGCTGGACCGCTCCGCCAAGGTCCGGCGTCCCCGGCACCAGGACATCGACTGGAACCGCACCATCCGCGCCAACCTGCACAACTACCTGCCGGAGCACAACACGATCGTTCCTGAGCGGCTGATCGGCTACGGGCGGGCCGGCCGGTCGGTGAAGAAGGACGTCATCCTCTGCATCGACCAGTCCGGGTCGATGGCGGCCTCCGTGGTCTACGCGTCGGTCTTCGGGGCGGTGCTGGCGTCGATGCGCTCCATCTCCACCCGGCTGGTCGTCTTCGACACCAACGTCGTGGACCTCACCGACGACCTCGACGATCCGGTGGACGTCCTCTTCGGGGTCCAGCTCGGCGGTGGCACCGACATCAACCGCGCGCTGGCGTACTGCCAGTCGCAGATCACCCGGCCCGCCGAGACGGTGGTGGTGCTGATCAGCGACCTCTACGAGGGCGGCATACGCAACGAGATGCTGAAGCGGGTCGCGGCGATGAAGTCCGCCGGGGTGCAGTTCGTGACGCTGCTGGCTCTCTCCGACGAGGGCGCCCCCTCGTACGACCGGGAGCACGCGGCGGCGCTCGCGGAGCTGGGAGCGCCGGCGTTCGCCTGCACACCGGATCTCTTTCCCGACATCATGGCCGCCGCGATCGAGAAGCGCCCACTGCCCGTTCCGGAGCCCTGAGGGGCCCGGAGCGCGTCCGGAACGGGGTGTGGCCGCGCGGTCGCGGGGTGCGAACAGGCAGGTGGGAGCGGTGTGTTCGCACTTCTCGAAGCGGTGGGGCAGGGTACGGAAGGCGGCTGCCGCCGGGAAGTGCTGTGACAGGACTCACCACGTATGTGTGACGTGGATTTTAGGAGGTGTCGCGGAGCCCCCGATACGCTGCCCTGCGGACCTGCCGCGGGCCTGATATCGCGGTCACGCGGCACGCCCACGCTGAATACGACCGCGAGACCACTGATTGAGGACGGACACGCGTGGACCTGTTCGAGTACCAGGCGAGGGACATCTTCGCCAAGCATGACGTGCCGGTGCTTGCCGGTGAAGTCATCGAGACGCCGGAAGCGGCCCGCGAGGTGACCGAGCGCCTTGGCGGTCGCGCGGTCGTCAAGGCGCAGGTGAAGGTCGGCGGGCGCGGCAAGGCCGGAGGCGTCAAGCTGGCCTCCGACCCGGACGACGCCGTGGCGAAGGCCGGCTCGATCCTGGGCATGGACATCAAGGGCCACACGGTCCACAAGGTGATGCTGGCCCAGACCGCGGACATCGCGGAGGAGTACTACGCCTCCTTCCTGCTGGACCGCACCAACCGCACCTTCCTGGCCATGGCCTCCGTCGAGGGCGGTGTGGACATCGAGGAGGTGGCCGCGACCAAGCCCGAGGCGCTGGCCAAGATCCCGGTCGACGCCGTCGACGGTGTGACCGAGGCCAAGGCCCGCGAGATCGCCGAGGCCGCCAAGTTCCCGGCCGAGGTCGTCGACCAGGTGGTCGCCGCCCTGCAGAAGCTGTGGGACGTCTTCGTCAAGGAGGACGCCCTCCTGGTCGAGGTCAACCCGCTGGTCAAGACCGGCGACGGCAAGATCGTCGCGCTCGACGGCAAGGTGTCCCTGGACGCCAACGCCGAGTTCCGCCAGCCGGACCACGCCGCCCTTGAGGACAAGGCCGCCGCGGACCCGCTGGAGGCCGCGGCCAAGGCCAAGAACCTCAACTACGTGAAGCTCGAGGGCCAGGTCGGCATCATCGGCAACGGCGCGGGCCTGGTCATGTCCACCCTCGACGTGGTGGCCTACGCCGGCGAGAAGCACTCCGGCGTCAAGCCCGCCAACTTCCTGGACATCGGCGGCGGCGCGTCGGCCGAGGTCATGGCCAACGGCCTGGAGATCATCCTCGGCGACCCGGACGTCCGGTCCGTCTTCGTCAACGTCTTCGGTGGCATCACCTCCTGTGACGCCGTGGCCAACGGCATCGTGCAGGCGCTGGAGCTGCTGAAGTCCAAGGGCGAGGACGTCAACAAGCCCCTCGTGGTGCGTCTGGACGGCAACAACGCCGAGCTGGGCCGGCAGATCCTGAACGACGCCGCCCACCCGCTGGTGCAGCAGGTGGACACCATGGACGGCGCGGCCGACAAGGCCGCCGAGCTGGCTGCGGCCAAGTAAAGGACGAGGTCACACACACCATGGCTATCTTCCTCACCAAGGAATCCAAGGTCATCGTCCAGGGCATGACCGGCTCCGAGGGCCAGAAGCACACCCGGCGGATGCTCGCCTCCGGCACCAACATCGTCGGTGGCGTCAACCCGCGCAAGGCGGGCACCAGCGTCGACTTCGACGGCACGGACATCCCGGTCTTCGGCGGCGTGAAGGAGGCCGTCGAGGCCACCGGCGCCGACGTCACCGTCATCTTCGTACCGGAGAAGTTCACCAAGAGCGCGGTCATCGAGGCGATCGACGCCGAGATCCCGCTCGCCGTGGTGATCACCGAGGGCATCGCGGTCCACGACACCGCGGAGTTCTGGGCCTACGCCGGCAAGAAGGGCAACAAGACCCGGATCATCGGCCCCAACTGCCCCGGTCTGATCACCCCCGGCCAGTCCAACGCGGGCATCATCCCGGCCGACATCACCAACTCCGGCCGCATCGGTCTGGTGTCGAAGTCCGGCACCCTGACCTACCAGATGATGTACGAGCTGCGGGACATCGGCTTCTCGACCTGCGTCGGCATCGGCGGTGACCCGATCATCGGCACCACCCACATCGACGCCCTCCAGGCGTTCGAGGCCGACCCCGACACCGACCTCATCGTGATGATCGGCGAGATCGGTGGCGACGCCGAGGAGCGTGCCGCCGACTTCATCAAGGCCAACGTCACCAAGCCGGTCGTCGGTTACGTGGCCGGCTTCACCGCACCCGAGGGCAAGACCATGGGCCACGCCGGCGCCATCGTCTCCGGCTCCTCCGGCACGGCGCAGGCCAAGAAGGAGGCCCTGGAGGCCGCAGGCGTCAAGGTCGGCAAGACCCCGTCCGAGACCGCCCGCCTCGCCCGCGAGGTGCTCGGCGGCTGACCGCCGGACAACCGGCCCGCCGCTGCCACGCGGTGAGCCACCACTGACGGAGCCCGCTCCCACCGACACGGGTGGGAGCGGGCTCCGTCATGTCCGCGGGCGTTCCCGGCCGTTCAGCCGCCGGTCACGCTCAGCGCGATCGTCCCGGTGACCGACAGCACCAGCAGCACCGACGCCCGCACCCGGCGGCGGCTCGACCGCTCACTGACCAGCCGCGCCCGGGACGCGGGCAACGGCCGGACCGGCTGCGACTCCGTGAGGTCCTCCAGCATCAGGCCGAGCACCTCACGGCGGCCCTCCGGCGGAGCCGCCGCCAGCCGCGGCAACTCCTCCGCCAGCGCGTGACGCCCGCGACGGATGCGCGCCGCCGTCGCTCCCGTCGTGGACTCCGACTCGGCGGCCGTCGCCGCCAGCCCCATGCCCAGCGCGTCGTGCAGCACCAAGGCCCGCCGGTAGTTGGCGGGCAGCCGCAGCAGCGCGTCCAGCAGCGCCTGGTCGTCCCGGCTCCCGCCGGTCGCACGCGGCCTGCGACGCCAGGGGCGCAGACAGTGCCACGGCGACAGCGCGTACTCGTACGCCGCCGCCCGCACCCAGCCCGCCGGGTCGCGGTCCACCGCGACCTCCGGCCACTGCTCCCACGCCCGCCGGAATCCGTAGGCCACGGCGTGGGCGGCGGTGTCACGCCGCCCGCACAGCAGATACGCCTGCTGGCCGATCGGGCCGGCGTGGCGCAGATAGAGCGCGTCGAAGGCGTGGACCGGAGTGCGCGCCGCGTCCGGATCCTCGGGATCGTCGGGGAAGTCGTCGCCGTACAGGTCGTCGGCTTCGGCGGTCCGCTCGGAGGTGTCGGCGGACGCGTCGGTGGCGGGTGCCGGTGCCGGCTCGGCCTCCGTCGCGGCTCCGGCGGCGGCACGCGCCACGGCCCGGCCGGTCCGCGTGGACTTCCGGGCGCCGGCCTTGTCGGGCTTCTCAGCCTTCTTCGCATTCTTCGCCTTGCCGGCTCTCTTCGCCCTCCCCGCGTCTTCGGCCTTGTCCGCGAGGTCGGCCGTGGCCGTCTTCTCGGCTTTCCTGACCTTCTCGGCCTTCTCGGCCTTCCCGGTCGCCTTGCTCGCGGCGCGTTCCGCCTTGCGTTCGGCTCGGCGCGCGCCCCTGGCCCGCCGGGGCTCGGTGGGCGCCGACGCCGACGGCCGTGACCCCTCGCCGGAACGCGTCGCCGTCGACACAGGATCGCGGTCCGCCCGGTCCGCCCGGCCGTTGCGCGGGGCGCGCGGGGTGCGATCGGTGCCGGGGACAGCGGGGGCTGTCGCGGGGCGGCGGTCCCTTCGGGAGGACTCGCGGGTCCCCGGCGCCTCACCCCTCCTCGTGGTCTTCGCGCCCGCCGCGCCGTCCGTCGTCGCGGATGCCGGGGCTCTCCCGACCGGGTTGTCCCCGCTTGCCTTGCCGCTCCTCTTTCCCTTTCTGCCCTTCGGGTCCAGGGCGCCGGTCCGGTCGTCGGCTGTCCCGGGGCGCACCGTCGGCCCGGTCGTGGTCCGCGAGCCCGAACGACCTTTCTGCGCGGCACGTTTGCCGGTTCGGTCGGCGGTGGTGCCGCTCGTGCCACCGCGGGGCGGCGCCGTTGCGGCGCGCGGCTCCGTGCGGACCGTGCCGCTGCCGCTGCCGGTTCGCTTCCGCCGCCCGTTGGCCGTCCTCGCGGCGGCCTTCGGCTTCGCCGTCGCCGGCTTGGCCTCGGCCTTGGTGTCGCCGGGAGGGCCGGGCGAGCCGTCCGGCACGGGCGCGTCGGTGGGGGACGCGTCGGTGGGGGACGCCATGACCGTCCGGTCCGTCCTCGCCGTGCCGCCGTGGCGGGCCGTCGTGGCGGGGCCGAACGGCACAGCCGTGCCATGGATGGTGACGGTGCGTCCGCCGGGCGGTGTGTGCCCGGTCTCGGTCACTCGATCGGCGGAACTCTGGCTGTCCCCGCTCCGGCCGCCGCGTCGTCCGGAGCGCCCCCGGGAGCCCCCGCCGCCC